>JAMNZB010000042.1 GCA_023622515.1 Bacillota bacterium | reverse complement strand
TCAATTAAGGGCTCAATGCATCTTCCCTGCTCTAAAATATAATTTTTCTCTCTATTATGGGTACGTTTCTTTTTCGGGGCATTTTGTCCTGTGGTACTTTTCTTTTTCAAAAAGAGCTTTCCTCTTTTGCTAATCTGCAAGCTATATTCATGGTCAGCGTCCCAGGAGTTAAGATTTCTATATGAGCCGTCCAGAAGCTCTTGTATATATTTTTTAGCCTCAAGAAACTCCATCTTCTCATGGAAGACTTGCCTTTCCGTATACTTTTCAATAAAGTAACAGCCATCTAAATAATCCAATACGATCTTCTTATATTTTTCCTTCTTCTTTGACGGATTACTGATAACACACTTGTATACTTCTTCCGTGAACAGCTTATCAATGGCGTCAACTAAAGATTCCACTTTTTTTATCTCCGATTTCTATTCAAATGGGGAACAAGGATGTTCACCCCCTATTTTTTAATCTTATTACTTTTTCAGTAGCAGGGCTAGGGTCTCCACATGGGTATCATTGTCCAAACTCATACTTAAAGCTTTCTCATATTCTTAGGAAATCAATATGTACCTACTGATTCTTTGCTTTTGTCTTTATTTATTAATAGCAAGATATAGCAATTATGCGGTGTGTGAAAAAAGATATTGCCTATTGTATACTGGCTGTGTCTGCAATTTATATTTGAAAAATATATTTATTTAGCTTAATTCTAAATAGATTTTTCATGAAAATAAATTCGTTACTAATGAGGGAGGAGAATCAATAAAATGGCCGGTCAGAGTGAACAACAAAGAGCGGAACTACACCGTACCATATGGAATATGGCAAATGATCTGAGAGGTTCCGTGGACGGCTGGGACTTTAAACAGTACGTTCTCGGTATGCTTTTCTATCGATATATTTCAGAGAATATTACCGCATATATTAATAAAGGTGAACACGAGGCCGGGTTTGAAGACTTTGACTATGCCAACTTATCGGATGAAGAGGCCGAATCGGCAAGAGAGGATTTGGTAAAAACCAAAGGTTTTTTTATTTTGCCGAGCGAACTGTTTCACAACCTGAAATTAAGAGCTAAAGATGATGAAAATTTAAATGAGACTTTGGAAACTATATTTAAAAACATAGAAAACTCAGCTCTCGGTACCGACAGTGAGGACAATTTTAAAGGTCTGTTTGATGATATGGACGTTAACTCCAATAAACTCGGTAATACCGTTGCCAGAAGAAATGACAAGCTTGTGAAACTCATAAACTCCGTATCCGAGATGAAACTCGGTAACTATCAGGACAATAAAATTGACGCTTTCGGCGATGCCTATGAGTTTTTGATGAGTATGTACGCTTCAAATGCAGGAAAATCCGGTGGTGAATTCTTTACACCTCAAGAGGTTTCCGAACTTTTAACGAGAATCGCCTTAGTCGGGAAAAGCGAGGTTAACAAGGTCTATGACCCCGCCTGTGGCTCTGGCTCCCTACTTCTACAGTCAGCTAAAATACTTGGCAAAGACCATGTCAGACAAGGTTTTTTCGGACAGGAAATCAATCTAACCACCTATAACTTATGTAGAATTAATATGTTTCTCCACGATGTGGATTTTGATAAATTTGATATTGCTCATGGGGATACACTGACAGACCCCATGCACTGGGACGATGAACCTTTTGAGGTAATTGTTTCAAATCCGCCCTACTCAATTAAATGGGAGGGAGACGGCAACTCTCTACTTATAAATGACCCGAGATTCTCGCCGGCAGGGGTGCTGGCACCGAAATCAAAAGCCGATTTAGCCTTCATCATGCACAGTTTGGCATGGCTTGCCACTAATGGAACAGCTTCTATCGTATGCTTCCCGGGTGTCATGTATAGGGGTGGAGCGGAACAGAAGATACGGAAATATCTTATTGATAACAACTATGTGGACGGCATAATCCAACTTCCCGATAATCTGTTTTTCGGCACATCCATTGCCACCTGCATAATGGTATTGAAGAAATCGAAGGCTGAAAACTCAACCTTCTTTGTCGATGCGTCTAAAGAGTTTGTGAAGGTTACAAACAATAATAAATTGACAGATGAAAATATAGCAAAGATAGTAAAGGTATATGAAAACAAAGAGGAAATAGACTATTTCTCCAAACTTGTTCCTAATGCCGAAATCGCCGAGGAAGACTACAATCTTTCGGTGTCAACCTATGTAGAAATTGAAGATACAAGAGAAAAAATTGACATCAAAGTACTTAATAAAGAGATCGAGGAAATTGTTAAAAGACAGCATGAGCTCCGTAAAGCAATAGATGAAATTGTGGCTGAAATCGGGGTGGAATCATGAAAAATGAATTACAGTTTTTAATGTACAGCACTCCGGAACATGATATTTCGGTGAATGCCATAATCAAGGATGAATCTATTTGGCTTACACAAAAGTCCATGGCGGAGTTATTTGACTGTTCAAGCGATAATATTTCTCTACATTTAAAAAATATATACAAAGAAAGAGAATTAAGCGAAACTTCAACTTCCGAGGATTTCTCGGTAGTTCAAAAAGAAGGCTCAAGAATGGTTAGGAGAAAGCAAAAATTTTACAATCTTGATGCCATTATTTCCGTTGGATACCGTGTAAGTTCGTACAAAGCAACACAATTCCGTATATGGGAGACAAAAGTTGTAAGGGAATATATGACAAAAGGCTTGGTGTGGGATGATGAGCGTTTAAAGCAAGGCAAAACAAGCTTCGGCAAAGATTATTTTAGAGAATTATTAGAGCGTGTTCGCTCAATCAGAGCCAGCGAAAGGCGTATCTGGCAGCAAATAACCGATATATTTGCTGAATGCAGTATTGATTATGATAAAAACTCGCCAACTACAAAAACCTTTTACGCAATGGTGCAAAATAAATTCCATTATGCCATTACCGGTCAAACGGCCGCCGAAATCATACATTCAAAAGCAGATTCAAAAAAAGAAAATATGGGGCTGACTACTTGGAAAAATGCCCCGGACAGACGAATATTAAAATCCGATGTAACCATTGCCAAAAACTATCTTGATGAAAAGCAGATAAGGAGATTGGAAAGAGCGGTTTCAGGCTATTTTGATTATGTTGAGGATTTAATTGAAGATGAATATGTTTTTACTATGGACGATTTTTCTCAAAGCATAAATGCATTTTTAGAGTTCAGACGATTTAAAATCCTCTCCGGCAAGGGAAGCATCTCAAAAAAACAAGCGGACAGTAAAGCTATTATTGAATATGAGGAGTTTAACAAGACTCAAAAAATTGAGTCGGATTTTGATAGAGAAGTGAAGAAGCTACTCAAGAAAGCGGACAAGGACAGCATGGCTGACAAGGACAATAAAGGCGGTGAAGATTGTGAGTAGGCTTGATGAACTGATAAAAGAGTTGTGCCCGGATGGGGTTGAGTACAGAAAACTAGGGGATGTTTGTAATTTCCAAAAAGGCAAATCTATAACAAAAAAAGATGCCATTGAGGGTACTATACCTGTAATTGCGGGAGGTCAAGGACCAGCTTATTATATTGACAAATATAATCGTAAAGGAAATACGATTACTATTTCGAGTAGTGGTGCTTACTCAGGTTTTGTATCTTTTTGGAATGAACCTATTTTTGTATCAGATGCTTTTACTGTTAAACCAGATAAAAATCTTATCAATATAAAGTTCTTATACCATTTTTTAAAAGACAAACAAGACATTATTTATAGAATGCAAAAAGGTGGAGGAGTTCCCCATGTATATGCTAGTGATGTCGCAAGATTGAGGGTTCCCATTCCACCCCTCCCAATCCAAGCTGAAATTGTCCGTATCTTGGACAATTTCACGGAGCTTACAGCGGAGCTTACAGCGGAGCTTACAGCAAGGAAGAAACAATATGAGTATTATAGGGATGAGTTGTTGATATTTGGAGATGAGGTGGAGTGGAAGACTTTAGGTGAAATTGGAAAACTTATAAGGGGAAGCGGATTGCAAAAATCCGATTTCGTTGATAAAGGGTTTCCATGTATTCACTATGGGCAGATACATACTTATTATGGCACCAGTGCTTATGAAACAATATCATTTGTTTCATTGGAACAATCAAAAAGACTAAAAAAGGCTAAAAATGGAGATGTGCTCATTGCAGGGGTAAGCGAGAATGTTGAGGACATATGTAAACCTCTTGCATGGTTAGGCGAAGAAGTATGTATCAGCGGAGATATGTTTGCCTTTAGACACAATCAAAATACAAAATACATAACTTACTTGTTACAAGGAACAGATTTTAGCAAGTATAAAGAAAGATATGCCCATGGTGCAAAAGTAACAAGATTAAGGCAAGAAAAGTTATTGGCCTATAAAATCCCCATCCCACCCCTATCCGAACAAGAACGCATTGTCTCCATCCTTGACAAGTTCGATGCCCTTGTTAACGATATCTCCATCGGCCTCCCAGCCGAAATAGAAGCCAGACAAAAGCAATACGAGTATTACAGAGATAAACTCTTGTCCTTTAAAGAATTAGATTCAACGGAGGCATAAGATGACGAACTATAACATCCTTGCAAGCACCGACGAAGCGACTGTTTTTGCCGAATATATACCGGAGTATAGGGCTGAAGGACAAAAATATCAAAGTGAAGCCGCTTTGGAGAAGGCTTTCATTAAACAGCTTGAATCTCAAGGCTATGAGTATTATAAAATATCCAACGAAACTTCTTTTATAGAAAATCTAAGGCATCAGTTGGAAAAACTTAATGACTTTACCTTCACTGATGGTGAGTGGGAAAGGTTTTTCAATCAGTCTATAGCCAATGCCAATGAAGGTATCGTAGAAAAGACAAGAAAAATTCAGGATGACCATGTTCAGGTTTTAAAACTTGATAACGGAAGCACAAAGAATATCTATCTTATAGACAAAAACAATATCCACAACAATCGTTTGCAAGTCATCAATCAGTATGAGGAAAATTCCGGGCACCGTCCCACACGCTATGATGTAACTATTTTAGTCAACGGTTTACCGCTTGTTCATATAGAACTTAAAAGAAGAGGCATAGCCATCAGAGAAGCTTTTAACCAGATAAACCGCTATCAAAGAGACAGCTTTTGGGCAAGTCATGGTCTTTTTGAGTATGTCCAGCTTTTTGTCATTTCTAACGGTACTCACACCAAATATTACAGCAATACTACAAGGGAAGCCCATATTAAGGAACAAAAGGCATCTACCAGACGTAAGAGCAAAAAGACAAGTAACAGTTTTGAATTTACAAGTTTCTGGGCTGACGCCAATAACAAGTTAATTCCGGATTTGATTGACTTCACAAAGACCTTTTTTGCCAAGCATGTACTGCTAAATATCCTGACCAAGTATTGTATATTTACGAGTGAGGATTTGCTCCTTGTGATGCGACCTTATCAGATTGCGGCAACGGAGAGGATCATAAATAAAATTACCATATCTAGCAACTATAAAAAGATGGGTACGATTGAAGCAGGCGGATATATTTGGCACACAACAGGAAGCGGGAAAACGTTGACCAGTTTTAAAACCGCAATTCTTGCAAGCAAAATGCCTTCCATTGATAAAGTCATATTCGTGGTAGACAGAAAAGATTTGGACTACCAGACTATGAGAGAATATGACCGATTTGAAAAAGGTGCCGCCAACGGCAACACTTCAACACAAGTTCTGCAAAGACAGTTGGAGGACAGAAATAAAAACGGTGGTTACCATGAATACAAAATAATTGTAACCACCATTCAAAAGTTGGATGTTTTTATAAAGAAAAACAAGAAGCATGACATATATAAAAAACATGTGGTTTTAATCTTTGATGAATGTCATCGTTCACAGTTCGGTGACATGCACAGAAATATAATCAAGCACTTCAAAAATTATCATATTTTCGGATTTACCGGCACCCCTATATTTGCTGCAAATGCTCCCTCCGGCGGGAATCCGGCGTTTAGAACCACACAGCAAGTATTCGGTGACAAACTTCACACCTACACCATAGTAGACGCCATAAATGACGGCAATGTTCTGCCCTTTAGAATCGACTTTATAAATACCATTAAAACACCGGATAATATCAAGGATGAAAAAGTTTATGCCATAGACAGAGAAAAAGCTCTGGCTGCCCCTGAAAGAGTTTCCGAAATTGTAGATTATATCTTGGAACACTTTGACCGAAAAACAAAAAGGCAAAGTTATTATTCTTTTACAGCAAAGTGGGAAGAAGTTGATAAGGAGAGCAAGAAAAAGCTAGAAAAAAGAGAACAGCGAAGGCTGGCAGGCTTCAACTCCATATTTGCTGCTGCCTCTATTGCCATGGCAATACAGTATTACAAAGAATTAAAAAAACAGATATCCGAGAAAAATTCGAACTTAAAAATTGCCACCATCTTTTCTTTTTCGCCTAATGAAGAAGAGATTGATGGGATCTTGCCCGATGAAAATTTAAACACGGGGAGTTTAGACCAAAGCTCAAGAGACTTTTTAGATTCGGCAATTAAAGACTATAACAGGATGTTCAATACCAATTTTGACAGCTCCGCTTTAAAATTCCAAAACTATTATAAAGACTTGTCCTTGAGGGTTAAGAACAGAGAAATCGATATTCTAATTGTCGTCAATATGTTTTTAACAGGCTTTGACGCCACTACGTTAAATACATTATGGGTAGATAAAAATTTAAGACAGCACGGTCTGATTCAAGCATTTTCAAGAACGAACAGAATATTAAACAGTGTTAAAACCTTCGGTAATATTGTTTGCTTCAGAGACTTAAAGGAAGAAACCGATAAGGCAATAGCCTTATTCGGTGACAAAGATGCCGGAGGCATTGTCCTTCTAAAAACCTACAAGGAATATTATAACGGATATGATGAAAACGGCACTCACAAACCGGGCTATGTCGAGTTAATAAGTGAACTAAAGCAGGGATATCCCTTGGGTCAAGCCATCATAGGAGAAGAAAAGCAAAAGGAATTTATCAAGCTTTTCGGCAAAATTTTGAGGCTGAGAAATATCCTAACCTGCTTCGACGAATTTGCAGAGGACACACTCTTGGAAGAAAGGGACTTGCAAGATTATCAGAGTGTGTATATCGATTTATACCAAGCATTCAAACCGGATATTATCGGTGAAAAAGAAAATATAAACGAAGATATTATTTTCGAAATAGAGCTTATTCGCCAAATCGAGGTCAATATTGATTACATTCTTATGTTGGTTGCCAAGTATAAGGACTCCAATTGTCAAGACAAAACTATTTTAGCGACAATAGATAAGGCAGTAAATTCCTCATTAGAGCTTAGAAGTAAAAAAGAGCTTATTAAGAACTTTATTGCACAGGTTAATATCTCCACTGAAGTAGATGATGAGTGGCAGGAATTTGTCAATAAAAGCAAAGAAGACGATATCGATAAACTCATAGAAGAAGAAAGATTAAAACCCGACGAAGCAAGAAGGTTTATTGATAACGCCTTCAGAGACGGTGTAATGAAAACCACGGGAACATCAATAGATAGACTGATGCCGCCGGTATCAAGATTCGGCAGAGAAAACCGGACCGTCAAGAAGCAAGGCATCATAGAAAAACTGCTTATCTTTTTTGAAAAGTATTTTGGCTTGCTCTAAAATCGAGTGTTTAATCAAAGTTGCCTACATACTTTGATTAAGGCAAGAAAACGAAAGCCAAGATAGCACATCATCCTAAAATACCTCAGCATAAGTTGCTTCGCTTTCTGCGGAAGTCAAATCGAGCTTATCCACCTCAAGGTCGTTTGTCGACATCAAGTTTGGACAATAGGGCTAGCGTCTCCACATGCCCGGTCCAAGGGAACATGTCAAAAGCATGGGCTCTTTCTAACTTATATTTCTTTTTCAGAACGGCCAAGTCTTCTGCTAAGGCTTCCGGATTGCAAGAGATATAGGCAATCTTAGGAACTTCTAATTTAAGAATGGCTTCTTTTACCTTATCATCCAGCCCACTTCTTGGAGGATTTATAATCATGGCATCTGCTTTTACATAGCTTTCCCTGCTTTTCCTTGCCGCCACTTGGTCTTCATAGGCTCCAAGCAGGTATTCGCCGGCATCCATCGCGGAAAAATAGACATTTTTAATCGTATTTCTCTTTGCGTTGAAGATGGCATCACGGATGGCTTCTTTGCTGTATTCGACGGCATAAACTTGTTTTACAAAGCGGGCGGCATAAAGACTGATGGTCCCGATACCGCAATAGGCATCGATTAAGATTTCCCGGCCTTTTAGGCCTAAAAACTCAATGGCCTTTTGATAGAGCTTTTCTGCCATGGGGGGATTGACTTGATAAAAGCTCTGAGAACTGATACGAAAGTCCAGGTCAAAGAGCCTGTCGTAAATAAAGCCGGGCCCGTAGGAAACTTGTTCTCTTTCTCCGAGGATAAGGCTGGAATCTTGCTCATTTATGTTATACACAACACTCTTTATTTCCGGATGTTCTTTTACGATTGCCCTGGCAAAGTTTTTGGCCGAAGGGATGGTAGGCGAAGTGACAACAAGGGTTAACAAGTACTCTCCGCTTCGCTTACCGGCACGGACGAGCGAACCCTTCAGCAAGCCCCGGCCACTCTGCGGACTATAGACAGACCACTTAAAGGACCTAGCTAGCCCTTTGACCGTTTGGTTAATTTCCTGGGCCTTCTGATCTTCAATCAGGCAGTGGTCAATGTCTACAATCCGTTTTGAATTCGCCTCATAGTTGCCCATGAGGATATTCCCCCGCTCATAGGAAAAGGCGGCATAGACCTTATTCCTATAGTAGAAAGGGTCTTCCATCCCTTCGCAGCCCTCCAGCTTATGCTGAAGAAGCTCTTCTACCCAAGCTGTTTTCTTTTGTAAAGTGCCTTCATACTGCCTATGGGAAAACTCGCATCCTCCGCATTTGCTAAATACCGGGCAGTCCTTAGCTATATATTCCTTTTTCATACTCTCCTCCCCAGCCCTCCTATGAGCTAAGCCAACAGCGTCTAGTTAATACCGCACGTCCGCCATTAAGAATCCGCCGGCCCTTTTCATCAAGCTAGTTGTTTTCCTTGTTTTCGAGGAAACCCCCATTTTTCTCAATAATTCTTCGCAAGGCCTGAACAAGCTCATACTTAAAACGTCCATCCTTTATCCGGCAAGCGGTTAATTATTGGAACGCTGCTGGTCATCAAGAACCCTATCGACCACAATCAGTAGGGCAAGCAGCTCTTCTTCAAAGGCTTGGTTAAATACAGAAATGACAAAAGTATCTCCCCAGCTAAGCCATTCGCGCTGAATATGACCAACCCGCTCTTCTCCGTTGCAGACGTCAAAGTTTAAATCGAAAAAATCGCCCTGAACGCTAAGAGAATGCGACTCTGAGTGTATCTCAAACTCTTTCTTGAAGAAGGTGAAATGTTGCTTGATGGTCATGGACCTACCATCACTGAATTCTACTCGATAAAAGGGCAGAAAGGTAAAGAGTTCTTTATCGATAACAAAGGAACGTGTTCCATCGGTATGGTTGACATGGACGGTATGCCCAAAAAATTTAAAGTCCTCTTCAACTTGGTAGACAGCACTTCCCGTCTGGTCCAGGACAGGGTATGAGTCTCTTAGCTTAAAGACCTTTTGTCGAATATATAGCTGGCGCATAGTGCTCCTCTCCCCCAAGATGTTTCCACATCCGGCATCTTTTATTATTATCTCGTTAAGTGTACTTGTTTTGAAAGTTTTTTTCATTATTCTACTTTAAGGAGCTTGTAAAATGCTAATCAAGCTTCTATCCTTTTCTTGTAGAATAAGAAAATAGCAATACAGAAAGAGAGCCGGAAGATGACCTTCATTGATTTGCACTGTGATTCCCTATTTCGTGCCCATGCCGGAAAGTTTAAGGATTTAACCAATCAGCCCGACTTGATGGTAGATATTCAGCGGATGAAGGAAGTCCGGCAGCTGGGCCAGGTCTTCGCTATTTTTATGCCCTCCGGTCTGAGTGAAGATGAACAGCTGGCGGGTGATGACGCCTACTACCAATCTTGCCTGTCTATTTTCAGGAATACCCTGGAGGAAAACGCTGAAGACTTTGCCTTTGCCGGAAGTGTCGAAGAAATAGAAATGAACCGGTCGGCCGGCAAGATAAGCGGCCTCTTGTCCATTGAAGACGGGCGAATCATCCGGGCTAGCTTGGACCGAATAAAAAAAGTCTATGAGGATGGCATCCGCCTTATCACACTAACCTGGAATTACCCCAACTGCTTTGGTTATCCAAGTTCTTTTGATGCCGGGGAAATGGCAAAGGGCCTAACCGCTTTTGCTAAAGAGGCTATCCCCTATTTAAATGAACTGGGCATCATGATTGATGTATCTCATTTATCTGACGGTGGCTTTTGGGATGTCCTGGAGTTATCTGAAAAACCGGTACTGGCTTCCCACTCCAACAGCCGTGCCCTTAGCCCCCACCGTCGTAATCTAAGTGATGACATGATTAAGGCCCTGGCCAATAAAGGGGGTATTGCCGGCCTAAACTTTTATCCCGGCTTCCTGCAGAACGAAAGGAACTGCAAGGAAAGCCGTTTGGTCGACATAATCCGCCATATCAAGCACATGGTGAATATCGGCGGCATAGACTTTGTTGCCCTGGGCAGTGACTTGGACGGCGTTCGTGGCAAGCTGGAAATTGACAACCCCACAAAAATTCCCTTGATCTTTGACGCTTTAGCCAAAGAGGGCTTTTCCGATGACCAGATTGAAAAAATTGCCTATGCCAATGCCCTGAGGTTCTTTGCCGATGTCTTGTAGGAAAGTGCGGGAGAGGAATAGAGAATATTGACTTGCTTGAAGAAGATTAAAAAAATAAGCTAAACTAATGGCAAGGACAAGTAGAATCCTTAAGGAAGAAGGATATGCTTCACACAAAATAAATTAGAAGGAGGTATCGGATAATGAAATTGGAGATAATACCTGCTTATGACCATCCCATTGAAATAGGCCTGTTATTTTCCGAATACTCAAAGCTCTTAGTTACCGGCGAGCCTTCTTTTAAGGGATATCTTGATATCCAGGGTTTTGATGCAGAAATAGAAGATGTGGAAGAAAAATACGGTCTGCCCTGGGGCCGCTTATATCTAGCCTATTATGAGGGGAAACTCGCCGGCTGTATCGGACTCAGAAAAATGGACGAGCAAAACTGTGAAATGAAGCGGCTTTATGTCAGGCCGGAATTTAGGGGGAAGAAAATCGGCAGCCGCCTGCTAGAAAAGATACTGGCGGATGCAAGAGACATCGGTTATTCTCATATGCTTTTGGATACGCTTCCCTTTTTAGAGGCGGCACTTCATATGTACAAGAAATATGGTTTTTACGAGATAGCATGCTACAACAACAATCCTTTAGACAATGCCATATACATGAAACTGGATTTATGATGTTGGGCTGTCCTTGAGAAAGAACAAGGCTGTCAAACTCGAGGGAACGCCGGAAGAATTTACAGAAGTTTGACCACTATCCGGAACTACAGGGCTCGCAAACGCTGAAAGTTCAATCTGTAAAAAGGCCTGAACCTCAAAAACAAGAAGTTCAGACCTTTTATTCATTCTTACCGCAAAAGACAAGAAGCTGTCTTAGTATCCTGCTAAGCAATATGGTATAGTCGGCATTCCCTTTACAGCTAGCGCCCCATCTCATAGAAGAGGAAGGCAAACTTATCTACCTGCTCATCAATGATTTTTTCCAGGGACTTTCCTGCACCGTGGCCGGCATCTTTATCAATCCTCAGTAGTATCGGATTGTCTGAGGTGTTTTTCTCTTGCAAAGCAGCCCCATATTTGAAGGAATGGGCCGGAACAACCCGGTCATCATGGTCCGCTGTCCGGATCATGACACTGGGATAGTCCTTCTCCTCGATATTGTGTAAGGGTGAGTACTTTAAAAGATATTTAAAGTAAATTTCTTCATCCGGACTGCCAAATTCCGGTATCCAACCCCAGCCAACCGTAAAAAGATGGTAGCGGAGCATATCCATAACGCCCACGCAAGGGAAAACAACACGATAGAGGTCGGGCCTTTGATTCATCACAGCCCCCATTAGGAGACCGCCATTAGAGGCTCCTTCAATGGCCAATTTTTCACTGGAGCTATAGCCCTGCTCTATAAGATACTCGGAGCATTCAATAAAGTCATCAAAGACACGCTGCTTGTTAAGGAGCATACCCTGTCTGTGCCAAGTATCCCCGTATTCATCACCACCGCGAATATTGGCTTGGGCATAGATGCCTCCCCGGTCCACAATATAGGCACTGGTTAGCTTGAAGTTTAGCTGGGTAGAGGCGGAAAAACCTCCGTAGGCGTATAGGAGGGTCGGGTTAGTTCCATCTTTCTTAAGTCCCTTTTTGTACATGAGAAAGAGGGGGATTTTTGCCCCGTCCGAGGCCTCGACAAAATGTCTCTCGGTAACAAAATCAGACGTATCAATAGCTAATTCCGACTTTTTAAACACGCTCGTTTCTTTTGTTGCAAAACTATAGAAATAGTTGGTTAAAGGCGAACTGAGCGAACCGAAGGTATAGAAAAAACCGCCTAATTCCTCTGAACCGCTAACCAGGAAAACATTACCCAATTCCGGCAAGTCCAGCTTCTCCTCTTCACCCGTCTTGAGATTCAAAATCCTCAGCTCGGAGGCTACGTCAACCAGATAGGCAAGGACAAGATAGTCCCCGATGAGGACAGCGTTTTCCAGGCTATGGTCAGCTTCTTTCAGGAAGTCGGTAAACTCTTTCTTCTCCAGGTCGTAGGCAATAATCTTCCGGTTTGGCGCCTCCTCATCCGTCAAAAACAAAAGTTGATTCTCATATTTATCCAGGAAGTGGCGGTCGGCATGGAAACCTTCCAAAAGAGGAATAAAACTTTCTTTTTCCTCGTCAAACAAGAGAATTTCATCCCCATAGGTCCCCTCGGAAACAGTCAGGATTTTTTGTTTTTTATCTTCCGTATTGCGCAAGCTGTTATAGCGCAGGGGATGGGCAGGGTCCTCGTAAACCAGCCGGTCATTTTCTTGCTTATCCCCCAGTTTGTGGTAGTAGACCCGCATATTTTCATTGATAGCGGAAAGCTCTCTTCCCTCCTCCGGGGCTGAATAGCCGGAATAGTAGAAACCGTCGCCCTCCCAGGCGGTCCAGGTAAATTTAACCCAGTTAAGTTCATCCTCGAGGGGCTCTTTTGTTGTAAGGTCCAGTACTTTTAAGCTTTGCCAGTCAGACCCGGCCTCCGAAACAAGATAGGTGACGTATCTGTTATCAGCGGATGGGCTTAGTAAAGTGGCAGCTACGGTTCCCTCTTCCGACAGGCTGTTCGGATCGAGCAGAAGCTCTTCTTCTCCTTCCAGGCCATCTTGCAAATACCAAAACGGCTGGTTTTGCAATCCGGGACTGTAGGTGAATAATATCTTTTCTTTAGACACCCAGGCACCGCCGTACTTCTCGTAATTATATAATTCTGTCAGACGGTCTTTTATCTTTTCCTTAGCGGGGATTTTGTCCAGATAAGCCTTGGTCACAGCCATTTGCTCTTCAATGAACTTTGCTGTTTCTTCGCTTTGTTCATCCTCCAGCCAGCGGTAGGGATCAGCCACAAGGACACCAAATTTTTCCTCTTCTATCTCGTCTTTTCGTACCTTTGGATAATTAATCTTCATCCTTATCCTCCTTGAAATATTGTTCTAAAGTAAAAGCCTTTTAGCCTTTCAGGCAACGAGACTAAAAATCACTATTTGCTACTTTACCATATTAGAGAATATTTAGAATTCTTTCTTTTAATAAAATAGCCAGAAGAATGCTTAGGCAGGATGAGCCATAAAAACCGTTTCACCGCCGACGATTGTACGAAGGACATCCAAACTCTTATTAAGAATAACCATGTCGGCAAAATAACCTGGTTCAATTTTTCCGATTATTTTATCCAAACCCAGGTATTCGGCCTGATTTTCCGCGGTCAAAGGGATAGTTTCTTCAAGAGCAAGGCTTGTGTGATGGAAAAAGTTTTTTAGCGCTTGATCAATAGTTAAAACACTGCCGGCAAGCCTGCCATCTTCGAGAAGGCAAACTCCCTTCGCCACTGATACAGCTTGGCCACCAAACTCATAGACGCCGTCAACCAGGCCGCCGGCCCTCATAGCATCGCTAATCAGAAGAATGCGCCGGTTTCCTTTTTGTTGCAAAAGCAGTTCGTAGATAGCCGGGTGGACATGAATCCCGTCGCAAATGAGTTCGGTATAGACCTCCGGCTGCCCGAGTGCGGCCCCGATAAGTCCCGGTTCCCGATGGTGGAAGGGGGCCATGGCATTAAAGAGATGGCTGACCCCTCTTGCTCCCATGTCAAAGGCTTCGAGCGCGGTGGCGAAAGAAGCGGCGGTATGGCCTAAAGAAAATATTATTTCCGAAGAATGCCCGGCAATATAGTCTAAGGCACCCCTAATCTCCGGAGCTAGGGTCATAATTTTTATAACATCGCCATATTCTGCAAAAAGCTCGACCAGGCCGGCAGCTTCTTTGTCGGTAAAATCCACTATATGCTCTTTGGCCTGGGCACCATGGTAGTTTGGGCTTATAAAGGGGCCTTCCAGGTGGGCCCCCAAAATACGGGCACCTCCTACAATATGGTCATTTTGAAGCCGTCGGATGGCCTTTAGACTTTTCTCTATGGCCTTTTTCTCCCCGGTCATTGTTGTGGGTAAGAAGGAGCTTACCCCGTATTGTACGATACTTCGGGCTATGGTCTCCAAGGCTTCTACTTCACCGTCCATGGCATCACAGCCGGCAAAACCGTGAATGTGAACATCAATAAAACCCGGGACAAGGATTTCATCATCCAGTTCCAGGATTTCTTCCACGGCATTAGGAGAAAAATCCTCCCGTCTGCCTATCCGGGCTATCCGCTCGTCATAGATAAGGTAGGCATCTTCTATAAAGCGGTTCTTGTGGTAGATCTTCCCTCCGACTATGGCTTTCATTTTCCCCTTCACTTTCTCCTGCAAGCAGCTAGTTACAACTGCCGTTATTTCTATATTGTCTATCCGCCATGAAGAAAAGCCGCTGTTGTGGCTAAACTTGGCAAGTCAAGTTCTTCTGCATCTAGAAGCAGGATGTTCCCGGCTAATTCAGGAAACTCTTGCTTCAATAGCTCGTTTGCCGTTTTACGGATTATTTCGCCATGTTTTCCGGCCATAACACCCCCCTGTAAGATAAGATGGCTGAAGTCATACCACTCTTTATAAAAGGGAATGGTATAGGCAAGATAGATACCCATATCCCGAAACACGTCTTTTGCCCGTGGGTCAGCCTCTTCTAAAAGCAGGGTAATATGTCGGAAGGCTTCTTGTTCTGTCTTAAAAGGTCGAAAATCAATACCGGCTCTTTTAGCCAGTTTAATAGCTGCATCCTGGGAGAAGTAGCTCACCCCCACCCCTGTATCCTTTGACCATTCGTCTTCCAGGGCTCTTTCCCCTACATCAACAGGAACAAAGGCCAGTTCATTTGTCCGGTTGGTGAATTCGGCGTCCGGATTGATATAGCCGGCTCCAAGGCTGGTTCCAAAAGTAAGGCTTAAGATACCGCTTCCTCCGCAGGCCTGCCTGCCTGCCAGGGCAGACACTTCCCCATCATTGACAAGACGGTAGGGAAGATGGCCAAATCGTTCAGAAATTTTGGGGAATAAACCCTTCAGGTCAGCGCTTTTGTCTAGCGGAATATTGCGAAATAGTGAACTTTCCCTTATTTGGTTGTTTAAAACTATACCGGGACTGCTGATACCGATAAAGTCAAGACCGGATAAAGCCGCTTTTGCTTCTTGGATAGCCTGGCTGATTTCTTCGTAATGATAGTTCAGTGATTTTTGCCGCTTAGGTGTCCAGCTTTTCTGTGCCTTATAAACGAGCTCGCCTTGATGCAAGGCGGAAACTTCCAAGAGGCTGGCCCCCAGATCAAGGCCGATAACATTTTCATACTTGGGTCCTTCCGCCTTCAGAGGACTTGCTTGCAGGCCCTCGTTGCTCACCAGCCAAGGCATCTCAAGTTTTTCTTCGACCACTAGAAGGTCCGACTCATCGCTTGTAATAAAAAAGTCTTGTTTAAAAACACGTTCAAAGAATTGCCGGTCGAAGGACCTTGGCCCGCCTTCCTGATAGCCTTCTCCGATAAGCTTGACAAGCCATTCCGGACCCTTTAGAAATAAGCCGTTTCCCCCAACAATCCAGAGGAAGCTTTTTACTAGGCGGTCAATATAATATGCGGTAAAGCTAGCCCTAGCCCTTAAAGGCTCTCTTAGACTGTCGTCTTGTGCGAGTTCTAGCCCTTCGCGGATAATCGGAAAGCTTTTTTTCTCGACAAGCAACTTATTACGTAAGACTCCAACACAAAACTCCTCCGCATCTTCTTCTGCAAGCCTCTTGCGGTAGGCTTTGAGCATCTGGTAAATGGGAAGATATTCCGCATCATATTTCGGATGATAGGCCATCGTCTTCCATAACTTGGCGCCCAATTCTTGTCTTATTCTATCCAGCTGCATAGTAATCTCTTCCCACCTCGCATCTTACTCCTTTGCCTATTCTCTCCCCTGCCTTATTTGTTCTAGCCAGCTAAGGCTTTAATCTTTAAGCTCATCTAGCTCATCAGATAGTCTAGCGTATTCTTCTAAAATCATCTTCACTTGCTTGATTTCCTCTATGTCGTTCGACCAAATTCTTTCCTGCGGAATGGGTAAATCCTCAGGATTCCTTTTGCCGGAGTAGTCCATCTTTGAGTCAAGCAAGCTCTTGGCCGACAAATGAAATTCAGAACAACGGCTTTTTTCACAAATTTGTCGGATATTCTCCCCTGTAATGCCCGAACCCGGCATAATCGTAATGGCCCGGCCAAATCGCTTTTGCCAGGAGGAAATATTTCCTAAGCCGGCCAAAGCGGTTTTTTCTCCGCCGGAAGTTAGTACTCTCCTGATTCCCAGCCTGACCAGGTCCTCAAGGGCCTCTGCAAAACATAGGCTGTTGTCAAAAGCCCGGTGGAAGCTTGCATCAAGTGGTGAGGCCAAGCGGAGTAAGTCTTGCATCCGCTCCATATCTATCTTGCCGTCAGCTTGCAAAATCCCCGTGACAATGCCGGGAAAGCCGAGTTTTTTAACAATTTTTATATCTTCCAGCATGGTCTCATACTCTGCTTCGCTATAGAGGAAATCACCGGCCCGCGGACGAATCATGACGTAAATGGGGATATCGTCTAGCTTGCTTGCCAGTTTAAGCAGGCCGTAGGAGGGGGTCAAACCGCCCTCTTTAAGCGAAGCACAGAGCTCGATGCGGTCGGCACCGGCCTCCCTCGCCCGAAGAAGTGATTCATAGGAATCAACGCAAACTTCCAGCTTGTATTTCTCTTTTAAACTAGCCACCCCTATCTTCTCCTCCTTGTCCCCTCATCATTCTTATAGCATCTCCGGCCTGCACTTGTTCCTTGGATTTTTTCACCCTATAATTTTTTCTTGCTCCGCTTTACTTAGCTCTGCCGGCCAGATTTGAGCAAAAAGTTTTACAGAAAGCTTACCTTCTCATTATATAGTCGTCTACATCATAGGAGAAATCTTTGTCTAGCGGATAAATAGGCCGGGGAATGTAACGGTAGTCTATACTTTCCAAGTCTTCATTGCTATTACCCTCGGTTAAGACAAGAATACTTTTCCCGGCCAGAGCCTGGTGACCGGGGGTTAGATAGCCAAGTTTGCAAACAATAATATCCGCCAGTTCCGGTTTGAGCCCCAGTTCCTCCATGAGCCTTGGCTCAGTGTAGCCAATATGTTTCTCAGAAAGAATAATCTGGATATTCTTGGTGAAAAAGAGAGCTACAGCGCCTTGAAGGCCGGCATAGGCATAGTCTTTTATGTAGCCCTTAACTTCACCTTCAAGCGGCACAGGGGGGTGGCTATCATCAAAACGGCCACCGATTTCCAGTCTTATGGTCTTCCCTAAGTTAGAGGCACACTTTTGCACAGACTCCGGATCATAAAAACCGGCATAAATAAGGGGGCTCTTTAGCTTTTGCAGCCTGCTTTGCACTTTTTCGTTACCGGTCAGGTAGCTTAAGAATTTTGTATTGTCCGAGCTGGCTCCGGCGGTCGGATTATCACCAGAATCAGACAGGTAGACAGGCCATACACCTTCCTCCAGGTAACTGAAAGCCCTTTCTACGGCCTCTTCTTCACCATAGGCTTCCGTAACAAAAGAAAATTCCTGCCGTCTTTGCCAAAAGACTTCCGCCAGCTCCTTGGCTAATTTTTCTGCCTTTTCTTTGGAATCTTTTGTAACAACGCTGACACTCACTGAGGAGTCCGGATTATCCGCCCAGGGGAAACCTAAAAGATAGGAGGCGGAAAGAACATCAGGGTTCTTTTCCAATTCATGCAAGCCCTCAATCAAAGTTCGCATGGGTTCAACATCCGTTCCTGACTTTTCTCCGGCTAAGAGCATGGGTACTTTAACCAGGGCTGTTTGCGGCAGTCTACCGGTTTCCAAGGCGAAAATGGTCATTTCAGCCGCTTTTCGCCCGGTCTCCGTACAATCGGTATGGGGGGCCGTCTTATAACCGACAAAACCGTCTGAATACCGGTACATTTTTTCACTGATTGTGGCATGCATATCAAGGGCGAAAAAAATGGGAATTCCCGGGAAGAGCTTTCGTAAATCCTCAAGGATAAGCCCCTCCACTTCGCCAAGTCCGGCCACCCGCATAGACCCGTGTAAGGCCAGGGTAATCGCATCAATTTTGCCTACTTCTTTTTCGGCCAGGGCCAGAAATTCCTCTTTTACTTCCCGGAAAAAACTGTAATCGACTTCACCATTAGGCACACCCCGCATATAGAGAGCAGGAACAGGCTCATAACCCTGCTCTTGCAAACCTGTAATAATGCCGGTCAGGGAGTTGTTAGGGGAAAGATTGGCCAATATTTCTTGACCTCGGCTAATCCGAAAATCTTTAATTCCGCTTTTTATTTTCGAAAAGGAATTGGACTCATGGTGAAAGCCACCAACTAAAATTCTCTTCATCTACTTCTCCTTATTCCACCCACCTTAGTTTCGACAATTCATAAGTAGCGGTGAGCATTTCGAGCATCATTATAGCAAAAGAGAGGGCAAGATTTTTTGCGAGCTAAAAGCCTTGCCTCCCTCCCCTCGAGAAAAGGCTGAGTGGGGTTCTTTTTCCTATCACTTAGAACGAATATGCCTGCCCAGGGCTAAAAGGATCTCCTGCTCAAATTCTGTTACAGAGCCGTCACCGCGCGGTCCGATATTCAAAAGATAGTTGCCTCCCCGCGAATGAACCGATTCATAATTCTCTATGATTATTCTTGCTCGGTCTTCCAAGTCGTCGTGTTTTTGCCAGGACCGGTAGCCCCAGGTTTCAGGATATATGGACTGGGGTGTTTGCCAGGGCTCTAAGGGAGCCTCATCGGGGATTTGATTGTCCCAAAAAGTAATAAAATCCCCCAAGCCATTACCAATCCGGCTATTAATCATGGCTTGCGGCTGGTGGGCCCGGACAATAGCTATAAAGCGTTTACTTTGCTCAAGTGCTGGTCTGGACATATCAAACCAAATCTCGCAAAGTTCACCATAACCTGTCATAAGTTCCGTTAGTTGTTCGCAAAGAACGGCTTCTATTTCCGGCGTAATCCTATTCCAATTGTCGGGGTCAAAAGCGTGGCCCAGATGCCAGTCTACCAGGGAAAAATACAGGCCAAACTGCAAGCCTTGCTTGCGACATTCAGCGGCCAGGATTTTTACCAGGTCTTGGCCAAAAGGCGTTTGCTCCACAAGGTTAAAGTCGGTCGTCTTAGTCTCGAAAAGACAAAAGCCGTCATGGTGCTTGGCCGTTAGGAGAATATATTTCATTTCAGAAGCCTTGGCCAAGGAAACTATAGCCTCCGGGTCAAATTTGTCCAGTGTCATGGTCCTTGCCGTGGCCAGATAGTCCTCTTCCGGGATACCGGCAAACTGCATGATTTGTTCGCTATAGCCTTCTGTAATCCGCTTCCCTTTGTATACACCGCCATATTGCGAGTAAACACCGAAATGGATAAACATGCCGGGGTTAAGTTCCTGCCAAGCCTGTATCTTGTCTTTTTGCTGCTTGTTCATAGTTTCATCCTTTTTCTTTTGCCCTTGTTTTTTCCCTACAAACCCCTGCTATAGGGTGAGTAACAGGAAGAGCAAAGCACTTCCCTTTCTTGCAGGCGCACGTAATTCTCTGCCACCCTTTCCCCGCAAAGGCTACAAGTATAGCTGGTAAAAATTCTTGCTCTTTCCGGCAGCGTTTCCGGGGCAGCTTTCACTTCGAACAGCTTTTCAAAGTCCCCCGCCATGGCTAGGGCTAAACGCTCCTCCTTGGTCATATGGGGCGCGGGGCGAAGCAGTAAACGAAAAGACTTGCCATCAGTCCGCCGATAGAAGGAGAAGGCATTTTTTCCCTGAAGATTAAAGAGCAGGTTGCCTTTTCCTACCGTGCAACTCAAGAGGACTTGAATAGCATCCACGCCACAGGCATCGGTCTCCGCTACACAGACAAGTTCTTCATCTTCTGAAGGCCCCTCTGCATCAAAGAGTTCCCAGGCATACAGGGCCGCTCCAAAACCTATGGCTAATCCCCCACAGCTATGCCCGTGAAAATTTACACAGCTTTCCCAAAGTTCCTGTTTTTTCAACATATCTAACCTCCCGACTTTCTTTTTCCAGTTTCTATTTTTCAGCCTCTTCATCTTCTATTTTTCAGCCTCTTCATCAACCTTTACCGGCTCAAGCTTAACTTTTTATTCAATACTTGATGGACACCTTTAAGGATATAAGCAAGGCCAACAATAATGCCAACTATAATAGCATTTCTTATATTCACTTAGCTAAAAGGTAGTCCTCAAAAAATCGCAAGGCACTCGGTATGGAATAGGCCTCTTCCATCTCTGAGAAAGTCGTAATAAAGGGCTCAGAGATAAAGGGCGAGTCCTTTTGCTCGGGAAAAGTGACGAACTGCAAGGACTTAAGAATATCCTCCGGCAGCCGGCAGAAAGAAATAGCAAAAGCCTGCATCTGCCATTCAAGATGGCTGAAGAGATGCCTCTGTTTAGGGAGTTTTTTGACCTCTTCGGCCCTTAAGCCTGCTTTCTTCATTCGATTTTCAAGTTCTTTTTTCGTCAGCCTTCCTGCAAGATGGGGAAATTCATATAAACCGGCAAGCAGGCCTTCTGAAGGGCGCTTCTGGAGAACAAGCTGCTTGGAATCATATAGAAGGAGGATGGTCTTTTCTACCAGTTTCTTTCTTTTCTTTTCGCCCCGATTAGGAAGTTCTGTTTCTTTACCGGAAGAATAGGCCTTGCAACTCTTCTGCCAAGGACAGCGGCTACAGTGGATATCACCTTTTGGCAGGCAGATTATTGAGCCCAAATCCATAAGGGCCTGGTTAAAATCTCCCGGCCTTTCTTTCGGGATTATCCTTTTAAAAAATTGATAGGCTTCTCTTTTTGCCTTTGTTGTAAGAACATTTCCTGTAAAAAATTCCAGGCGGGAAAAAATTCGCAGGAGGTTCCCGTCGATGGCGGGCTCCGGCTTGTTAAAGGCCATAGAGGCAATAGCGGCAGCGGTGTAGTCGCCAACACCGGGAAGTTTCTTTAGCTCGTCCACTGTTTCAGGAAATTTTCCCTGCCCTTGACCGGCAATTATTTTTGCTGTCTTATGTAAATTCCTCGCCCTGCTGTAGTAACCAAGCCCCTGCCAAAGGCGCATTAGTTCATCTTCGCTTGCCCGGGCCAGGGAAAAAACATCCGGGAAGGCCAAAACAAAACGCGTGAAGTAGTCTATGACCGTTTCCACACGCGTTTGTTGTAACATGATTTCCGATAACCAAATAGTATAGGGACTGGCTTCTGACCGCCAAGGAAGAGCCCGTTTATTGTGGTCATACCAGCTAATTAGGTCTTTTGCCATTGTTTCTTGCATAAGCTTCTTAGGTATTTTCTACCGACTTTCCTTTTTTACTACTTTAGCCTTTAAATTTATTGAGAAGTATTTTTCTATTGTCCGCTTACAGTATATATTGATTGTCGGGACATTTCTTCATCCTATGTTACGAATAGACTGTTTTTGTCCGCAGCTCCCGGTAGCGCTCCAAATTGGCAAAAATTTCCTCCAGGCTGAAATAGCCGCTTCTTTCGATGATTAGTTTGCCTTCAAAATAGACTTGTACTGAGGGAACCGAGAAAACCCCTCCTTGGGCAGCAAGTTTGGGGAAGTCTTCCACATCAATATAGAAGCCAGCAACACCGGTATTTTCCTTGAGCCAAGCTCTAATCTTTAATCTGATCGAAGCACAGGGAGTGCAGGATTTGCGTCCAAATTGAATGAAAACAATATCTTGGCTGGAAGAAAGACTTGCAAAATTCATGTCATTTGTGAAATTTTTCATAGGGATTTTACCGCCTTTTCTTCAAAGTGCAAGCCTAAGTTCCCACTCTAAAGCAAGAACTTAGGCTTGACTTTTGATTCTTTTTTAATTGGTTTTATTTTTTATCTACTATACTTCTCAATAACCTTTACTACAATATTCTCTCCTTGCCAATCACTGTACTTAGGCTAATAGGTTGGAAAGCAAGATGATTGCTAAGAGAGGAATGGCAATCCATTTAATCATCATATCATAGGGTTTTCTGCCCCTAAATTCTCCTGACTTCAGGACTTCCTCCGCAACGTAATCCGTTTTGACCACATGGCCAACCAAAATACAGGTGAAGATAGCAACAATCGGCATCATAACCGAGTTGGTGATGAAGTCAAAGAAGTCCAGGAAGGCACGCCCCAAAATCTGGACACCGGCGAGGGGTCCATAGCCCAAGGAGGAGAGCGTTCCTAAGACAAGGGAGATTCCGATAACAACGATAGTTGCTTTTCGACGAACCATTTTTGTCAAGTCCATGATGACTGAAACCACCGCTTCCATCAAGGAAATGGAGGAGGTAAGTGCAGCAAAGAAGACAAGAACAAAGAACAGAGTACCAATGACTCCGCCTGCCGGCATGCCGGCAAAGACCTTAGGTAGGGTGACAAACATCAGACCCGGACCTGCTGTGCTTTGGATAAGACCGGGATCACCGCCACTGTAAGCTACAACGGGGGGAACAATCATTAAGCCGGCCAGGAAGGCAATAGATGTGTCCAGCAGAACAATTTGGACAGATGATTTTTGCAGGTCATCTTCTTGTTTCATGTAGGACCCATAGGTAATCATAATGGCCATAGCCAGGGACAGTGAATAGAACAGCTGACCTATCGCCGCCAACAAGAGGTCGGCAAAGTCTTTAAAGGATTTGATAAAAGAAAAGTCCGGTAATAAATAGTACTTCAACCCTTTCGTTACACCGGGAATGGTGAAGGTATAGATGACAATAGCTACAGAAAGGATAAGTAGAGCCGGCATCATAATTTTACTGGCTTTCTCAATCCCTTTTTCCACGCCGGACATAACAATGAATGCGGTAACAGCAAGGAAGATTAAAAACCAAAACTCTGCATTTTGAAGGAGACTTCCGCCTTCTATGGTAATGAAAGCATTAAAGTAACCTTCAGAATTTTCGGCAATCTTTTCCCCGTTTCCAAGGAGAAATTCAACGCCGTACTTAGTTACCCAACCACCAATTGCACAATAATAGGGGAGAATAATAGCCGGCACAAGGGCTGTGAGCACACCTAAAAAAGAGAACTTAGGATGCATCATACGATAAGCGCCCACGCTGGACTGTCTGGTTCTGCGTCCAATGGCAACTTCAGTAATTAACAAGGAAAGGCCAAAGCTAAGACCGAAGATAAGATAGGTCAAAAGGAAGACCCCTCCGCCTTTCTGTGCTGCTAAATAGGGAAACCGCCAAAGGTTTCCTAAACCTACCGCAGAACCGGCCGCCGCAAGGATAAAGCCTATTCTGCTCGAAAACGATTCTCTTTGTTGTGACATAAGACCTCCTCATAATTCTCATTTGTCACCTACATAGCTGACATGTGGCTAAACAGTACGCTTTGTCTAGAATCAACAATTTTTTTAATTCGAGACGAGCTATTTTGTATATTCTATCATTAAACAAAAGAATAGTAAATTGCCATAAAGGAATATTCGGTTTCCTTTAGTGAATTTCTTGTTTCTATTAGTAAATCTCTGTGATAATAAGTAGGATTTTTATGCTTTTTGTGTTCACAGAATGTAATTTTGTTGCTTTTTTAATTTATCCTAACTTAAAAACCGCTGCGGAAGCCTCGACCACTAATTTCTGAGGAGGAATTTACAATGATAAAAGCTGATTCATCAATTTCTTTTACGGCTTCTTTAAGGAGGACGGCCTGCTGCAAGTCAACAGCACAAATAAACACACTTCTTGCCTCGCCCGTATATTCACCTACGGCAGCAAGCCTTGTACAACTCCGTTTTAGGCAGTTAGTGACGTATCCCCCTACTTCTTCAGGCTTTGAAGTGATAATGGTAAAATATTTTTTCCGATTAAAGTTTTGGATAATGCCATCAACAATAAGTCCTTTTAGGAGGAGGCCGGTTGCCGACAAGAGGGCTGTCCTTATGTCGAAGATGAAAAAGGTCGATACAGTAACCAAAAAGTCACTAATGAAGAGGGCCTTACCAATATCAGCTCCACTAAACTTTTTGATAATCATGGCGATGATATCCGTTCCGCCGCTGGAGGCATCTAAATTAAAGAGAATGGCACCACCAAAGGCAGAGAGCATGATGGCAATAAAGAGTTCTAAAATCCCTTCATCCGTTAAAGGACCCTGCATAGGGATTATTTTATCGAAAATGACTAAAAGGAAAGATAGTAAAAGACTGGAATAGAAGGTCTTGCCGGTGAAATTTTTACCAAATATGAAAAGAGCAAGGATTAAAAGTAAAACATTTATGACAAAAGCCACCTTGGCTGGGCTAAAGCCGGGTAGGAGGGCACTAACAACAACGGAAAGTCCGGATACGCCTCCCAGGGCAAAATTGTTCGGATACTTAAAGAAATATACCCCCATGGCTACAATAATCGTACCTACATTCAATAGGAGAAAGTTCACTATTTTACGCCTTTGCTCATACCCTTTGCGTTTGTAGTCCGGCTCGGCTCGACGTGCTTTGTAGTCTAACATTAGTATTTCCTCTCTTTTTTATTTGCTTATTCCCATGAAAATCTTTTCTTTGTCATCTAAAAGGGCATAGCCCGGGCTAAGTTTATGGCTTGCCAAAGTTCCTCTCCCCGCTCGCTCAAGGGAATCAGCCGTTGATTAGCGGAGCCACGAAAAGCTAGGTTCAAGGTCTTCAATTCTTTTACAAAAGGGCCATCAATCAATAGGTCTGTATAAAAAAGGAGAGAATCTATTTCCGGACAAGCCATCTTCTGCAAGGCCTCATAGTAATAGCCGGTATAGGTAATAACATCGCCGCCTCGCTCTCGGATGGCCTTTGCCAAGGCGGCAAAAGGCCCGGCCTGTAAAAACGGTTCACCTCCGGACAGGGTCACGCCCCGTAGGAGCCTGCTTTCTTCATAGCAAGAGAGCAGTTCTTCCAGGGTCCGGTATTCACCTCCAATAGATAAATGGGTTTCCGGATTGTGGCAGCCCGGGCAACGATGGGGACAACCTTGGGCAAAGACTGCCATTCTTATCCCCGGCCCATCAACAACAGAATGCCTCTCCAGACCTGCAAGATAAAGAAGCTTCTCTTCTCTCTTTTCACAGCTTGTTTCTTTAATCATTGGTCTATCCTCTACTCTACTTAATTCATGAAGTTAGGTGAAAAAACCGGTTTTTATCTTACAGGGAGTGTTTAACCCGGTCTTTAAGTTCTCTCTTTTTAGCATCATTGAAACGGTCAACCGTCCCGACCAAGTAGCCGGTAATGCGTCGTATCCGATGAAAGCGAGGACCCTGGCTTTCTTTTCTGCCACATCCCGGACACTCGTCAGCAATAATACCGCTGTAGCCACAGAGCGGGTCATGGTCAATGGGATGGTTAATCGACCCATAGCCGATACCCTTATCCTTCATGTAAAGAACCAGCTGTTCGAAAGCCTCCAAATTCTGCAAGGGATCACCATCCATTTCGACGTAGGAAATATGGCCGGCATTGGCCAGAGCATGATAGGGAGCTTCAAGGTCTATTTTTTTCGTGGCGGAAATGGGAAAGTGTACCGGGATATGGAAGGAGTTTGTATAGTAGTCACGGTCGGTAATTCCGGGAAGTTTGCCATAACGCTCCCTGTCAATCGCGACAAAGCGACCGGAAAGCCCCTCGGCCGGAGTAGCCAAAAGTGTGTAATTTAGCAGTTCCATCTTGGCCCGCTCATCACATTTTTTACGCATATGGGTGATAATCTCTAAACCTAACTTCTGACTTTGATGTGATTCTCCATGATGGTTTCCCGTAAGAGCAACAAGGCATTCTGCCAATCCGATAAAACCAAGAGAAAGCGTACCATGCTTCCAAATTTCGGTTAATTCGTCATCCTCCTCAAGATCTTCAGAACCAAGCCACAAACCTTGCCCCATTAGGAAAGGATAGTTTTTTACCTTCTTTCTGCGCTGAATCTCAAAGCGCTGACGCAATTGCCGGAAAACAAGTTCCATGGTCTCATCAAGGCCGGCATAAAATTTTTCTAAATCTCCCCTTGCCTCAATAGCGAGCCGTACTAAGTTAATGGATGTAAAACTAAGATTGCCCCTACTCTTAGTGGACTCATGGTTGGGGTCATAGACATTGCTCATAACCCTCGTCCGGCAACCCATATAGGCTACTTCGGAATTGCTATCTCCCTCCTTATAGAAGGCCAGATTAAAGGGGGCATCAAGAAAGCTGAAATTGGGGAATAATCTTTTAGCAGAGACGTTAATCGCCAGCTTAAAAAGGTCGTAGTTTTTATCACCGGGCTTTGTATTTATGCCATCTTTCACTTTAAAAATCTGCACGGGAAAAATAGCGGTCTCCCCTTTGCCAAGCCCGTCCCACGTGGCATGTAAGAGCTCACGAGTAACCAGGCGACCGGCCTCTGAAGTATCTGTCCCATAATTTAGAGAGCTAAAAGGAACCTGGGCTCCGGCCCTTGAATTCATAGTATTTAAATTATGGACAAGGGCCTGCATGGCTTGGTTAGTACTGCGAATCGTACGCTTGCTTACAGCATCCAGCAGTCTATACTCTTGCCCTCCTTCTTCCAGTTCCGCCAGCTCCTCCAGCAGGTCATCATAGTTCTTGTCGGCCAAAGCCCTTAGCCGGTCAAGTCCGGCCTTAGCTGCCAAACTCAAATCAGCTACTGATGACCCATTTGCAGGGGCAGCAAACGATGGCAAGTCGGAGCAAAGAGGGGAAGAAGTATCGGCGTTTGAAATCTCAGCAGCTTCCAGTAAATCTTCCAGCATCGTAAGGACATCCGAAAGGTGCTTGCGGAAACTTTTATTCACCCCCTCCGCCATAGCGTAGTCAAAGTCCGGAATGCTTTGGCCACCATGCATCTCGTTTTGATTGGCCTGGATGGCAATACAGGCCAGAGCCGCATAACTCTCAATACTTTGAGGGCTTCTTAGATGCCCATGACCGGTTGAAAAGCCCTTGGAAAACAGTTTTTGCAAGTCAATTTGGCAGCAAGTTGCCGTTAACATATAAAAATCCTTGTCATGGATATGAATTAAGCCGTCAGCATGGGCCTGAGCCATATCTTCGGGCAAAACATAGTTGTCGACAAAAGACTTGGCCCCCTCCGAACCATATTTCAGCATGGTTCCCATAGCTGTATTGCCGTCAATATTGGCATTTTCCCTTTTTATGTCACTAGCGGAAGAATCGGTAAAGGTAATCTGCTTGTAGCTTTCCATGAGAGCCTTAGCAGCCTCCCTTCGCTTAGTATGCTCTGCCCGATAGAGGACATAGGCCTTAGCCGTACGCATAACCCCGAAATTCATCAACTCAAGTTCAACAATGTCTTGAATTTGTTCTACTCCGGGGGTATCCGTTCCCTGCAGTTTTTGCACTACATTGCCGGTAACCTCGTCCAAGTCTTTGTCTGTCATGGTTTCACTGGGGATAGTGCGGTTGGCCTTGTAAATGGCCTGGCGGATTTTATAGGCATCAAAAGGCATCAATGAGCCATCGCGTTTGAGAATATTCTTGGGGTAGCTTAACCCGGCTTTCTTTAACATAAAAAACTCCCTTCCGACAGAAGAGAGATAAAAAAGACACAGCCGGCGCAAACAAAGATACGCCTTATCTTTACCCGCTCCTGCCATACATCGTGACACGGATAACTTCCAAGGCACATATTCTGGCTTCGCTCCCCTTCCACCCTTCCCAAGCCCTAAGACTCAGTGGTTATGTGAAATTCGATAAGCGTTACAGCGGCGGGACCGCGCAGGACTTACACCTGCTTCCGTGCATGTCTTCCGACACTTGAAAGTACTATATGTAGTTGTTACACCGAATTTATACCATACATCTTGTAGTCGGTCAAGCTCCTCTTTTAAAGCAAACAAGCTCTTTTATTTTTTTACTACCGAGGATTTTAGGTAAAGTGTACCGAAACCGTCCACTCTACCCTGTAAGTCGTGTCCCTTGTATTCCACTTCTAAAATACGAATTCCCTTAACCTTCGTCCCCTGCTTTATGGTATCTTTTCCCAGTTTTAAATCCTGAGCAATGATAACATCGTCACCATCTTGCAGTTCATTACCATTTACATCCCGTGTAATCAAGGCTTCTTCCGCAGCCGCTTGACTATGAGCATCCCAAGTATGAAAGCACATGGGGCAAACATAAAGGTGTCCGTCTTCGTAGGTATAGTCTTCATGGCACTTAGGGCAAACAGGCAAACTCATTTTCTTTTCCTCATTTTCTAAAAGAATCGCCACCATTATAGCTGAGAATGAACAAAACTTTTATTCTAGGCGAAAAATCAAAAATTTCTCGTATTTATCAGAGGCCCCCCAGGATATCTTCTGTCTGGGCTTAAAGTCTGTATTATGCCAAAGAAATTTTTCATAGTCCGGGTAAGGATAATATAAGATAATATCCATCCGTCTAGGGTAAAGGCCATATGACTCGATGATATTCAAAACAACTTCCCGGAAAGTTACCAGGTCAAAAGGATTGAAGAAAAAGAAAACATTTTCATCGGGCTTTATTTTGTACACTTCGGCAAAGCAGTATTCGAGGATAATGTCTTCCTGGGGATGGGGATGCTTAGCCTGATAGGAGGCTTTATTCCGCAAGGCATCAAGATAGGTTTCATGATCGCCTTCAACCCCCACCACAGGGATGCCTAGGCGGTGGTGGAGATAGAACAAAACCCGGCCTTTACCACAACCAAAATCAACCAATCGAGAATTTTTCGCAAAACGATAGTGGCTAAGGAGGGCTTTTAGGGCCCTATAGGATGTTGCCTCATAACGATTAAAGCCATGATTTCTACCCACATATTCACGAATACCCCTTGTTTTAATACCCAGTTTGTTGTCCATTGCACGTTCACAAAGCATTCATCTCATACCCTTTCTTTAGTTTTTATAGCGTCTCTTCATAACACTTTATTTAATATTTCTCTTTGCTTATTCTTCAGAATCTTTTCTCTGAAATAATTGCGCAGTTAATAAACTACGACGGCTCCTGAGAATTTGTCCCGGTTTGCTCTCGTTATTGGCCTTGGAGATTATTATTTTTAGATTAATTCAGATTATCAGTCTCCTTATAAAGCAGTTAGCGGGCTATATCGCGAAGGTCATAGCCCAGTTCATAATAGTGCTGATTATTGAAGTCAAAATTGCGGATTAAATCCATATGAAGCTTTTTGGTATGGGCAGCAAAAGAACGTTGGTTGATTTGATTGATGAAGGTCAACATATAGGGGTAGTGCTCTGCCATTACTTCTAGGTGATAGGCAAATAATCCTTCTAAAACGCCCGTGCCGCGGTAGGCTTTTTCAATACAGATAGGGCCATATTGGTAGCTATTTTCCCTTGTCATGACTTCCCCTTTATAGGTAAAGTCTTTTAATTCTTCTATCATAAATTGAAAGAGTGGCCAGGCTGACCAGTAGGCCCAAGAGGCGGCCATGGCATAGGCCACAATGCTATCCCCGTCTTTGGCAATAAATAAACCGGCTTCATCAATTAGGGAGGCAAATTGCTCGTCGCTGAAAAGCGTTGTAACAAAGCCATCAGCCTTATCCTCTTCGGCAATGGTATCGATATGGTATTTCTTCTGCAAGGCATAGACCTGCGGTATATCTTCTTTTGTTGCCAGAGTATAAATCATAAAATCCTCCCTAAGCTTTTCAGATCTCTTTTTTCTCATCTTTAGTTAACAGAGCCCTTTTCACATACTAATCCCTACAAGTGTACATAAAATTTCTCTTTTTGGCTAAGAAGGGCTTAAAAGGGCTTATAGGACTTAAAAGAAAAGCTTATTGAAGCTTGCCCCGAGACTTTATAGGGCCGTATTAAGATGAAAGGAGCAAGGACTTGTTCCTTTTGAACAAATTTAGTAGAAATGTTTGTTTTGTGCGAACTAGTTATTTGTAAGTTTTACATGATAGATTGAAAGTGGAGATGATGAACTTAATCAGGACGATAAGATACCGGTCGTGGAGGATAGTATGAAAATTAAGATTGAACGAATTGAAGAAAACTTTGCCCGCGTGTTGGAACACTCTTCTTTAGAAAACGGTATACAAAGATTCTCCTATAGCGTGGAAGACTTGGCCGTTCGAGCTATACTCTTGGAGCAGCTGGAAGAACTCGGATTAGAAATCCGGCTTGATGGTGTAGGCAATTTATTTGCCAGCTACAATCCCCTAGAATCCAATAAGCGACCGATTCTGATCGGGTCCCATATTGATACGGTTCCTGACGGGGGGAAATTTGACGGTTTAACTGGTGTCCTCTGCTCACTCGAAGTTATCCAAACCATGATTGATGAGCAAATCCAACCGCAAATCCCTATTGTCTTTGTCGTTTTCGCCGAGGAGGAAGGGTCTAATTTCGGTACAACCATGCTGGGCAGCAAATACTGGAAAGGCCAGTTAAATGAAGAAGACCTTAACGTTCTTAAAAACAAGGATGGACGTACAGCCCTTTCCGTTATCCAAGAAGCCGGCTTCGATCCCTCAAATCGTGAATGCAGCTTCACCTCAATGAATCCCGCAGCTATGATTGAGCTCCACGTAGAGCAAGGGGGGATATTAGAAGAGAAAAATCTGGATATCGGTGTAGTGACAAAAATAATCGGCATGAATTCATATGAAATTACCATCCACGGCACATCAAACCACGCCGGCTCTACACCAATGCACTTGCGCAAAGATCCGCTTTTACCTGCTGCAGAGTTGATCCTCTATGTAGAGAGCCTGCCAAATACATATGGCTCTGACCTGGCGGTGGCAACAGTCGGGAAAATTTTGGCAAAGCCGAATGGTTCTAATGTCATCAGTTCAGAGGTTAGCTTCACCGTAGATATACGTGATACATCAAAACTGGGGATTGAAAGTATGTCCCTGGCTTTGCAGCGCAAAGTTGGTGAACTATGCAAGCCCAAAGCTTTCGATTATCAAATCGAACTGGTGGGAAAATCAGACCCGGTTGCTCTTTCTTCCAGCATCATTCAAGTTATGGAATCAAGGCTTAAATTAGAAAATATTCCCTATCATAAGATGCCTAGCGGCGCAGTCCACGACTGTGCCATTTTGGCTGATGCTATCGATGTCGGCATGATTTTCCTGCCCAGCAAGGGGGGAATAAGTCATTCGCCTGATGAATATACGAGCATGGAAGCCATTGAACAAGGAGCCCAATTACTTTTTGATTGCGTAAAAGAGCTGGCGGGCTAGTTTGTATCCAGCTACTATTACTAAATACAAGCAGGCCGCCAACGTCAGATATTAGACTTAGATGTTAAAGACTAGCTGTTAGACACCGCTAGCTATTAGATGTTGCTCTTCTTATTCATCTGGTACTGGAAGACCGACATTTGTGTCGCCAGTTCCACAGTGACTAAGGGATCGTCAATATCTGTGTCTAAAATGGTATTAATCTGGTTTTTACGATAATTTAAAGTATTACGATGGATGAAGAGTTTTTCTGCAGCTTCTTTTATAGAGTTGCCGCTCAGAATATAACAGCGAAGGGTTTCACAAAGGGCGCTGCCGTTTTCCTCATCGTAATCTCTTAAACTGTTCCAAGCTGCACATTCCAGAGAATCGACCTTGCCATCAACAAAATTCAGGATTTTTGTCAGGGTACTTAGTTCAGAATAATACACCGGATAGGCCGGAAGACTGTCATCACAAGGGGAAGAGCTTGCTTCCAAAGCAGTAATAGCCTCTTTATAGGCACGATGACAATTCGCTAAGGAATAAAAGGAATTACTCACCCCAACCGTCTTTATACTTAGACCAATCGGTGAAATGGATTGCTCCAAGTTTTCAAGCATCTGCTTAATTCTATTCTTTTGTTGCTTTGGTTCAAATCTATCGTAGGAAATTAAAACAACAAAAGTGTTTGAATCGTAGAAGAAAAAAGCAGATTCCAGAAAATACTTTTTTGTATTACTCTCTACATATAAATCCAACAAATCCAAGTTGGCTTCCGAAATATGCGTCTTTAATTTAATAACCAAAAGCTGGCGATACTCCTTAAGGAGGACTTTTTGCATAATGAAGTCTCGTTCAAAGCGCGAGGCGTCAATATCATCGGAAAAGACCGCATTTTTGAGAATATCACCAACAAAGTAGCCGTGCCTCTCTTGGTTATGAATCATCAAGGCCAAATTTTTTGTAATCTGTACCAGGGGATATTCATTGGGCATCTCGAACAAGGGAATGCCATATTTGTCTGCTTCTTCAATGAATATTTCCGGCACCTTTTGAAAAGTATAACCAAGGATAACAAAAATGGCAGCCACTTTCTTATCATTACACTGTTTCATAAAAGAGCGGATATTTTTAGCTGATAAATCCATGCCAACGCCCGGCAAAAAGATTATTTCACCTCCGGAAACCCAATTGCCGATATCATTGAAAAAACAGATGATGAACCAGTTTATAAAATTACTTAGCCCTCTGCTACCAGCCAAAAGCTTACAATTACTCAGACAATTAAGCTTTATCACTTCACTCACAGGAATTTTTTTCATATGGGCTACCTTCCTTAAAAAGCAAAACTCCTCCAATGAATACACTTATTGATATTCCTAAATTGCTACTCGTTAATAATTATCCCAATTATAGCAAGTTTATTAAATCTGCCTCTTGTCTTTCTTGCACAACAAACGAAGAGAAGCTTGTGTTTTCAGCATAATGAACAAGTAATATGACAATGCTAGAATAATTTTAGTTAATATGCGCATAAAAACATCCCCGTAAATTTATACATATGAATAAGGAGGACTCTTGTGAAAGTATTAATTAAAAATGGAACCATTGTAACAGCTGAAAGTGAATTCATTGCTGACCTTTTGCTTGTTGATGGAAAAATAGATCAGGTCGGTAATCTGACCGAGGTCGAAGCCGATCAAGTTTATGAGGCGAAAGGCAAATTTGTTTTGCCGGGAGGCGTTGACCAGCATGTACACTTTTCCTTCGAATTCAACGGAGCCAAAGTCAGAGGTTTCGAAACGTCTAATGCAGCCGCTGTAGGGGGTACTACAACTGTTATTGAATTTGTCAATCAGGATAAAGGCCGAGGACTCATTGAAACAATTGACGATTATCGCAAAGAGAATGCCGAAGGTATAGCCATGGTCGACTATGCCTTCCACGGAGTTGTCACAGACCCGTCAGAACAACTCTTTGAAGATATTCCCAAATTAGCTGAAGCCGGTTATCCTACGGTAAAACTGTTTATGGCCTATAAGGGCATGTTTTTCCACTCTGATGATGACGCTATAGCAAAATGTATGGAACTGGGAAAAGAGGCCGGTATCACCATGATGGTTCATGCAGAAAATGCTGACCTCATTGATATGCTCCAAAAGAAATGCATAGAGAATGGCCAAGTCGAACCCTTCTATCATGCCGTTTCACGTCCACCTATTGTAGAGACGGAAGCAACAGAGCGCGCTATTAACATTGCCCGTCTTACCGATGCCCCTCTTTATGTCGTCCATGTAACAACAAAAGGCGCGGTTGATGCCATTAAACGTGCCCAGGCAGAGGGCATGCGTGTATTTGGTGAAACTTGTACCCATTATCTCTTATTAGACAAAAGCGACCTGGCCAAAGAAAATTTCGAAGGGGCCAAGTATGTATGCTCACCTGCCTTACGCGAAGAAGATGACCGCAACTATCTCTGGCAATCCATCCAAAAGGGCTGGTTGAATGCGGTTAGCTCAGACCATTGCGGCTTTGACTGGGCAAAGCAAAAACATATGGGAATCGACGATTTCCGTAATATTCCCAACGGTGCTCCCGGAATGGAAAACCGCTTGGGCCTCTTATGGACCTATGGCGTTGAAACCGGCAAGTTGACGAGAAGTGAGCTTGTTAACCTCTATGCCACAAACCCGGCAAAAATTAATGGTATTGACTACTGCAAAGGCAGCCTGGAGATTGGTAAAGATGCTGATGTCGTCATTTATGACCCTAGTGGCGAGTATAGCATTTCTGTTGAAAGCAGCCTTCAAGGAACAGACTACAACTCTTTCGAGGGAATGACTCAAAAAGGAAGGGTGGAGGCTGTCTTCCTAAGAGGAAAGCAAATTGTCAAAGATGGAAAATACACCGGACACCAAGGGCAAGGCGAATTTGTCCATGGTAAAGCTTTCGGTCTTGCTTACCGCTAAACCGCTAAAATCTAAAATTAAGATGGAGAACGATTATGAAAAATGAAGAGAAAAATATTACTAGTTCATCTGATTCTCTCTTGAGTGAAGATACGAATGACTATACCCTGACAAATGTACCACAGCATGCACGCAAGCCATGGTTACCAATTTTTATCGTCTTGCTTGGCTTTACCTTCCTTAGCACCAGTATGGCTGCAGGGGCAGCCGTCAGCACATCTTTCCCCCTAAAAGGTTTGGGCCGGATTCTTTTCATCGGCTCCGCCATCTTGGCAACTTATACAGCTTCTTTATGCTTTATTTCTGCGAAATCAGGCCTAACTTCTGTCTTGTTGGCCAAGTATGCCCTCGGCGACATTGGCTCTAAGTGGGCCGACCTCCTACTCGGGGGCACTCAGGTATTTTGGTATGGCTTCCAAACAGCCTACTTAGGGCTCATCTTTTGCCAAGGTCTAAGCTTAATGGACTACTATATACCCATTACTATTGCTTGGGGTATCATTACCGGCATTACAGCCTTAAAGGGAACACGCGGCATGGAAATCATTTCCTATATCTCCTTTCCTGCCTTCATCTATATCGCCTTTAAAGTACCCGTTATGAGTGTACAAACTGTTGGCGGCTGGTCAGCTCTGGCAAATATTGAACCTACAACTTCCATGGCCTTTGTTGCTGCTTTAACTACAGTCATCGGCACCTTTATCTCAGGGGGAACCAATGCCACCAACTGGGCCCGCTTTGCCAAAACACCAAAGCAGGCTTTTGCTGCAGGTTGGTTATCTTTCTTCCTGGGTACTGTCGTCATGGTCGGCTGCGGCATGTTTGGCGGATTGGCCTTCCAATCTGATGATATGATCAAGGTCTTATTTGAACTTGGCATCATCATCATGGGTGTTGTTGTCCTTGTCTTGAATATTTGGACAACCAATGCTTCTACCGCTTATGCTTTCGGCGTTGCCGGAGCAGAGTTTTTCGGGAAAGAGAAAAAAGAACCCTATGTAATCGGTGGTGTTCTGATTGGGACAGTCATGGCCGCTGCAGGTATTTTTGATGTCTTCCTGCCCTTCTTAATTGCTATGGGGGTCTTCATCCCGCCCATGGGTGGCTTGATTATGGGAGACTACCTCCTCAATTGGCGGAAGGGCTATCCCCATATCAGCAATCTAAAATTTCAAAAGGTTCGCTGGAGTAACTTAATCGCCTACTTACTGGCGTCAGGTATTGCCTTCCTCACAAACAAGCTGGGCTGGGGCATTCCTACACTTAACGGGGCTATTTCCGCCATCATACTGGTCTTTGTTATCGATAAGGTCTTTACCGCTCTGAATATTGACGATAGAAATGTCGTTGTAAAAGAATAAGTCAAAATGGAAAATAAGGAACTGGAAAGGAATAATTATGTTACTAAAAAATGTTAAATTAAATCACCAAGATGAACGCCTTGATATCTTGATTGAAGATGGTGTTTTTAAAGCCATTGAGAAAAACATTCCTGAGCGTGAAGGCATGGAAGTTCTTGATTGTAGTGAGTTTTTAGCTTTAAGTCCCTACGTTGACTCGCACTGTCATTTAGACTATGTGGCCACCTACGGGCAGCCACGCTATAACGAATCAGGGACACTCTTTGAAGGCATCGAAATCTGGGGGGAGCGTTCCAAAGAGATTACGGCGGAAGATGTCAAAAAACGCACAAGTCATGTTCTTAAATGGCTTGTTGCCCAAGGCACTCAATATGTCCGCACCCACGTTAACTCCGATGAAGATGGGCTCGTGTCCATGCAAGCTATGATTGAACTCAGAGAAGAAATGAAAGATCTCATCGATATTCAAATTATTGCCTTCCCCCAACTTGGTGTTTACTGCTATGAAAACGGATTGGAATTATTAGAAGAATCCCTAAAAATGGGGGCAGATGGCATAGGGGCAATTCCCCATTCCGAAGATACCCGCGAGGATGCCGTCAAGAGTCTGCATGAAATATTTAAATTAGCTGTGAAATACGACAAACTTGTTGACGTCCACTGTGATGAAACAGATGACGGGCATTCTCGGGGCATTGAGGTTGTAGCCTCTGAAGCAAGAAAAACAGGCTTGGGCTCCCGCGTTACAGCCAGCCATACCTGTGCCATGGGCTCCTACAATAACGCTTATGCTTTCAAACTCTTCGGTTTACTCAAAAAGGCCGGCCTCAATTTTGTTGCCAATCCCACGATTAATATGCATCTGCAGGGCCGCTATGATAGCTATCCTAAACGTCGTGGCCTAACCCGTATAAAAGAATTAACAGAGGCAGGCCTAAACGTAAGCTTTGGTAACGATGACATTATGGACCCCTTCTATCCCCTAGGCTGTGGTGATATGCTTGAAGTCTTAGAGATGGGTGTCCATGCTGCCCACCTAACCGGCTACACACAACTGCAAGACGCTTTAAAATTTATCACCAGCAATGGTGCCCGCACCCTCAATATTGAAGATAAGTATGGCATCGAGCTCGGAAAACCCGGCAACCTTATCCTCCTGGCCGGCGAGGGCGGCTATGACATTATTCGACGGCATGTAAAACCCAGTTACTCTATCCGCAAGGGGAAAATCATTGCCAAGAATGAACAACCGAAATTTACCGTCTTCAGAGAAAGCGGACCTGAAAGTGTAGATTTCCGGGCCTAACAAAAATGACCGGCAAGAGATTCTCTGATTGATCCGGCAGATATTTAGCCTTTCCGAATATTCTTTGCCGGAGATAGAAGAGCTTTCTGTTGCCAGCTTCTTACCCACAAAGAACCCCGAGAGCAACAAGCAAGCTTTCGGGGTTCGTCCTTTGGCTTATCAGTTTTCCGGCCCTGCCCGTTTTATTACCCGGTCTTTCGGTTCCTAACCGGAAGAATGCCGTCATCCGACAAACCCGGCTTCCGGAACTCCGCAGAAGGCCTAGTACTTATCCTCGTAACTAATCACATTCAGCATCTCTTCACCAGCCCGGAACCGCCTCAAGTTTTCCTTGAAAATCCCCATGGCCCGGTCAAAATAAAAGGGAGTCGTGCCGGCATTATGGGGGGTGATAATTAAATTGTCCAGTTCCCACAAGGGGGAATCTGCCGGCAGGGGTTCTTCTTGGAAGACATCCAGATAGGCTGCGCGGATTTGCTTATTTTGAAGGACTTCCGCAAGGTCGGCTTCCACAACCAGAGTACCCCGGCCAACATTAATAAAAGCAGCCTTTCTATGCATCAGGGAGAATTTGCTCTTATCAAATAAATTAATCGTTTTTTCTGTCGAAGGCAGGATAGATACAACAAAGTCCGCTTCCGGTAAAAGTTCATCCAGAGCATTAATCCGGTGAACTTCATCAAAGTGTTCTATGGGCTCATCAACAGCACGGTTGCGGACACCGATTACATACATATCAAAGGCTTTTGCCTTTCGGGCCAATTCTCTGCCAATGGCACCCGGACCTAGAATGAGGAGTTTCCGGCCAAATAGCTCATCCGTCGGAATCGGCGCGAAGATTTTTTTCCTCCTGTTATGGCCTGCTGTTATAAAATTGCGTGAAATCATAATCATGGCGCCAATAACCTGTTCCGCCATATTTTTACTGTGCACTCCACTGCTATTGGTTAAGATAATCTCCCTTTCCCGGAAAAGGTCTAGGGGGTAGCTATCTACGCCTGCTATATAAGAGAAAATCCAGCGTAAATTCGCAAACTCTTTAAACAACTCGGGCTTAACACGAATGCTATTCAGCAAAATATCAATCCGCTCCTTATCTTCCAGCATAGCCTCAACATTATCATAAACCTTCCATTCTTCGCCCGGGGCGATTTCTGAAAAATGTTCCTCCAAGTCACTTTTAGGTAAAAGATTTTCATTACTGGTGATAGCAATCATTTTTATACCCTCCTCCATTTCCAACTTCTATTCTGCATTTCTAAGCTTAACCTTTATCCCCTCTTTTAAACAAGACTCAAAAAGAGAGTCTTTCCACATAGTCTCGTATAGCCGGCGCCTTATTTCCTTGAAAGCCGGTCACACTCTCGGCGTGCCAAAGTGAACTTAAAACCGCTTCTTCAACGCTTTCAACAGCCATCCGGAAGAGGGTATCCATATGGCAATTATTTAAAGTTTTACCCTCATGAAAACTTTCTTCTTCCCCCTGCCGTTCCCGGTTGGCTGTAGAGAAGGCAAGAACGAGTTCTCCGCTGCCATGGCCCAGCTTGCTCCCGCTTTGGCTAAGCCCTACTATGGCCCGGTGGGCAATACGTTTGAGTTGCCAGCTGCTAAGAGGGATATCACAGGCCAAGATTACAATACAAGAACCCTCTTCCCTCATGTTATATATACTTGTTGAAGTTAAAGCCGCAGTCAGTTTTTCACTTTCTACTATTTCCTGATATAACTGCCGACCAAGCTTTCTTCCGGCAAGCATAAAATCTCCGATCCTCCCATGGTTGGTCAGGACCAAAGCACCCAAGCAGTATTCTTTCTCGGCAATCTCAACCTGTCTTGAAGCTGAGCCGATTCCGCCGGAAAGACCATGACAAACCATGCCCCGGCCTGCCCCGACAGCTCCTTCTAAAAAATCCGCGTCCGCTTTATTTAAGGCTTCTCTGACCATGTCTTCGCTTATCATTAGCCTGCGTATATTATTCAAATGGCCATCATTGCACTCAAAAACAAGGGGGTTAACCGACCGCGCGGCAGGGTTTTCTTCAAGGAGACAGCGGCAAAGACCCTGCCAAGCACGCCCTACAGCCAGGGTATTGGTAAAAACAAGATGGCTTTCCAGGCTTCCAAGTTCTTCGACCTGTACGAGGCCTGCCGTCTTGCCAAAGCCATTGATAACATGACAGGCCGCCGGCATTTTATAGCGAAAAATATCCCTATCCAGTTGAACTGCTGTAAGCCCTGTCTGGATTTCCCCCTCTGCCAGGGTAACATGGCCTACTTTTATACCGGCGATATCACTAATCAGGTTCCGTCTGCCGGACTTAAATTCTTTTCCAAGATATTTGTATAAAGTTGAATTTTGAATCCCCATAGGCAAACCTCCAAAATGACAAGAACAGAAGCCTTGCCCTAACGTCCATGGCAGCCAACATATACACAAGGCTACGTAAGATGAAGAAAGGCAGGGACTTTTCTGAAAAATTTCTCCTCATCCTAAGTTATTATACATTTTTCGTTTGAAAAGAGAAGGATTCGTTATAGAATGGTAATAGAAAGCATCAAGGGCACCGTTCAGGGAAAATAGACAAGAAGATTTCTGAATAAAACAGTAATCGAATCAAATAGATAAGCCCTTAGACTAGGAGGAAGCAGCATGCATCAAACAACAATCACTCGAAATAAAGCACTTGAGATTTTGCAGCAGTATACTACAGAGGAATTCCTCATTCGTCATGCCATAACCCTGGAAGCAATCATGCGCTATTTCGCCGGGGAATATGCCCCGGAAGAAGTAGATTATTGGGCTATGGTCGGCTTGCTTCATGACATAGACTTTGAGCAGTATCCTGAGGAGCACTGTCAAAAAGCACCGGAACTTTTACGCCAACATAATATAGGTGAAGATATGATTCGTTCTATTCTTAGCCACGCCTACGGTATTTGCTCTGATGTCGAACCGGTCGAAATGATGGAAAAAATCCTCTTCGCCATGGACGAATTGAGCGGCCTGATTGGCGCTTGTGCCTTGGTTCGTCCCTCCAAAAGCTGCCAGGATATGAATTATTCCAGCCTCAGGAAAAAATTCAAAGACAAAAGATTTGCCGCCGGTTGCTCCAGGGAAACAATCGAGCGTGGAGCCGTCATGCTTGACTGGACCCTCCAAGAACTCTTGGAAAAGGGACTAACCGCCATGCAGGCTGTAGAAGAAGAGATTGAAGCGGAAATGCAAGCCCTTATGTAAAATACTCAACCAGGCTTAAAGGCTCAATAAATTCACCATTTTTATAGACCCGCATATTTCCGCCCGAGACTTCATCAATGAGAATAATCTCGCCGGTCTCTTTAAGGCGTCCAAATTCCAACTTTATATCGTACAATTCCAGGCCTTTTTCTGCTAAGTCTTCTTTAATGATATGAGAAATTTGCAAGCTAAGCTCTTTCAGACGCTCGTATTCCCCCTCTTCCAGGATGCCCAAAATTTCCAAAGCATCTTGGGTAATAAGGGGGTCTTTCCTGGCATCATCCTTCAGGGTAAATTCAACATAATCAGCTAAATCTTGCCCCTCTTCGGCATAGAGTCCATAGCGCCTGAGAAAAGAACCTACGGCTTTAAATCGACAAATAACTTCCAGGCCTTGGCCAAAGACAGTAGCCGGTAGAATATCCATGGTACATTGGCCCGGGTCGGAGGATAAAAAGTGGGTTGGGATATTTTTTTCCTTGAGCAAGTCAAAGAAATAGCTGGAAACAATAACATTACTCCGGCCTGAGCCCTCCATGACAGCCCCTACTTGATTCTCACCGGGATCAAAAACCCCATCTTTCCCTGTTACATCATCCTTGAACTTAAAATAGTAGCGGTTTTTTTCATCTTTATGTAAATCCTTTGTTTTACCTTGGTAGACCAGCATAAAAATCCTCCCGGAAGAGTATTGCCATACTTTTGCTCTCTCGCAAGCATAAACCGCTTGCAGTTGCCGGCAGGTCAATACTCTATATATTATTTTTCCTCTTATTATACGTTCAATTTATTCCAAGGCAAATATTTTTTGGCCGCTTATTTTCGCTTGCCGTCTTTTTACAAGAAGTCAGTTTCGCCAATCCGGGCAAACTAAAGCAGAGTGACCACGATATTCATATGCTTTGTGTTAAAAAGTGGCATCATCAGGTTAGTTAGGCTTGAAATTTTTCTTTGTTTTCATATCTCTTTACTATTGCGACAGTGACAGAGGCCAGTATGAACAGGTCTGTGTAATTAAGGAAGGCGTCTCTGTAAGCGTTCTCGGCAAGGGGCTCGATATACTGTGATAACCAGACAGTAAAAATGGCAAAAGCCATGGTCGGAACATAGACAATAAGGGCCTGGAGAATGACATTTTTTATTGGTAAATACTTGCTTAACAGGTAGGCAGCAAGGCCGATGAATACAATCAAAGCTCTCATAATATCAGGCCAACTGCCACTTGGCTGCTTATTAATCCCGGAAATCAAACAGCCGATGCCGGTTATAATTGTCGTTAGAGTATAGATTGCGCAATAGATGAAGACCGCTTCTTTTAGCCGGTCCGACCGTATTTTTTTCATTAAAATCACTCCTAATCTTATTTGTGGAACATGTCACCGGCTCGCCAATTCCAGAAAATAAGACGAGCAAGCTATTTGTTCAGCCTTTTATACTCCAATACAAGAGAGATGGTGTACAGAACCACTGTCGCCAGACCAAGTACTATCTTTTTTGTCTGCCCATCCCTTATATCCATAATTAGGATTGCCACTAAACTAATTAAAATTAAAGCTGCCAGGACAATATTAGTGTTTATGTTTTTCATAGATACTCTTCTTTCGCTGACCGGGTGAAATTTACTTCTTAAAAATCAATGATTCTAATTAAATTGTAGCTGGCGCAAGAGTTTTTGCCAGCAAAAAAATGTAAAATTAGCTGCATTTACCTAAAATTTACCTAAGCAACACGTAACCATGTGCCCTTTTGCAAAATGGTCAGATATTCCTCATAAACAAAGCTTCTATTTCTAGCGGCAGTATCCGTTTGGACGAGAATATCTGCATCCATCAATCTCTTTACGGCAGAGGACACCGTGTTAAAGGCCACATTCAAAGCCTCCGCTGTTTTTTTGATATCGATGATGGGGTTAGGCTCCAAGTAATGAAATACCCGAGCAACAGTTTTAGCTGCACGCCCCATATTAGCAATAATTTACGCTTATATTATTCTCTTCCTTAATTCCTCCATACTACACATAGACAGGAGGCCCGGAGCGATATCCAAAACGGTCTTGGCACCGTATTCTTCATTCTTTGCCAGCCTGTAACAGGCCCGGGCATAGGCGATATTCACCGAGGCGGTAAATTCCGGGTTGGAAGCCAGGTCCAACTCAAATTGATAGCTGGCGCTATGCCCCTTTGATGTGATTCCCTGGCGGATGACTTTTCCCCCGTGGGGCATCCCCCGATGGTCTCTTTCAAACTCTTCATCACTAATAAAATGAACCAGAGTCTTGTAGCCCAGGAAATAGTCCGGCATATTGACAATCTCCTTGCGTACCTCATCCCGGTCAAAGCCTTCTGCCAAAACCACAAAGACTTCCCTTTCGTGGGCGGTCTGACCGGTATAGGCCGGGTCTTGCCCGGCTTTTATGGCCTTAATCATCTCCTCCTTGGGCAGGGTATATTGGGCGGCCTTCTTGACCCCCTTTACCTTCCGCACGGCATCTGAATGGCCCTGGCTCACTCCCCTGCCCCAAAAGGTATAGGTCTTGCCCTCAGGGAGAACGGCTTCGCCAATTAATCGATTAAGGGAAAAGAGACCCGGGTCCCAGCCCGTGGAAATCACGGCAACCTTTTTGTTGTCTTTAGCAATTTGGTCCATGGTCTCAAAGTATTCAGGGATTTTTCCATGCTTATCAAAGCTATCTACGGTATTAAAGAAGCGAGTCATTTTCGGACCCTGGTCGGGAATATCCGACTTGGAGCCACCACACATAATCAGGACATCAAGCTTGTCCTTGAAGTTTTCCAGGTCATCTAAGGCGTAGCAAGGGGACTTGGTCTTTAAGTCTTGAGGATTTCGCCTGGTGAAGATACCCAGCAACTCCATATCAGGATTTCTATTCAAGCCCTCTTCTACGCCTTTTCCCAGGTTGCCATAGCCTAAGATTCCGATTTTAATTTTTCCCATTATTCTACTCCAAGACATCATGCATATTGTAGAGACCCGGCTTTTGCTTCAATAGAAATCTTGCTCCCCGGATAGCCCCGTTGGCAAAAATCATTTTGGAATTGGCCGTATGTTTCACTTCAATGATTTCATCGTTCCCGGCAAAAATAACACTATGCTCACCGACAATATTGCCGGCACGGACTGAGGAAATCCCTACTTCTAAAGGATCTCGCCCTTGGTAAAAGCCGGCCCTGCCTTCCAGGGCATGGAGACCTTCAGCCCTCCCTCTGTTTGCCGCATTAAAGAGCATTATGGCTGTGCCGCTGGGAGAATCCACCTTAT
>JAMNZB010000031.1 GCA_023622515.1 Bacillota bacterium | reverse complement strand
TGCAAGAGCTGGCTGATTTCAGCAGGCAAGAGATTGGAAAGCGGGCCTTTCTGTTAGTCCCGGAAGAGGCCAAGGCCGATACGGAACGTCGCTATCTGGAAAAATTTGATAAGCGCGGGCTCATGATGGCCGAAGTCCTATCCTTCCGACGTTTTGCCCACAGGATTTTTTCGGAAACAGGCCAGCAGGACAGGCGGCGGATTGGCGACCAGGGAAAAGCCCTCCTTTTAACCAGTATTCTCCAAGAAAAAAGAGATGAATTCCCCTTTCTTTCCAGGCTTGCCGGGAAAGCCGGATACGCTGCTGAGCTTAGCCAGATTCTGGGTGATTTTCAGCGCTACCGGGTGGGGGCGGAGGATTTACTCCTTGCGGCAAAGGCCAATATCCCTGCCTTGTCGAGTGCAAAGATAAAAGATTTAGCCCGCCTGCAAGTGGAATATATCAGGCGGAAGGAAGAGCTGGAAATATACGATTCCGGCGAAGACCTGACCCGCCTCCGGGAGCTATTAGAAAGAAGAGACGAGATTCCCCGACTGAGCTTTCTTAAAGACGCTCGAATCTGGGTTGCCGGCTTTGGCCTCTTGCGTGCCTTTACACCACAAGAATTAAGCCTGCTTAATGTATTATCCGCCTGTGTTGCTGAACTTACGGTGACCCTTAGCCCCTGTCTTTCAGAAGACCGGGAGGAAAAGACGCATTTTGCCCGCCGGTCTCTGGAGGCTTTGCATGTGTATTGTGGTGAAATGCAAGAAAGGGTCTGTGATAAGGGTGTAAAGGAAGAAGCAGGGCCCCGGATTGAGCTTTGGCAGGCTGAATCCGCCCGCGAGGAAATAGCGGCCTGTGCCGGAGAAATCAAATACCTGCTGGCAACAAAAGCCTACCGGCGGCGGGATATGGCCGTAGCCCTTTGCCAAGAAGAAGACCTTGACCTCTTAAGCGCCACTTTTCAGGAATTTGCCTTAGACCCCTTTATCGCCCGGGCCAGACCCTTGGAAGAAAGTCCCCTAATCCGCTTTTTAGAATTTTTCCTCCGCCTGACAAGGGCTGAGGCTAGGATTAGCGACCTGCTTTCTCTGGCTAAGACAGGCCTGCTTGATATAGATGAGCCGGGCCTTGACCTATGGGAAAACTTTCTCCTGCAAACACCGGTCAAATATGTCCGGCAAATCGAGCAGGATAAAAGAAAAAGCTATTTTGCTGCCGGACAGCCGGCTCGCGACTTTTATGATCAGTATCTTCGCAAAAGCTATTTGGCCGCCAGGACCCTTGCTGACCAAAAAGGAGGGAAGGCCAAGGCCCTCTTCCTGCTCCGCTTTCTGAACGGAGAAGAGGGTATCCGCAAGCGTCTGGAAAAGCTGGCTCAGGACCTGCATGAGTCCGGCCTGAGTGAACGGGCCCTGCTTATTGCCAACTCCTGGGAAGCCGTCCTTTCCCTACTTGAAGAGGCGGCTGACCTCTTGGCTGAAACAGCTGTTTCCAATGAGGATTTTGCGGAATTAATCTTGGCTGCCCTCTTGGGCGCCAGGCCCCAAGGTATCCCCTTGGGTTTAGACCGGATACGGGTAGGCCGCCCGGAGCAACTCTTACTCTATCCGGCCAAAGTCCTCTTTATCCTTGGTGCTAGGGCCGGGAGCTTTCCTCCCGCTGCCCCGGATGAGGGCCTTCTGCAGAATAAAGAGCGGGAATCCATTGAAGAACATGGGGGGGTAAGCCTGCCCAACTATAGGCGGGACAGCCTCTATTCAGCTAGGGCTTTGGAGCACTATCTCCTGATGCGGGGGGAAGACCGTCTGTATCTTTCCGCCCCCTCACTCGATAAAGATGACCTTTCCCTCTTACAGCAGGAACTGGCCGGGGAGGGCCGTCATGTCCAAAGACAATTTGCGGCTGCAAACTATCCGGACAAGCGCTGGCTGGCTCCGGAGCGGGCCCGGCGTTATCTCAGCCTGGTCGAAGCGAAAAAAGAAGCCTGGCAGGGGGCCTGGCGAGAAGTTCTTGCCCCCTGGGCAAGGGAAGAGGCCCTTGATGTTTTGGATGAGCCCCGTCCCCGGATTTTTCTGCCGGAGGATCTAGCCAGGGAAAGTCTCCGAGATACGAGGCAGTTTTCGATTTCCAGGCTGCAAACTTTCAACGACTGCCCCTATCAATATTTTGCCTCCTATCTCTTAAGGCTTCGGAACCGGCCCGTCTATGAGCCCAAGCCCGATAAACGGGGGACTTTCCTCCATAGCTTGATGGAAAAAGCCTTCATGGACCTGGTGAAGGAACTCCGCACGGCCGGCCAGGAAGAAGAACGCCTGGCCCTGGTAAAACAATGGGGGGAGAAAATCAGTCCCGGCTACAGCAGGGAAATCTATGAGGAAGTGGCCAAGGATAAGGATTTTGTGGCCTACCGGGATCCGGAGATTCTGGGAAGCCAAGGTTTGCGCTTTATGAAAACCCTGACGGAGACACTGGCCTTTAACCGGCAAGATATGCTGGAAAGTGGCTATCTGCCCTTCCAACTGGAATGGAAATTTCCGGAAAAAGGAAATGACCGTATCCTGTGCCTTAACCACGCCGGGCAAAAATTCCCTTTACGAGGCCTGGTCGACCGGATTGACCGGCATGAAGACGGTTCATTCAGGCTCTTTGACTACAAGAGCAACCGGCATGAATTAGGTGTCGAGGCCATGCTGGCCGGAAGAGAGTTGCAGCTTCCCCTCTATGCCTATGCCCTAAAAACAGCCCATCCTGATATTGAGGTCCGGGAGATTGCCTGGCAGGGCCTGTATATGGATAAGCGGGAGACCTTGGAAACCGGGGAAGATAAAGAAAAAACGGAGCAGGAAAAGGACAAGCCTACAGAACGGACGAGAGCCTACCGGCAAGGGGATAAAGACCTGATTACCAGGCTTTCCCGCTATGCTTTGAAATATGGTGAGCGCATTATAGGGGAAATAGCCTCCGGGAATATTTCCCCCCGCCCCTTAACAAGCGATGAGAAGACCTACCCTTGCCGCTACTGCGACTATCAAAATATATGCCGTTTTGATGAGCGCTTACAGGAGGCTCGGTCCCGGCCGGTTAAGCTGGAAGTAAATGCACGGGAAAGGGAGAAGAGTCTTGCGGCTTATCTGGAGGTTTTTGAGACAGAAGGTCGCTTTGCTGATGAGGAAGCAGCCCTTCAGGAAAAGCTTTTGCCTGGCAAAGCGAAGAAGGAAAAAGAATAGGAAGAATAGGAAGAATAGGAAGAGTAGGAAAAATCGGGAATAGAGGAAAAAAACAGGGATAGAGGGAATATAGGAATAGAGGGAAAAACCGGGAATAGAGGGTGTCATGGGAATAGAGGGAATATAGGTATAGAGGGTGTCATGGGAATAGAGTGGACCAAAGAGCAAAAACGAGCCATTTCCTATAAACAAAATAGGGAACTTTTAATATCGGCTGCCGCCGGGGCAGGCAAGACGACCGTCATGGTTGAGCGGGTCTTGCAAGCCTGTTTCAGCCGGGGGATTTCTCCGGAGGAATTTATCATCCTGACCTTTACCGATAAAGCCGCTGCGAATATGAAGAAAAAGTTGGAAGTGGAACTGGTTAAGAAGGTCCGGGCTGCCGAGGAGCCGGCCGACAAGGCAAGATGGCAGGCTATTCAAAAAGAATTACCCCTGGCGCAAGTATCCACAATCCACTCCTTTTGCCTCCGGCTCATTAAAGAATACAAGCACCTCCTGGTGGATTGTGAGGGTGAACTCTACTATCCCCAGGACCTGCGGACCATAGATGAATACGAGAGTAAAATTTTACAGGAAGAGGCCTTGGATGGGCTGATAGGAGAAATCTACAACTACTTCCTTGACCCGGAAACAAGGAAGGCGGCAGCGGCTAGGGAGTGGCCGGCCCTCTTCCTTGATGAAGGAATTTCTGAGGAAGAATGGTTTGCCGATTTTCTGGCTATGCAAAGGCTACGAGGCAGGCAAAAAGATGACCGGGGTTTTCGCGAGGAAATCAAGGCGGGCTATGGCTTTTTACGTAGCTTGCCCAATTATGAGGCCTGGTGCCGGGAGGCTTTCAACCGACTGATTGCAGAAGAGCAGGATTTTGTAAACAGCCCTGCTTGCCGGTACTTTTTGCAAGAGCTGGAAGCTTATGTTTTTGAGGCGGAGAGTGTTTTCTTCAACTTGGAAAACCACCCCTATTACGCTGAAATCTATAAGCAGGAAAAGAATAAATCCCAGGAAAAAGAACGATTTATCGACCTCTATCCGAAGTTAAAAGACTTTGTGGCTGCCTACCGGACTCGGCGTCCTGCAGGAAGCCCCATTGATACCCTTAGCCCGGAAGACCGCTCAGCCATTTGGGATGCCTGTGCGGATTTTAACCACAAGTTCCCCCGATGGGATCTTTTCCGGAAGGATACTAGGAATCCGGTAAAAACTGAATACCGAGACCTCTTTGCCAGCCGGCTTGGCCCCCTCCTCCAGTATCTTCAAGGGGGCTACGAAAAGAAGAGCTATAAAGAATTCGGAATCGCTCAAATCAAGTCTCCCTTTTTGCTGACGATGGAAGAGATCAAGGCCTACTCTGCCAAGATGTTCCCGCTTTTGGCACGCTTCTTGGAGGTCCTTTTCCTCTTTGACCGCCGCTACCTGGCCCTAAAGAGAGAAAAAAATGCCCTTGATTTTTCAGATTATGAGCACCTGGCCTTGGAGATTGTCCGCCTGCCGGGAGTAAGTGATATCCTGAGCCGGTCCTACCGGGAAATTATTGTGGATGAATATCAGGATACCAGCCCCCTCCAAGAGGCCTTGCTGCAGGCCTTGCAAACAGACCGGATTAGCATGCTCGGGGATATCAAGCAAAGTATTTATCTTTTCCGCCATGCCAACCCCAATATATTTAACAAGAAGTTGAAACATTTTGTCGATTCAACCTACCAAGACCCTGGCGGGGAAAGTCCGGAGGGGGAGACCATCCTCTTAAATAAAAACTTCCGGAGTAGGGCCTCCCTACTGGGCTTTATTAATGACTTTTTCGCCAGCTTCTTACGAGAAGAAACAGGCGAGATTGACTATGATGAATCCCAGCGCCTTATCGCCGGCTTTCCTGATGAGGCCTTTCCCCAGGCAAGGGCTGCAGTAAGCCCTTGTTCTTTTGTCTATTGTTTTGAAAAGAAAGACTCTCCGCAAAGAACCGGTCTTTCCCCCGCTCAGGCGGCCCTTTTAAGTGGTCTTGCTAAACTTTTAGCCCAGGGCTTTGCCCCTGAGGAAGTCGCTATTTTAACCAGGACGAAGAAACTGGCTTTGGAGGCCCAAGAAACTTTAGAAATGCAAGGAATAGCCAGCCAGCTCAATCTAGAAAAGGAGTTTCTGAACTCTAGGGAATTACGCCTCCTTAAAGCCCTGGTGGAACTTTTGGCCAACTTTGCCCAGGACCTGCCCCTGGTGGCTGTTTTACGGTCAGAGTTTGGCGGGCAAGCCTTTACGGAGACGGAACTTTTTCAGCTCGCAAACTTTTCTTTAGAGGGCGAAAGGTTAGCGCATTTTTATGAAGAGGAAGAGACAAGACGGTCCTTCTTTTATGAGCGCTTTCTGGCCTACGCCAAAACCGGGCCGGATGAAAAACTTAGGGAGAAAGCAGCGGCTTTTTTAGAGACCTATGCGACATGGCGAAAACAGGCGACCTTCTTGAGCCTTCACGACCTCCTGCGCCGGATTATCGAGGAAAGTTCCTGGCTTGATTCTCTGTCCGGACAGGTCCAAGGCAGAGATCGTTTAGCGGATGTGGATAAGTTCTTGGAAGCTGCCGACCGCTACGGCAAAAATAATCCCCAAGATTTTTCCGGCTTTGCCCGTTACCTGGAAGAAATTCAGAAGCATGAAGTGAAGTTTAAAGAAGAGGATGATGGGCAAGTAGCGGCCGGCCTGGTTAATATTATGACCATGCACGGGTCCAAGGGTCTGGAATTCCCTGCCGTTATTTACTATGAGGCCAGTCACCAAAAGAAAGCGGAGAGCCTTAGTGATCCGCGAATTTTCAGTGTGGAAGAGGGACTGGCAGCCAATTATCCGGACGAGTCTTATGACCTTTTAGCCCCCCGCAGCCTTTACTTCTATATGGCCCGTGATTTTCGTGACAGGGCAGAGGCCTACCGCCTCCTTTATGTGGCGATGACCAGGGCGGAAGAGGCCCTCTGTATTACCGGCAGCCCCGGCAGAGCTTCGGAAGAGAAGCTTAAAGAGCTGGGGGCCTTAGCTTCTAAGGCGCGCGCCTCACAGGAGGCTGGACGCTTTGACAGCCGCTTTATTGCCGACCTGAAGACGGACTTTGACCTGCTTTTTTCCTTTTTATCCTTAAGTTTTCCTGACCTTTTACACATTGAGGAAGAGGCCAAAAAGGCGGAGGGCCTTTGCTTGGAGAAGGGGGCTTGTAGCCTATGCTTCAAGGAACTTTCCGCCATGGAAGCTGATTTTCATGAGGACTATGGCCGCTACCTGGCAGATAAGAAAGAGCGGGAACGTAGAGAAGGGGCGGAGGACTCGGAAGGGTTGGGAAAAGAGGGTCTTCCGGATTTCAGTGAGCCAAGAGAACTCTTGGCGGTTGATGAGAAAGAAACTAACCGAAGCTCGGAAGCAACAATTCTCTTAGCCGATGCCTTTGCCTTTCCGGAGTCCAAAAAGGCCAAAGAAAGCTTGCGGAAATTGCTTCAGGACAGCCTGCCGGGTGATGAAAAACTCTTCATTCCGGGCAAGGTGACGGTCAGTGAATTGAAGGGAAGGCTGATGAAGGATGGAGGCCATGATGGGGGAAGTCCATTGGAGCCCCTAATGGAAATGGCCCTGAGTTTACGGGAAGTCCCAGCAGAAGCCGGAGGGCAAGGAGGGCAAGAGGGCCTGTCCCCAACAGAGTACGGGACATTCCTCCACCGGCTTTTTGAGCGGCTGGATGTTGTGAGCTATTTCAATCAAGCCGGCGACTGCCAAGAAGAGGCTGCTGCCCGGACTATTTATGAGGCCCGGGTCCGTGAAAGTGTTGCCGAAAGAGTTTTTGCCCCGGAAGAAGAGGCCGGGGCCCTGGAGGCCTTCCCCCTGGTCTATTCTTTCCTTCAAAGCAGTCTGGCCAAAAAGCTTTTTATAGCCGAAAGGAAGGGGGCCTTTGTTGGCAGGGAGCTACCCTTCACCCTAGCTGTACCCGCCATTGGTCTAGCCGAGCCCGGCGAGGATATTAGCCTGGTCCAGGGGATGATTGACCTTTTCTTTGATTCAGACGAGGGGACAATCCTTGTGGACTATAAATCAGACCGCCTGTACGGCACGAAAGAAGAACGGGAGGCCTGCTTGCTCCGGCGTTATCAAGTACAGATGGACTATTACGCCCTGGCTATTGAACGTTTACGCGGCAGGCAGGTGACCGAATCCTACATTTGGCTGATTCGAGAAGGCCGGGCCGTCCCTATGGCTAAGACTGAAACAAGCTTCATGTTTGATGCATAAAAGGAAAAAGGGATTTTGTTTTCTTCCTGTAATAAAGTTGCCGGAAAAATATGATTTGTAACAAAAAAATTTTCTCCTTTTTGTCAAATTAAAAAGGGCGTCATTTTTCCAAAGCGTAAAATAGCTGAATTTGAGGGCTGTTCTTATGACGGGAGGATGTAAGCACAAGATAGGAAAAACTTTGCTTAATACTACAATTTGTAGTATTTTTGTAACAATACCTACTAGATATAGTGGTAAGCTAGGTCTTGATACGAAATAATTTACTCTTGAATTTAGGTTTAATTTTTTTGGCTTTTTTCCCCGGGGATGGCCTGGCGGAAAAACAGCCGGTTTAGCCTTGTAGAGAGGGAAGGCGACAAAGGAATGTTACAAAAGCTTTGCCGCCTCTTGAAAAGAAAATGAATGGTTAAAAGTACTAGCTGAAACAACGTTCATGTTTGTGCTTTTAACAAATATGATAAGCAAGATAAGCAAAACGAATAAAATGAAGAACAAAGCTTGCAGCTTGAAGAAAGAGAGATGGAGAGGTATGAAAACATTATCTGATGTCATTCGCCGTTACTACACTAAGGAATTAGAGGGTCAAAGCGAAAAAACCGTATTTGATCTTTTTACTTGGGAGAAGAGGGATGTTCTCCTAAAAGACTATAAAACGGGTAAAGTTCTCTGTGATATGAAGGGGCTGGAGTTTCCTAGCCATTACTCGCAACAAGCCACAGATATCATCGCTTCAAAATATTTTCGTAAGGCCGGAGTGGATACGGAGGAAGGGTACGAAACCTCCATGCGGCAGGTGGCCCATAGGATGGTTGACTTTTGGGTAGCCGCCCTCGTATCGGAAGGCCTTATTGATGATGGTAAGGAGCGTCAGATTGTTTATGACGAGCTGGTTTACGGTATCCTGGCGCAAATTTATGCTCCCAATTCTCCCCAGTGGTTTAACACCGGCCTGGAGCGCAGTTACGGCATTAAGGGGGGCAAAAACGGTCTCTACTATTGGGACCCGGAAAAGAACGAAGCCGTCATGTCTGAAGACTCCTATACCAGGACCCAGGCTTCGGCCTGCTTTATTCTCTCTATCCGCGACTCCCTCCTGGGCGAACATTCTATTTCTGACCACTATGTAACAGAAACCAAACTCTTCAAAGGGGGCTCCGGGACGGGGACCAACTATTCTACGATCAGGGCTGAGGGTGAGGCCCTTTCCGGGGGCGGCCAGTCCTCCGGCCTGATGAGCTTCTTACGGGGTCTTGACCGCAATGCCGGGGCCATAAAGTCCGGGGGAACGACCAGAAGAGCGGCCAAGATGGTTTCGCTGGATATCGACCACCCGGAGATCGAGCAATTTATCAGCTGGAAGGCAAACGAGGAAGACAAGGTCATGGCCCTGGCCAAGATGGGCTATGATGCCGATATTGACGGAGAGGCCTACAATACCGTTTCCGGCCAGAACAGCAATAACTCGGTGCGGATGAGTGATGAATTCATGGAGAAGGTGGCTAATTTGAAAAATGACCCCCATGCTACTATAACCCTGAAGGGTCGGGTGGACGATAGTGTCAATCGGGAAGTCTCGGTGGCCTTCCTCTGGGATTTATTTAACCGGTCCGCCTGGCGCTGTGCCGATCCGGCCCCCCAATTCGATGATACCTTTAACGCCTGGCATACCTGCCCGGCCGGTGAAGACGGGGATATCCGGAACAAGAGAAACCGTATCAATGCCACTAACCCTTGCGGCGAGTACGCCTTTTTGGACGATACCTCCTGCAATCTTGCTTCCATTAACGTTTTAAAGTTCTATGATTCGAAAACGAAGGAATTTGATGTTGAAGGCTATATCCACATGGTCCGTTTCTGCCAGCTCTTTTTAGAAGCGTCCATCATCTGGGGCCAGTTCCCGACCAAGGAAATTGCCAGACGAACCTATCTTTTCCGTGCGACAGGACTGGGCATGGCCAACCTTGCCTCCCTCCTCATGTCTTGTGGCCTCCCCTATGATTCCGAAGAGGGTAGGGCTATAGCGGCCGCTCTTGCCGGTATCCTCACCGGTGAAAGCTACTACCTGTCCTCCTTGCTGGCGGAAAAAGCGGGCCCCTTTACTTACTATGAAAAGAACAAGGAATATATGGCTCGGGTCATCCGCAACCATGCCAGGGCAGCAGGGACTCTTGAAGATGCCCCGGAGGGTCTCCATTATGCGCTGCCGGTGGTTAAACACCAATTGCTGGAGGAAAAAGGTTTTAGAAATTTATCGGAAGCGTTAAAAGAGAGCTGGCTAAAAGCTATAGAAGGCGGGAAGGCCCACGGCTACAGAAATGCCCAAGTCAGTGTCATGGCACCGACCGGGACCATTTCCTTTGCCATGGACTGCGCTTCAACAAGCATTGAGCCCTTTTTCGGCCATGTCACCTATAAAAAGCTGTCCGGAGGCGGCTATATGAAGCTGGCTAACCCCCTGATTGAAGAAGGTCTTGACAGCCTGGGTTACTCAGACCAGCAGGTTAAAACCATCATCGACTATATCATGCGGGAAGAAAATGGCATGGTTGTCGATGGGAAGATTGAGGGTGCCCCCTATCTGAGAGAGGAACATTTAGCCATCTTTGACACGGCTAATAAGTGCGGTTCCGGTGAACGCTATATTGCCCCTAAGGGCCATGTGCTCATGGTTGCCGCCATTACCCCGCTGATTTCCGGCGCCATTTCCAAGACGGTCAACCTGCCGGGCGAGGCCAGTGTAGACGACTTTGCCGAGGTGGTCCTTGAATCCTGGCAGAGGGGGGTCAAGGGGATTACCCTCTACCGTGACGGGTCGAAATTTGCCCAGCCGCTCAACCAAACCTTGAGTAAGGACCAGGGAGGCGACACCGCCCTTGAAGACCTGAGCTACCAGGCCCTATTGAAGAAGGCCAAGGCTCTGCAAAACTTCAAGGAAGAAGCCCTGAAGGGGAATATCTCGAGAAGGGATAAGCCAATCGGCGTCCGGTCCGGCAGGACCCACCCGGCCCAAATTGAGGACGTTAAAATCTATACCACGGTCAATCGTGACGATGAGGGTAAAATTACCGAAATCTATATTACAACCGATCGGGAGGGGACCCTCATCATGGGATTACTCAACTCGCTATCGAAGACGATTTCCGTTATGCTGCAATATCACATCCCACCCCAGCAAATCTCCAAGATGCTGCGCGGACAAAAGTACGAGCCCTACGGCTTTGTGGCCCGCCACCCGAATATTAAATATGTCAGTTCCATTTCCGACTTAATTTCGAAAATTATCGATATTGAAATTGGCGACTACTCCAGGGTCCAGGTTAAACCAACTGCCGAGCACCTACCCAACTTTGTCCACAAGGCGGAGGACCTCCCCGGCGATGACCCGGCCAGTGAACCGGGCGAACCCATGTCCTCCCAGGTCGGCATTGAAGAGTATATCCACAAGGATGCCTTAAAGGCCTTCCATGCCGGAGAAAAACTCTACGACGGGTCTACTTGCTCCAACTGTTCCAGTACCCGGATGGTTTTGAATGGAACCTGTAAGGTCTGCCTGGACTGCGGAACGACCACAGGATGTTCCTAGAAAAAACTACAGAAAAGAAAAGGTCTCCTTAGGACGGGGGCCTTTTCCTTTCACTGCAATGTCTGAAAATGATAATATAGCCTATCACTGTAGATTCTGGAAATGATAGTATAGTCTATCACCAGCCTGTTACTGTAGAGGCTGAGACCGATAATAAAGCCTATCATTAGCCTAGCACTGTAGAGGTTGTAAATGATAATATAGCCTATCACCAGCCTGTCACTGTAGAGGCTGAGACCGATAATAAAGCCTATCATTAGCCCAGCACTGTAGAGGCTGAGACCGATAATAAAGCCTATCATTAGCCCAGCACTGTAGAGGCTGAGACTGATAATAAAGCCTATCACCAGCCTGTCACTGTAGAGGCTGAGACCGATAATAAAGCCTATCATTAGCCCAGCACTGTAGAGGCTGAGACTGATAATAAAGCCTATCATTAGCTCAGCACTGTAGAGGCTGTAAATGATAATAAAGCCTGAAAACAATCTGTTAACTAAAGGTGAGAAAAAAAAGATCTGAAAAGCAAACTGGAGGAAAAGATGCAGAATAAGCAAAACAATCACACAGAAGCCGATAAAGGACAAGAGCGCAAACAGAAAAAAGGACGTATCCACGTCTACTCCGGTGATGGAAAGGGAAAGACAACGGCGGCAACAGGCCTTACTTTCCGTGCTGCAGCAAGGGACTGGAAAATCTTCTTCATTCAATTTTTAAAGTCCGGAAACTCTGCCGAACTTAAACTGCTCCGCAAGCTGGACAATGTCGAAGTGGTCAGCGGGCAAAAAATAGGCAAATTTACCTTCCTCATGAGCGAGGAAGAAAAGCGAACAGCCTTTGAGGAAATGCAAGGGCGCCTGGAAGAGGCCATCGCACGGGCGGATGAATTTGATATGATTGTTCTTGATGAAGCCCTGGGTGCCATCAGTACCGGCCTTATTCAAGAGGAGGTCCTCCTTAAATTTATGCAGGAAAAACCGGACCATCTGGAGCTTGTTCTCACCGGCCGCGGCCCCTCCGAGGCGATTATAGCCGAAGCCGACTACCATTCGGAAATCTGTATGCGTAAGCACCCCTATGTGACCGAAGGGCTTGATGCCAGACCGGGTGTTGAATTTTAAGAAGGCATACGTTGTCTTTATGCGGGGCTTAAGGCAAGAGTAAACAAGAGTTAAGGAAGATAAATGGAAGATAATATGGAA
>JAMNZB010000074.1 GCA_023622515.1 Bacillota bacterium | reverse complement strand
CCTCAAGAAGTAAAGCTCCATTATCAAGGCGGGATTATTTCTTTTGTTGAATATCTTAATAAGAATAAGACAGTGATTCATGAACCGCCCATCTATTTTTCAGGAAGTGCAAATGGTATTTTTGTAGAAGTTGCCATGCAATATAACGATGGCTATGCGGAAAATGTCTATACCTATGCCAATGACATTGCCACGATTGAGGGTGGTACCCACCTAACCGGCTTCCGGTCTGCTTTAACAAAATGTGTTAACGATTATGCGAGAAAAAGTAATTTTCTTAAAGAGAAGGACAAGAATATCCAGGGCGAGGATACCAGGGAAGGTCTTTCAGCTATTGTCTCTGTAAAGCTCACAGATCCTCAGTTTGAAGGCCAGACCAAAAGCAAACTGGGTAATGCGGAAGTTAGGACGGTAGTAGAGGCTACTGTGAACGAAGAATTTTCCACCTACTTGGATGAAAATCCTCAAGTTGCCCGCATTGTCATGGATAAGTGTCTGGCTGCCAGCCGGGCCCGTGAAGCCGCAAGGAGGGCCAGAGATATCACCCGGAGAAAGAGTGTCTTTGAGTCCAATGCCCTGCCCGGCAAGTTGGCTGACTGCCAGGAAACTGACCCTACCTGGTGCGAACTCTTTATTGTTGAAGGAGATTCCGCCGGCGGCTCTGCAAAGAATGGGCGAGAGCGAAAATACCAGGCCATCCTCCCCCTATGGGGAAAAATGCTCAATGTAGAAAAAACCAGTGCTGACAAGGTTTACAATAATGATAAGCTGATGCCTGTTGTTATGGCCTTGGGAACGGGAATAGGTCCGGATTTTGACCTTTCAAAATTGCGCTATCACAAGGTAATTATTATGGCGGATGCGGATGTTGACGGGTCTCATATTCGTACCCTCCTACTCACCTTTTTCTTCCGTTTTATGCGCCCCTTGGTGGAAGCGGGTCATGTATACATTGCTCTGGCCCCCTTATATAAGGTTTATAACGGAAATACAGAATTTTATGCCTATGATGAGGAAGAAGTAAATAGAATCAAGGAAGAACAAGGTTGGGATAACCCTAAATTACAGCGTTTTAAAGGGCTTGGTGAAATGAACCCTGACCAGCTTTGGGAAACTACCATGAATCCGGAAAAACGCCGGTTGGTTCAGATTACTGTTGATGACCTGCAAGAAGCCGACCAAACTTTTTCCCTTTTGATGGGCGATGCCGTAGAACCCCGCCGTGACTTTATTAGGGAAAATGCCCGCTATGCTGTTTTAGGCTAAAATAAAGCCCGGGTTGAAGGAATGATTGACTTGGAGTTTTGCTAGTTGTTTTAAATACTGACTGGAACTTAAGCAGTTAGACTGGTAAGACAAATATAGCTAAACTGACTTGATTTTTAGATCTCTATCGAAATGTTTCACGTGAAACATTTCGACAGAGATTTTTTCTTTTATAATTTGTTTCACGTGAAACAATACTTATTGAAATATAAATGAAAAATACCTACTAGTAAAATCTGCTACACTTGAAAAGAGTATAGTTTAAAAATAAGTCTTCTTATGGGAAACAAGCCTAAAATTGTTGCAAAGATGCTCAGTTTTGTGCATATATGGTTCCGGCTTGTTCTCGCTAATAGGTGAAAATGGCTATTATTCTTATCTTAAAGAATGGAAAGACTAAATTTTAGGAGGAACTTTATGATCATATCGATTGCTAATCAAAAGGGGGGTGTAGGAAAATCAACCACCTGTATAAATTTAGCAGCGGCTTTAGCGAATTTGAAAGAAAAAGTGCTGATTATTGACTTGGATCCTCAAGCTAACACCAGTTCCGGCATAGGTGTCAAGGTAAATGAACTTGAGCAAAGCTCCTATGATATATTAGTTAACGGACTTGCATTTGAGGATGTTATTACTTCAACCGGAAGAAAAAATCTAGATATTTGCCCGGGGTCAATAAATTTGGCCGGTGCTGAAGTTGAACTTGTAAGCATCGAGAATAAGGAGTCTGTCTTAAGGAAAGCCCTTGAAGAAATCAAAAATAATTATGACAGCATCCTTATTGATTGCCCTCCATCACTGGGCTATCTAACCATCAATGCTCTAACAGCAGCCGATGGTGTCCTGATACCGGTTCAAACGGAATACTATGCCCTTGAAGGAATTGCCCAACTTTTAGAAACAATCCATTCTGTAAAGCGGGCTTGGAATAATGAATTAGAGATTTTTGCAGCCCTTTTAACGATGTATGATGCCCGAACCCAGCTTTCCAAGCAGGTGGCTGAGGAAGTGTCCACTTTCTTTGGAGATAAATGCTTTAAAAATGTAATTCCGAGAAATGTCCGCCTTTCTGAAGCCCCAAGCCATCAAAAAACAATTTTTGAATACGAAAGTTGGTCAAAGGGGGCAAGGGCCTACAAGGCTGTAGCAAAAGAGTATCTTAAAATGAAAAAACAATTTTTAGCGGAGAGAAAGGCATAAGTGTGCAGATTGAAATGATAAATTGGCAGATCAAAATGAAAAATTGACGGAAAGCCGGTAGATAGAAGCCGTCAAACAGAAAAAGTTAAGTAGAAGCCGTTAAGTAGAGAAAGTAAAGTAGAAGCCGTTAAATAGAGGAAGTTAAGTAGGAAGAGTTTAGACTCATGAATAGCTTTATGGAGGAATTAGTCAGATATGGCAAGAAAAGGATTAGGCAAGGGTTTAGGAGCTTTATTTGAGCAAGCCGATGTCCGCATGGAAAATGAAAAAGAACAAGTTTTTGAGATTGATATTAACGACATATCACCTCAAGAGGACCAGCCTCGTAAGCACTTTGATGAAGAAAGCCTTTTAGAATTGGCCAACTCCATCAAAGAGAACGGGGTCATACAACCGATTATTCTTTACAAGAAGGCGACAAAAGATTACATCCTCGTAGCCGGGGAGAGACGCTGGAGGGCAGCACGGTTAGCGGGTTTACGAAAAATACCGGCAATTATCCGCGATTTCAAAGATGAAGAGCTTCTTCGGATTGCCTTGATTGAAAATATTCAGCGTGAGGACTTAAACCCTATTGAAGAGGCAGTTGCCTACCAGCAGTTAATCGACCGCTATCAAATGACCCAGGAGGATTTGGCCCAAGTTTTAGGGAAAAGCCGCTCAGCGGTGGCCAACACCCTACGTCTAAATAATTTGGCAGAAATAGTCCGGGGCTATCTTATTGAAGGGAAGCTGAGTGAGGGGCATGGCCGTGCCTTATTATCCATTAGGGATAAAGAAGTTCAGGCAAAAATTGCCGAAACCATTATAGAAAAAGGCTTGAATGTCCGGCAGACAGAAGCCTATGTCCGTCTTTTTTCAGCGGAGAAGGAAACAGCCGCTCCCCCAAGTAATAAAGAGATCCAGTATGCTCTGAGCGTGAAAGAGGTTGAAGAGAAAATTTCTAAAGCCATAGGGGTTAAGATAAAACTCAAAGATAGGGCCGGAAAAGGTAAAATAGAAATCCCCTACAAGAATTTAGATGAACTAGACCGCTTGATTGAACTGTTGACAGGTATATAAATAATAAATATATAATAAGAATATAAGATTATTAATAATAAAATTCAATTGACAAAAATTACCGTAAACGGTAGACTAATCAAGCGAATGGAGAGATGGTCGAGTTGGCTGAAGGCACCGGTCTTGAAAACCGGCGAGGGTTCACGCCCTCCGTGGGTTCGAATCCCACTCTCTCCGCCATTATATTTTGTAAGAAAAGAACAACCCTTGAAAGTCGTGTTTTCAAGGGTTGTGCTATATAAGAAAGGCTTTTCATTTGAAATGTATCACATCAAAGTCTTTCGTTTTGTCATGATTAGCCACTCAAGTCTTTGCTCTTAGTTAGGGTAATGTCTTTGGTCTGCGCTTTAGGGTAATATATTATTTAGTAGATGCATAAGTTTGATGCCGTCACTTGCTGTTCTGCCATCCACCATCAGAAAATGGCCGGCATCGTAAAAACGCTGGGGGAAATACGGCGGGTGCTCAAGGCCGGTGGCAGAGTCTTTTTTGATATTTTATCGACAAGGAATCCAAGTTATGCCATAGGTGAAGAAATAGAGGCCGGGACAAGGCTGGGCGGAAGAGAGGGGGAAGAAGACCTTCCTCACCATTATTCCACAAGAGAAGAAGTCGAAGAATTACTCAAAGATTTCTCGCAAATGGAAATCAGGGAGAGCGAGTTTTCTTACGAATATAATAGTGAAAGCTACAGGAGCGTCCTCTTTGAAGTAGTAGCTGTAAAGTAGGCAAAGTAGCTGAAGGCGGAGTATAAGGCTTGATTTCTTCCCGGCCAATTAGGAAAGCTTACTCTTCTCTACTCTTCTCTTGCCTTGTCTTTTCTAATGTATTTTTAATAGAACCCACCCTGTCATTTAATTTTTCCAAGCTAGACTATAATTAATAGCCGGTCAGGCTATAATAGTTAAGGAAATGTGCCGGAAAGGCTAGGAGCAAGGCGCAAGGAGGACATATGGATCAATTAGATATGGTGGAAAAGCTTCGAGAAAAAACAAAGGTCAGTTACGAAGAGTCCAAAAATGCCTTGGAAAAAGCCAACTGGGACCTTCTTGACGCTATTCTTATTCTGGAAGGAGAAGCGAAAGCGACGGAAAAGGAGGGGGACAGCAAGCAGAACAGCACAATTGCTTACACAACAAAGACTGAATCTAAGACAGAAGATCAGACAAATAATGCAGAGCACTTTCCCGCCTTTAACCAATTTTTACGGACCCTGGGCGATAAAATCAATCTTGCCTCTGACAAGGAAGTATTGGTAGAAAAGGATTTTATTGTCTATTTCCGTATTCCTCTATTGGTCCTTATTGTTTTTGGTGTATTCTTTTTTTACGGCTTTCCTTTTATTATAATTATCATCCTTGTTTCGCTCTTTTTCGGTTTCCGTTATAGTTTAGTAGACCGAGAAGATTGACTTGACGGTAAATAGATAAGAGCAAGGATTCCAGGCCGCAGGAGAATAAGAGAGCGGGCAGGGGAGACGGAGAAAAGGAGAGGAGAAAAATGGCCAAGATATTAATTATTGAAGACGAAGAAAAAATAGCTCGTTTTTTAGAGTTGGAGTTAAGCCATGAGGGCTACCAAACAGCCAAGGCAAGAGATGGCCGGACCGGTCTTGAAATGGCACAAAGCGGTGACTATGACCTCATCTTGTTAGACGTACTCCTCCCTGAGTTAAACGGCTTTGAAGTCTTGCGCCGGCTCAGAAAAACCAGTGATGTCCGGGTGATTATGCTTACGGCTAAAGACGAAGTAATGGATAAGGTGGCAGGGCTCGATATGGGGGCCGATGACTACATCACAAAACCTTTTTCTATTGAAGAATTACTAGCCAGAATCCGCAACAGTTTGCGGCAAAAAAGAAGTTTTGAAGAAAGGGGCAGACTCCTTGAGTATGGCCCTCTTAGCATGGATCTTGACCGCCATCAGGTGAAGTATGGGGAGGAATATATTGAGTTAAGTGCCAAAGAATTTTCCCTCTTACAATATTTTTTAGAAAATCCGGAAATTGTATTAAGTAGGGAAGGCATCCTGGAACAGGTATGGTCTTTTGATTTCATGGGTGAAAGCAATGTTGTCGATGTTTATGTCCGCTATTTGCGACAAAAGATAGATGAAGTCTTTCATGACAAGCTGATTCATACAGTCCGTGGACTTGGCTATACCTTACGCTGCGACAGTGAAAAAAGAGATAATGAATAAAGATGGGGAACACACAGAAAAGCCATAGGAATAGCGGGGAGAGCAGTAAGAAGAGCAGCCGGGAGAACAAAAGGGAAAAACGCTATGTTCAGCCCTTAGCCACCCGCCTTAACCGGAATCTCTTCGGGCGTTTGCTGGTAGCTATTTTAAAGATTAATATTCTTTTGCTCTTTCTCGCCTTCGTCGGCACGATCCTTTTCCATGAAATGGCGGTGCTGGAAAATGACTGGCTGCCCAGAATGGAGCGAAGTTTCACTTGGGCCGGCAAAAGGGATGTCCCTTCTTTTTATCAGCGTCTTGCTACTCTTGAGTATAGTTTTCAGGGAGATGGGGCAGAACTTCATACGGTAAAGATAGGGCCGTCTTTTCAAAAACTCTTCATTTTTTTTATTGTTGTCTTTATCTTTGAATTTTTTATTTTTCAGGGCCAATACCGCAGAGGGAAAAAGGGGAATGTACAAATTATTGAAGCCCCTCTGCAGGAAATGGCCGACCAGGCAGACCGCTTAAGCCGGGTCGAATTGCAGGAAGATAAATTCCACAATATTGAGGATGCGATTGATTCTTTGGTTCCCGGAACCCCGGAAGCCCGTATCGATATGGGGGATAAAGACCTTAAAGGGATTGAAGAGGCGCTAAACAACCTCTTGGCCAAGACCCATGCCTCATACCACCAGCAAATACGCTTTGTCTCTGACGCCTCCCATGAGCTGCGTACGCCGATTGCCGTTATTCAAGGCTATGCGGATATGCTGGCCCGCTGGGGGAGTGAGGATGAGGCTGTTTTGGAAGAAAGCATTGCTGCAATTCGCTCGGAAGCCCAGCAAATGCAAGCCCTTGTCGAGCAGCTGCTTTTCCTGGCCAGAGGGGATGCCGGCAGGAATCCCATGAAAAGGGAAAATATCAGCTTGTCCGAACTGATTTCCGAAATCCATGAAGAATATGCCATGATTGATGACAAGCACGAGTGGAAGTTGGAGGTCAAGGAGGAGGTCTTTAGTTATGGTGACAAAAACATGCTAAAACAAGCCTGCCGTATCCTTATCGACAACGCCAAGCGTTACTCGGATGAGGGAACTCCAATCTACCTCAGCGCCTTCTATGACGAGGAGGGCAATTCTTGCCTGCAAGTCCAGGATATGGGCGTAGGTATCGCTGAAGATGACCTACCCCAAATTTTTGACCGCTTTTACCGTTCAGACCCGGCCAGAAAGCGTGAAGGCGGAGGCACCGGCCTGGGCCTTTCTATTGCTAAATGGATTGTCGACCAGCATAAGGGTCACTTCAATGTTTTAACGCGCCAGGATATCGGTACGCGGATTACCCTTGTTTTACCAAAAAACGACTGACCTATCCTAGTCCTGGTCCCACAGTTGCCTTTAATACAGTTGGCTTTTAATCCGCTATGCCCCAAGGCGCCCGCCATTAAAAGCTTGTCTTGCAAACGAAACTTTCAAACTAAACTTTATCTCGCAAGTGGATACTGGTGTATTGACGAAGTTTTTCTTCGTTCCAGTTAATTTGTCCGGTCTTTGCGCAGGATTCATAATCTAAGAGGACCCCCTTGGTCTGCTTGAAGAGTAGGACGAGGGCAATGATGTTTGGTAAGGCCATAAGCCCCATGAACAAGTCAGCCAGTGTCCAGACGAGGTCGCCACTGGCAAAGAGAGAGCCGACAACCAGGAAGGCTAAAGAGACAACCCGGAAGCCGCTGATAAAGATCTTGCGGTCACCGGCAAGGAATTTCACATTTGATTCAGCAAAGAAATACCAGCCAACGATTGTAGTTAGGGCAAAACAGGTAAGGGCAATGGATAAAAAGGCTTCGCCAAAGCTTCCGAAATTATTTTGGAAGGCGTACTGAGTCATTAAGTCTGCTTTGTCACGCAAGGCCTCGGCCGGAACCGTGTAGTCGTAGCTGCCGCCGGTTAAATTTACAAGGACTGTGCAGAAACAAATAAGGAAGGTGGAGATGAAGACGCCAATCATAGCCATGAAGCCTTGCTCTGCGGGGTGGTCAGCTTCCGCTACTGCGTGTGAATGAGGTGTTGACCCCATGCCGGCTTCGTTAGAGAAGAGGCCGCGGGCCAGTCCGAAGCGGGCTGCTTCACGAATGCTGATACCTAACACACCGCCACCAATGGCTTCCGGTTTAAAAGCCCCGACAATCATTGTTTTTAAGGCATAACCCAAGATATTGACATTCATAAAAATAATGACTAATGAGCCAAAAATATAGATAAAGGCCATAACGGGAACAACTGTTTCAGAGAATTTGGCGATACGGTCCATACCACCGGCCAGAATTACACCAACGATAACCAGGAGGCCGACTGTTGCCCAGTCTGTGGGAATATGGAAGGCAGAATGGAGAGAAGTGACGACAGCATTTGACTGGACCATGATGCCGACAATGCCAAGGCCAATAATACACAGGACAGCAAAAATGATGGCAAAGCCATTGGAACGCAAACCATTTTTAATATAGTAGGCCGGTCCGCCGACTTTTTCCCCATAACTTTCCTCCCTGTGGATTTGGGCTAAAACGGCTTCAGAAAAAATGCTGGACATTCCGAAAAAGGCTGAAAGCAACATCCAGAAGGCGGCGCCGGGGCCTCCAAGCGCTACTGCGGATGCCACCCCGATAATATTACCGGTACCAACTTGGGCGGCAATAGATGTGGCCAGAGACTGGAAGGGAGTCATGCTGCCGGGTTTTGCCGGTTTTTTTGCGATAATATCCTGCACCATTTTCTTCATGGTCGGGAAAAGATACTTTACTTGCGGGAAGCGTAAAGCGAAACTTAGGAAAAGCCCGGTACCGAAAAGAACAAAGAGGAGAATATTATCCCATAAAAAATTCTTGATTGTTCTGAGCGTGCCTAAAAAGCCTTCTGAATCCTCTTGCTTATTTGTTGCTCCTGTGGCCGCTTCTTCCGCTTCCGCAAAAACAGGCGCAGAGCCAAGGCTTGTATGGAAGCATATACTTATGCTAAAAGCTATAAATAACAAGAAAACGATAAAGCGTATAGGGTATTTTTTCATAAGTATTTCCCCCTTTATTCTTTCGCCATTTTGGCGAACTCGAGAGGATTATCCATATCCTTGCCCAAAACTCTCTTGGTGAAAAGATAGGCCAGGTAGACGGCCAAAATAATCACTACCGAACGCACAAAGGCTGCAACAAGGAGACTTGTCAGCGAGGTACTGTTCCAATCTTCATAGCCTGCCCCGAGGCGGATAAAATACTCGAGAGCGTTGCCGCCAAAGTCAGATAAGCTGAGACCCACGACTAAGGGCATGCCATAGATAGCATCATCCTTTTGTACGACCAGGCGGAAGACAAGGACATAACCCAGGTAGAAAAAGACTTCCAGGAAATAGGAAAGCAGGTCAAAGTTCTCTATTCCCTGTACTGAGGCCGATAAGACACGGACCAGACAAACGGCAAAGCCGGTAATAATTCCCGTGGGAATCGGCTTGAGCTTCTTGTTATAGATTAGCCCGGCAATTAATACAATGATTCCGGCTGAAAAGCGAAAATCTGCTCCGGCAACAGGAATTTGAATAAGGGATGCCAGGGCTGATAGGAGTACGAGAAAGAAAGTATACATAGACGGTTCACCTCTTCTACTTTTGTTTCATTAAAATGGTCAAATCACAAGTGGTCAAATGACAAAAACGCTTAACTTCTTATTAAAATCAAAAACACACAAGATGCATGTCCGGGCCATATGCCTGAAGGCCATGGGCAAAGCACGCATCGGCACAATATATTTTTAATAACTAAATTATAACACTATAATTAGTAACCTGCCTTTCTTTTTGAAACATTTTGAAAAAATGTTTTATCCGCCATCAGTCAGTAGGAACTTCCATATCAATTAAGCGGAATTCATTCACGTCAAAAAGGCCGAGGTCGGTAAGTTTCAATTCGGGAATAACGGCCAGGGACATGAAGCTAAGTGTCATGACCGGATCAATGGCCGCATTAATAGCGAGCCGGCTGTGGGCTTTTTCCTGGACAAGAGCAAGGGCTTGGATTAGGCTTTCCGCCGGCTGCTGGCTCATCAGCCCGGCAATCGGCAAGGGGAGACTGGCCAAGACGGCTCCGTCCCGGACCAGGACAACCCCGCCCTCCTGTTCAACAAGGCTCTCGGCAGCAAGGAGCATGTCCTTGGGGTCTCTTCCTACGAGCATGATATTATGCGAGTCGTGGGCAATGGAGCTGGCTATGGCCCCGTATTTGAGCCCGTAGTTTTTGAGTAGGCCTAAGCCGATGGTCCCTCTTGCCTTATGGCGCTCAATAACGGCGAGGCGGCAGAGGTCATCCCCCTCAGAGAAGACAACATCTCCGCTTTCGTCAAGTTTTACCGAGACTTCAGCCTTTTTTGTTACAACTGAGCCGGGGATAATGTCAATAGCATAGACCTGGTCCTTTTTTAAACGGAAGCGCAAACGGTCTTCCCGTAAATCTTTAATATGGAAGCTGTTGCGGACCAGGCCGGCATCGGCCCGTTCGACAGGAAGGAGATATTTCCCCCGGCGGGCCACTTCTTTTCCCTCGATAAAGACGTGTTCAGCCTTAAAGTCTTGCAGGTCCCGGACCAGAACGATATCAGCCTTGCGGCCGGGGAAGATAGCCCCCCGGTCCCTCAAGCCAAAGGCTTCTGCCGTGTTCAAACTGGCCATTTGGACGGCGACAATGGGGTCTAGGCCCTCTTTGACACAAAGCTGCAGGTGTTCGTTGAGGTGGCCGTCTTCCAGCATGGTTTTGGCGTGGCGGTCATCGGAACAGAGGAGGCAGCGTCTGGCATTTCGCTCATTTACGGCCGGCAATAAATTAATCAGGTCATGGCAGGAAGACCCATAGCGGAGCATGACATACATCCCCTTTTGCAGGCGTTCTTCCATTTCCGCCACTGTGCTGCATTCGTGGTCGGCCAAAATACCGGCTGCGGCATAGGCGTTCAGGTCCTTGCCGCTTAGTCCCGGGCTATGACCATCAATAGGCTTATTAACGGCCTTGGCAGCGAGAATTTTGTCCAGGGCGTCGTCATCAGAGTAAATTACCCCGGGAACGTTCATGAATTCAGCTAAACCGAGAATAGCCTCACTGGCCAGGGGAGCCTCCAGGTCCTCGGCCAAAAGTTCGGCTCCGGCATGTTCAAAGGGGGTAGAGGGCACACAAGAGGGTAACATGTACTCAATTTTGAGTGGGGTCTTCTCCGCCGCTTGAAGCATATAGCGGACTCCGTCAAGGCCGGCTACGTTAGCGATTTCATGGGGGTCGGCGATGACTGTTGTTGTCCCGTGGGGAATGACCAGCCTGGCAAATTCCTCCGGACTCAGATAGGAAGATTCAATATGGATATGGGCATCAATCAGGCCGGGGAGGGCGAATAGGCCCCCGGCATCAAGCACAAGCTCTCCTTCATAATCTTCGCCTGTTCCGGCAATATAGCCGTCCACAATGGCAATATCCCCTTGGTATATACGGCCACAAGCCAAATCCAGGATAGAGGAATTCTTAATAAGCAGGTCGGCTTTTTTACGGCCTGCAGCAACCTCGATGATAGCCTTCAGAGTTTTTTTATCCATACTTCCCATCTCCTATCTGCTTTTGTATTTATCTGTTTTTGTATTTACGCTATTAGCTAAAATATCCTGATTAGCTTAAATATCCTGTGCCAAATATGAGGCCTGCTTGGCTTGTTAGGGTTTATTCTACCAGGGGCAAGGCTAGCCATTAAAAAGATTTTCGCTTTTGGTGTCGCAGTAGACACAGCGGTATATCCCCTTCTCCCTATCGGACAGGCGGAATTCCGGTGCCAGGTCTTGTTCTATAGAACTAATACAGCGGGGATTTTTGCATTTTAGGACACCGGTAAGTTTTTCCGGTAATTCGGGGCGAATTTTCGCCTTGAGTTTACCGTTCTCAATAATGTTGACTGTAATCTTCTGGTCAATATAGCCCAGCAAATCATAGTTGAGGTCAATGATTTCATTGATTTTTAAGATGTCTTTCCGCCCCAGCTTGCCGGATTCCGCATTCTTTATAATAGCCACCTGGCAGTCTAAATGCTCCAGTTCTAAGTACTCATAGATTTTGAGCGCCATCCCGGCCGGGATATGGTCAATGACATAACCGTCTTTTATTTCACCAATAATCATATTAGACCCCCAATAATTTTAGAATAAGTGCCATCCGGATGTATTTCCCGTTTTTCACTTGGCGGAAGTAAGCAGCGCGAGGATCTTTATCTATCGCAGTGGAAATTTCGTTGACCCTTGGTAAGGGGTGCATTATCGACAAATCTTTTTTGGCATCAACCAGTTTATTGGGTGTGAGGATATAGAAGTCTTTTAAACGAACATAGTCGGCCTCGTTGAAGAAACGTTCTCTCTGAACCCTGGTCATGTATAGGATGTCCAGTTCGGCGATGGCTTCTTCAATACTGATAACCTCACGGAAGGGCAGCTCGTTTTTTTCCAGTATCTCCACCCGGACCGGCTCCGGAATCCGGAGTTCCGGCGGTGAAATCAGGACAAAACGAATGTTTTCATAACGGCTCATGGCAGAGATTA
>JAMNZB010000015.1 GCA_023622515.1 Bacillota bacterium | reverse complement strand
AAGGGCCTGAGTTTGAAGAAATCTACAAGGAGTTTGCTGCAGACTACCGTCCGCCTAAACAAAAAGAGGATAGTTTCTTTATTTCTGAACTTGTGGAACTGGAGCAAGAAGCTGCTTCGGACAGCAAGGAGGAAGAGTTACTGCCAAATACTCCGGAAAGCAAACTTGATCAGCTTGACCGAGGCGCAGGCCATGACGTGGAAGAAGCTGAAGAAAAAGCCGGCGATTAAGCCGCCGGCCATGGCAGTGGAAAGTAAAGCCGCTTATTTTTCAAACTGAGTCCAATTACAGCGAGAGGTGTTCGGAAAAGTGGCTGCTTCTTTCTGCCAGTCGGTCGCCGATATCGCGGATATTTTGCCCCATCAGGAGGATCGGTCGCCGATATCGCGGATATTTTGCCCCATCAGGAGGATGATGTCATCTTGCCCGGCTTCTTTGCGCAGGTAGGCTTCAAGCGCATCAAGAGTGGGCATGTAAAGGGCCGAACCCCCCAGGTCATTTATCCTGTCGGCAATATCTTTAGAGCTGAAACTGCGATTTTTTTCCCGGTCATCAAAGATTTCCATAAGAATAGGGTGGGCCTCGTCTTTCATCGCCTCGACGAAGCCTTCGGCCAGGCCCTTTGCCCGGCTAAAGGTGATAGGCTGAAAACAGGCAAAAAGTCGCCTGTGGGGGATTTCCTTTGTGGCTTCGATGGTCTTCTTTACGGAATCGGGGTGGTGGGCATAATCATTAACGACCAGTGCCCCCCTGTAGCGACCACAAATGGTAAAACGTCCTTCCGCCCCCCTGAATTCTTTGACACTGCCCTTGGCGGCTGTAAAATCAGCACCGGCAAGCCGGCAGAGTAAAAGGGCGGCGGCAGCATTTTCAACATTAAATTTGCCGGGAACCCGGAGCTCAAAAGAACCGAGGTCCTCTCCGCGATAGTGGAGGCAAAATACGGGTAGGCCCGCCTTGTATTGAATATCTGTAATAAGCAGGTCGGCTTTTTCCCTATCCTCAATCTTATCTTCCGGATAGCCAAAATAGTAGAGGTCCAGCTTTTCAAGCTGCCCCGCCTTCAGCCTTCTTACCTCGGCTAAAAGGGCGGGGATATAGGGGTCGAAGCTGGGGAGGACGAGCTTGGTCCCGGCTTCCAGGCCGACCACATAGAGGGCAAAAGCCCGGATAACATCACTCATTTCCGGAAAAAGGTCCACGTGGTCATGACCCAGGTTAAGGACCGTAGTAATTGTGGAGTGAAAGCTGAGAAAACTATAGTTGAATTCGCAAGCCTCGGAGAGCATAAGTTCTTTCCCGCCAATATGGATGGTGGAATGAAAGCGGTCCAGCTCGGCGCCAAGGTGGACCGTAGGATCCAGCCCCTGGTCCATGCAGATATAGGCACACATTGCTGTAACAGAGCTTTTCCCGTTGGTACCCGCAACATTAATTACTTCAGGATACCGGCGGTTTATGAGGCCAAGCCAGTCACTTCGTTCGATAGTAGGAATCCCCAGTTCCCTTGCCCGGACAAGTTCAGGATTATCCTGGGGAATAGCCGCTGTATAGACAAGGGCATCAGGCCGGAATTGGTCAATGTTTTGCGCCAAATGAGGGGAATGGACGGGGATTCCCTTTTCCCTTAAGGCTTTACTGCGACTAGCTAAAGTTAGGTCCGAGCCGGCAACAAGCTGGCCGCGGGCTTTCGATAGTTCCGCCAATCCGGACATACTGATGCCGCCTATGCCGACAAAAAAGATTTTTTTCCCCTCTTCCATTAAATGTTGAAATTTTGAAAAGTCAAAAGCTTCTTTTATCTTCATTATATATCTCCCTCGAGCTGATAATCGGGGCAAGCATCCTAGTCAAAAATCAAGCTTGCCTTGCTGTATGATAGCACTAAAATGATAGCACTAAAATGATAGCACTAAATAAGAGATATTGAAGAATGAAGCGCAAAATACCAAGAAAACAGGTTTTTTGCCTAGGCTTTCAAGTAAAAATATGTATAATCATGTATAGATTTTTTGCATAAAATTATTCGCCGGAAGCCCTATATATATTAATTATTTTGGCATTTTGTCAAAGCTATATAATTAATTGTGAATTTAATTTGTTTTTCTTGACGAAAAGGAAAGAGTGGCGTTAAAATGCAGTTTAATTGTTTTATAGATTATGAAAACATGCAATATATGCTTTAATATAAGAAACAAATTATCGAGTGATTAAAAATCATTGCATTATTATAAAAGGAACACTCGGAGTATTCTTCTTAGGTAGAGATGACTGAAAGGTATGCAATGTACAGGCTAAGTGACTGTAAAGAGAGGTAGGGGAAATATGCTTAGATTATTCATTAAAAGGATGCCGGTTGGCGGAATTTCCTTTTTTATTATTGTTTTGCTGGTCGTTTTTATTCTTTTTGGTGCCTTCGCTGCCCCTATAGCCGCAGAACTTGCAGAAGAAACTTCTGCTAACGAGGATTTGCCGGCCTCTGAGGAACTTGTTCCTGACGAAGATGCTGAAGTGGAGAATACAGAGATAGAACCGGGGAAAACAGAGATTCAACCGGGAAATACGGAGGGTAAACTACAAAAAACGGAGCCTAATCCGACGGGAAATACGCAGCCCACGGAAGAAGGTAAAACCCTGCTTTCAGAGACTGAGGTCAATAGCTTCCTGGTGCTCTTTTATGACCAAGACGGAAGCTTGCTTTATGAGGTCATCGGCAGCAAGGGCAAGCCGGTGGAAAAACCTGCAGAGGACCCGCAGCAGGAGGGACAGGTTTTCCTCTATTGGTATTTGGTGGATGCAGATTTACAGGGCGACCCCCTCTTGGCCTATGACTTTGAACGGGCAATCACGGGGCCAACCTACTTAAAAGCCCTCTATCTGCCGGAAGAAGATTCGCAAACTCCGGAAGAGCCGAAGGATAAGGAGGCCCTGCAGGATATCACGGGTGAGCTTAGGGTTCAGCTTTCGGTAGCTCT
>JAMNZB010000037.1 GCA_023622515.1 Bacillota bacterium | reverse complement strand
AAAGTAGGATATGGTATACTAAAACCCCGCAGAATACTGCGGGGTTTTCCTGTCCCTGGTAAAAGATGCTGTGAAAGGGGTGCTTTATCGTGATACATATAAAAAGAGAGTTATCCGACTTAGCTAGTGATATCATTTTACCCTACACATTTTTTGAACAAGATATGCTCTGTTTAGATGAGGTATCCCTAAAGTGCTATTTGTATTTGCAGGCCCGGGTCCAAGCAGGACATTCAAGCCTTGATGAAGAAGAGTTGGCTCAACGTTTAGGGGTTTCAGAGAGGCAACTTGCAGAGATTTTTACTATTCTGCAAAAGAGAAAACTGCTGCAATTAACCGGAGAGGGTTGTGAGCTGACGGATTTACGAAAAAGATATGTAGAAAGAAAGGATAAACAGGATGCCTTGCAGCAAACGCGGGATAGGAGCGAGCAAGAGGCCATTATCCGCCAAATAAATGACACTTTTTATAATGGCCTTATGCCCTTACCCTTTTACCACTCTATTGACCGCTGGTTTACCGAGTATCAGTTTGAAGGCTCTGTTGTCTACGCTTTATTTAATGAGCTGAAACGTTACGAGACCTTGCACAGTGATAGTTATGCGGAAAAAATAGCAGCCAATTGGGCCTCTAAGAATATTTGCAGTTTTAAAGACTTGAGCAACTACTATGAAGAGCGAAATAGTTTAAACCGATATGCGGATATTTTGCGTAAACGATTACGGCAAAAACAGCCTTTAAATATTTATCAAATGGAATTTTTGGAGCGCTGGCTTCAAGAATGGCAACTTGATTTTTCTTTGGTTGATGAAGCCTTCAAACGAGCTTCGGCAACCCCGCAAACTCAGAGCTTTAACTATGTTGAGGGAATCCTAAGAAATTGGAAAGAAGCCGGTCTGGCTAATCTTGAAGACATCTATGTCTATGAAGAGGAGAGAAAACAAGCCTATCAGGAAAAAGGTAAAAGGCGGCAAAAGGAAGAAAGAAAGAAGTCGGCAAGGGGCAACTTTTCCCAAAGAGACTATAGTGCTGATAGTTTTGAAGAATATTACCGCAGCTTGGATTTCCTTGACCGGGAAGACCAAAGTTAGGTGAACTTGCCAAGAAGCCGGGCAATAAACAAATGAAGGCTAAGCCGGCAAGACGTGCACGACATAAGGAGTAAATATGGAACTATATATTCCCCCTCACATTGCTTTTGTATATAAAAAGCGGCAAAGCGTTAACCTTGAGCGAAGGGAAAATATGCGCTTGAAGTTTCAAAAAGAATACCCGGAAGTGGCTGAATTGGCTGCTAAATTTAAGGAAGCCGGTCTAAAGCTGGTTTTAATAAGCAGTAAGGCTAATGCACAAGCTATCCGTGAGGCGACAGAAAGACTCAAGGAGGCCGGAAAAAATCTGGAAGCAGCCTATGCCATGCTTGAGCAAAAGTATGTAAAAAATGAGGATAGGTATTTCTGTCCGGACTGCCAAGACACAGGGAACAAGGATGGCGAATTATGCCACTGTGCTTTGGATATTTTAAAGGGTTTAGAGAAAAAAAGCGGAGTTGCTTTTCCCCCTCCCGCAGGTATTGAGCTTAATAATTTTGATCTTAATTTATTTAGTGACGACCAGCGGCCGGAATGGTATGCCGGCAAAGTATCACCCAAAAAAGTAGCTGAGAATTTTTTACGAAAGGCCCGGCACTTGGTTAAAAACTTCCCCCATAAAACGGAGATGCTATACTTTTTTGGCAAACCGGGTACAGGGAAAACCTGGTTAGCTGCCGCCATTGCTGCAGGATTAAGAAAGAGAGGTTTCTCCACGGCTTTTATCAGGAGTGCTGATTATATCGACCTGAGTGCCCGTTTGCGCATACTTGACCGCAGCTTTAATCCGGATGAAGCAGAGCATCAGGTGACTAGGGAAAGGATAGCTTTTCTTGAAAATGCCGATGTTCTGGTCCTGGATGAATTAGGCTCCGAAGCTGCAAGTGACAGCGCCTATAACGATATTATACGTCTGCTGGACCGGCGCATTGAGCATTCTGATAAGCTGTGCATTATCACAGGCAATCTCTCTCCGCAAGAATTTATGGAACGCTATGATGAACGCTTGGGAAGTCGTCTCATGGGGAATTTTGCGATATTTCCTATGGAAGGTCCTGATTTACGTTTGGTTAAAAGCAAAAGAAGGCGTTAGAATGGAAGTGGGAGAGCATATGTTAATTCGTGCCGGTTGTGATTTAGTTGAGATTAAGCATTTTCAGGAGCGTTTTGAGCTTTCCGGTAAACTCTTGCTGGATAGGATTTTTGATGATGTGGAGCAAGAACTGCTGGCCGGCAAGATTGATTCTATGGCAGGTTTTTATGCGGTAAAGGAGGCTTTTGCCAAAGCCTTAGGCCTTGGTTTAGCCGGCGAAGGCAGGGTTCGATTTTCTGATATTATGATTCGTAAAACAAAAAAAGGAGCCCCCTATGTTCTTTGGAGTGACCGCTTGTCAGCAATGATTCCGCAAGTTTCTTTTGTTGACCGGCAAGGTCAGGAGACAGAGAGAGGTTTTCTCTTAGATTCGGCTACTGTCTCTATTAGCCATGACGGGGGATATGCTATGGCTTTTGTAGTATTGAGTTTAATCAAAGAGGAAGAAGGCTATGGACAAAGCGAGGAAGGCTAAGCAGCCAAAGAAGAGCAAGCAGATAAATGAAATTGGAGCAAAGAGTCAAGGTTTTATTCTTCCCGGAAGAAATGAAGAAGAGAAGATGATTCAAAAAGAAATTTATTTGGGTGGCAAAAAAAGACGCTTCCCGGCCTGGGTCTTACCACTCTTTTTGTCATTGCTGGCTATTCTTTTAATCCTTTGGCTTTTGCCTAAAATATTTGCCTCTCCGGAAGAAGTTGAGCAGGAAAAACCCTCTGCTCTGGCCGGAATACAGGCTGACAGCAAGCTACAAATAGGACAGACTGTCCTGGTTTCAGTTGGGGAGATGCCACTTTACAAAGAAGCGGATGAAAGATCTATCCGCCTGAGCACGGCTTTTTTTGCAGAAGAAATGACAATCCTGGATACCGCAAACAGAGGTTTCCTTAAAGTAGAACTTGCTGACGGATTTGTTGCCTGGGCAAAAGGAGAGAATCTCAGTGCCGACCTCAGTATTTTTGCCAGGGATGGCTTAAAAGCAAAAGCCATGGTCCTTAATCCCTATAAGCGTGTTATGAGTCACGCCAGAGATGGCTATGCTTTATTTAATGCTCCGATGGGAAGTGTTTTATTTGCTGATTATGCAGGTCAGGACGTTTTACGCTTACGCCTGCCCGACAATGTTTCTGCCTGGGTGAGTACCGGTGGATTAAAGTTGTTCTCCGGTGATTTTGTGCCGGATGAGTCTTCCGCCTCACTCTTTGCCAGTTCGGCTATGAACTTCCACCGTTCTCCCTATCTCCCAGGCGGGATTAGCAAAAATGGAGCTGATCTTGCGGGAGCAATCTATATTTCTGCAAGAGTCAATGGACTGGCTCTACCGAGAGATTTGCCTTCTCAAGCGAAAGAAGGAGTAGAAGTAGACACGATTACCGATATCAACACCGGCCTCATTAGGCCCAATCTCTTGCAAACAGGTGATGTCCTTTTCTTTCATAGCGAAGAGGATAAAAACCTCATTTCACATGCTGCAATTATCCTGGAAGAAGGTCAGGCCTTAACCAGGCTGGTCAATGACTCTGTGCTAAGTATCCGTAATTTAAACAAGGAAGAGGAGCTTATGGCAAGATTAGTTACAGTAAGGCGTTACTTTCCCTAAAGAAAAAAGATTTATGGATTCCCTCTTCTCCCTGCTAGTGGACTATCAAGAGCAGAACTATTATTTTATGATTCAAGGCTCAAGCTATTAGGTCTGAAAAAAAAAACCATCTCGGAAGCTTTCCGGAGATGGCTTTCTAAATTACTATGTTCACAAAATCTTACAGGTTGTTAATAGCACCTGAGCGGAGGCAGCGAGTGCAGACATTCATTCTTTGCGGAACGCCATTCTTTACCACACGAACACGCTTTACATTTGCTTTTTGTGTGACTTTTGCTCTTCTTGAAATCTGAGAACGTGTAATTGAGATTTTACGTCCGTGAAAATTAGCTTTTTCACAAATTTCACATTTGGCCATGCTAACACCTCCTATAAAAGAATCTAATTTAAAATAATCAGCACTCAGAATGATAACATAGTAGAATTTGTTCTGCAAGCAGTTTTCGGGATTTTCTACAGCCGTGCAAATTGCAAGTTAAACTGAAATCTTTCTGTACAATGTTTGTATTCACTCAGGCTGCAGCCTGAGTGAATAATTTCGAACTACAAGCCTTTCACAATGGCTTTTGTCGGGCATAACTCCAGGCATTTTCCGCATTGGGTGCATTTATCCTGGTCAATGACGGCAAGGGAGCCTTGCATGCTGATAGCTCCCTCAGGGCAGTTTCTCACACAAAGGGTGCAACCTATGCAGGATATATCGCAAGCTTTTCTTGATTCCCTTCCGGGTAGCGGGTTAGAGCAGTTTACCGTATATAAATCCGTATATTTAGGCTCGATTTTTATGAGATGGCGGGGGCAGGCAAGAACGCAGGCTCCACAAGCGATACACTTTGAGCTGTCGACTCTGGCCAGGCCGTTTTCAATGCTAATTGCCCCATAATCGCAAGCACGCTGGCAGTCACCATAGCCGACACAGCCAAAGGAACAAGAATTTGGTCCGCCAAATAATTGAGAGGCTGTCCGGCAATCATGCGAACCGGTGTATTCATAACGTACCTGAACTTTATCCTGGCTGCCTTGGCAATGAACCCGGGCCACCTTAGGTACAAAGGCTCCGGCTTCCTGCCCGAAATAGGCTGCTAAAAGGTCAACGGTTTCTTGACCGCCGGCCGTACATTTAGTTAAATCCGTATCGCTACCCTGGGCGAGTGCACTGGCATAACCTTGGCAGCCCGAATAACCACAGCCACCACAGTTAGCGCCGGGCAAGAGATTGTTGATTTCTTCTTCGCGCTCGTCGACCTCAACATGGAAAAGTTTAAAGATGAGCAAAATGACTGCGCCCAAGACGAGGGCGATTAGGCCGACGACTAAAATAGCGTAGAGGGGCGTTAAAGAGAATAAAAGTGTTGGGAAAAGTAATGATAACATGTAGGCCACCCCCTAGGAGAATAAGTTTTCAACCATGCCTTTAAAGCCGAAAAAGGCCATGGAAACGAGTCCGGCAGAAATTAAGGTAATAGGCAAGCCTTCAAGGAATTTTGGCGGTTTGGCCTCGTTCAGTTTTTGGCGGACACCGACAAAAAGGAACATGGCCAGCATGTAGCCTAAACCTGCTGCAAGCCCGTTAACAAGCGCATGGGCAAAGTTGCTATAGCTTTCCACATTCACAAACATAATGCCTAAAATGGCACAGTTTGTTGTGATCAAGGGGAGATAAATTCCCATGGCTCTGTAAAGGGCGGGAATGCTCTTGTGGATAATAGCTTCTAATACCTGAACAGTAGAGGCGATAACAAGAATGAAAACTAAATTGCTAAGAAAACCAAGTCCTAGAGGTTGAAGGACAAAAAAGTATAGGGGGAAGGTAAGGGCGGTAGCCACCACCATAACAAAAGTAACGGCAACACTCATCCCCATAGCATCCTTCAAATTCTTGCTTAAGCCTAGAAAAGAGCAAATACCCAAAAATTGTGATAAGACAAGGTTATCAACAAGGATAACAGTAAATAATATTTTAAAAATCATTTCCATGGCTATTTCCTTTCCTCGGTAGACTCTGTTTCAATTGACTTGCTCTCTGAAGAACATAAATCGGGCTCCTCTGCTCTTGCGTCTTCTGTTGCATCAACGACCTTGCCGGGACAATTAATTCTTTCTGTAGCTTCTTCCGCCTTTTCTTCTGTCTGGATGGCGGCTGCAGGGCACTTCTCGGCAAGTAAGCAATTAAGGCAGGAAGCTTCACGGAGTGTCTTGGCTTCTACAGCTTGCTCAGGTGTTTTGCCGTAGAATCGGTTGCTTAGGTGTAAGGCAAGGGCAATAACAAGCCCGAAGATGATAAAGCCGCCGGGAGGCATAATAAAAATAAGGATGGGCTGTAAAACATTGTCTCCGCCGATAAAGGGGATTTGCCAGCCGGCCAGGCTGCCATTGCCAAGAATTTCTCTCAGGCCGCCTATCACAACAAGGGCTAAGGTAAAGCCTAAGCCCATTCCCAAGCCGTCGAAGGCAGATAAGACAACGGAGTTTTTACTGGCAAAGGCTTCCGCCCTTCCTAAAATAATGCAGTTAACCGTAATCAGGGGGATAAAAATACCTAAGGAGTCGTTTAGCGCAGGAAGGTAAGCCTGGAGGAAGAGATGTAAAATTGTAACAAAACTGGCGATTACCGTGATGTAGGAAGGAATCCGAACTTTTTCCGGAATGAAATTTCTGATAGCTGAAATAACCACATTTGAACAAATAAGCACAAAGGTTGATGCCAGTCCCATACCCAGTCCGTTAATTAAGCTAGTTGTAACGGCAAGTGCAGGGCAGGCGCCTAGCAGCAGTACCAGCAGAGGGTTTTGGGCCAAGATACCCTTACTAAACTCTTTCCAACAGCTTTTAAAATTTGTTGATTTTTCTGTACTCATTGTCTATTCCTCCTCTGTAAGGTCAGCGTGGATATCTAAAGAGTGGTTAATGGCTTTAATTGCAGCATCGGAAGAAATGGTTGCGGCAGCAACAGCGTCAACTTGGACAAGGCCGTCTCCAGACTGTGAAGTGGAAAAACGATCTTCTGCCTTGCCGCCAATAAACTGTGAGTAAAATGCTTCCTTTTGAATATTTTGCCCAAGTCCGGGTGTTTCATCTTGGGCAATCAGGTCAATTCCGCTAATTTTACAATCTTCCGTGATTCCCACATAGACTGAAACCGGTCCGCCATAGCCTTTCTCTGTGGCATTGACAAGATAGCCTATCCGTTCATCTCCCTGGTAGGCCTCTTCGATACTTATGATATGTGCTTCATATTCAGCAGGCACATCAAGGGATTTGAAAGAACCGGCTGTAGGAAAAACCTTCTGCTTTGAAGCTAAAACGGCCAGTTCCGCCTGTCTTGCTCTGGCCTCTGCAGTGAGCTCATTTGTTATGCTTAGTAAAGCTGTTGAAATGAGACAAACAATGACTAAAACAAGTAAGGGCATAAAGCCTTGGTCTAATTTTTCTTTCATAAGTTTACCTCTCTATTTATTGTTCACTGCTTTAGCTCTTCTTATTTTACTGAGCCGGAAGACAAGATTATCAATATGGGGTGTCAGGATATTCATTAAAACGATAGAATACATCAGCCCGCCGACTGAGGCACCGAAGACTCGAAGCAAACCGAGAAGCAGGCCGCAGCCTATTCCAAAAATAACTTGCCCGGCCGCGGTATCCGGATTGGTGACATAGTCTGTAGCCATAAAGAAGGCACCAAGGACTAAAGCACCGGACATCAGATGGTATAAGGGGTCTTGTCCGCAGAGGGCAACAAAGAGAAGACTGGTGCCGATAAAAGCAAGGGGAACGTGTAGGCTTATGACCCTTCTCCAGAGCAGATACAAGGCCCCCAAGCATAAGGCAAGCAGGCAAACTTCACCAATCATACCCGGTTTGAGGCCGAGGAAAAGGTCACTATAGCTATAGGAGCTTGCTGCCTCAATAGCTGAAGCGCCGCTAAGCGCCCGGCTTGCGCGAAGTTCAGTAAGCGGTGTTGCCTTACTGATTAAATCCGTGGAGTCAAGAAAGGATGCCCCCAAATACTCTTGCTTCATGACCATGCTGTTCATGGAGGCGGGGAAGGAAATAGATAAAATAATCCTTGCTCCCAGTGCCGGATTAATAAAATTCATACCAAGACCGCCAAAAAGCTGTTTTGTTAAGACAATGGCGAAAAAACTCCCCAGAATAGGAATCCAGAAGGGAATATCGGGAGGTAAACTAAAGGCTAATAAGATACCGGTAACCACGGCGCTCCAGTCATCTATACTATTTTCGCGTTTCATGATTTTTCGAGCCAGATACTCAAACAGGACAGAAAAAACAACGGAAATAACAATAACAGCAAGAGCTCTCGCGCCGAATAAAAAGCTAGCGGCCAAAATTGCCGGAGTCAAACTGATAACGACATCCTGCATGATGCCCTTTGTGCTGTCATTATGCCGAATATGCGGCGATGCAGAAACTTTTAACATCGATTGAACCTCTTACTTCTTCATTTCTTTTTGAGCATGATCACGAAGGATTTGCTTGCCAATGCGAATATTTTGGACTAAATAACGTTTTGAAGGGCAGATGAAAGAACACGCGCCACACTCAATACAGTCATTGACGGAATAGGCTTGCAGATTTTCAATATTCCCCGTACGAGAGGCCACATCAAGCCTGGTGGGCATAAGTCGCATCGGACAATCTCGAATACATCTGCCGCAGTGGATACAAGGGATTTCTTTAGGGAGATCGGCTTCCTCATGGGCAAAGACGAGAATAGCATTATTCATCTTAATAATTGAGGATTCGATATTGTTGACCGAAACACCCATCATGGGGCCACCCATAATGATTTTTTCCGGTACTTTGGCCAGGCCGCCGGCTGCTTCTAAAATATCACAGATTCTCGACCCAATCGGGACTTCGTAAATACCGGTACGGTTCAAAGCGGGCCCGTCCAAGGTTATAAAACGGCTAACCAGCGGCATGCCGTGAGTTAGGTAGTTGGCGATGTGGCGTAAAGTGCCCACATTCAGCACGAGGGTTCCCACATCATGGGGCAGGCCGCCGGAGGGAACTTCTCGTCCGGTAAGTGTTTTGATTAAAACCTTCTCTGCCCCTTGGGGATATAAGGAACGTACTGTTTCAAGCCGGATTTTTCCTTTCGCTTCACTATTTTCCAAGGCGCTTTCTAAGGCGGTTTTTGCTTCCGGGGTATTGCTTTCAAGACCGATGATAGCTTCTTCTATGCCGCACCATTTTAAAACAAGTTCGGCTCCCTTGATAATTTCATCGGCATAGTTCCTCATGAGCCATTCATCAGAAGTGATATAAGGTTCGCACTCCATGCCGTTGATAAGCAAGATTGAAACGGGCTTATCCGGTGGGGGGGATAATTTAACATGGGTGGGGAAACCGGCACCGCCGAGTCCGACTAAACCGGAGGCGCGCACCGCAGCAATAAAGTCTTCTTTACTGTTTACTTCGGGTGCAACTAAGTTCTCATACTTTGTATATTTCTTATCATTTTCAATAACGACTACGTCGCAAGGCCGACCGTTGCTTTGCAGCTCACTGACGACCTCTGAAACAGTCCCGGAAACACTGGCATGTACAGGAACTGATAAAAAGGCTTCGCCCTCAGCGATAATTTGTCCTAGTTTAACCACATCCCCTTTCTTTACAATTGTTTTCGGTGGTGGTCCGATTTGCATGGCGACAGGTATACGTACAAGTGGAACTTTATTAATGACTCGAAGTTCGGCGCCACTTGTGTTCTTCTCTTCACGGGGGTGGACGCCGATATGTTTGTGCTTAAATAAAGACATGTCCTCTATACTCTCCTTATTTCATTAGAACCTATTTAATAAATATACCATGAAATGTGAAAAATATGGAGTGAAATTTATTTTCTTTCAAACTTTTTATGAAAGTGGACGAACCTAGTTTTGAACGCTATAATAATCTGTATATTTGACTAAATTGCTTGAGACGTCCGGAGGTATAGGATGCCAAAGATAAAGAGGAGCCTTAGTCGTCATGCTCTTGTGATACTAGGCTTAACGATATTAATAAATCTCTTTTGCAGGATATTCTTTGTTGAAGAGGTAGAAGGGATGCGGTTGCCTGCGACAACAGAAGCCATGTTGGTGACCGTGCAAATCGATTGGGATGCTGTTCCGGAGGATGACAGGCCGGATTCTGTCGAGTTTACAATGGTTCCTGACGGCATTGCCTTTATGGCAACCAATATTTATCTGGATTCCGCCCTTGATTGGACAAACCAGATTGAAGTCCACCTCGGTACACGTAATATCCAGTTTAAAGGGGTTGAGATTGAGGGCTTTGACCACCGTATTTTAGGCCAGGTCAAAGAAGGTTTCACGATTGAGTATTATCCACTTGGGCAAGTTCCCAGTGATGATGCCGAACTGGCCGACCAAGGGATATCCACGGAATCGATTGTCTTGGAACCTGTCCCCAGCCAAACTGTTTTAATTGGTACAGCAGGCATTCAGATAGAAACGAGCGAGGGAGAATCCTTGAGTGAAGAAGAGATTCGTGAACGCTTAATAGAACAGCGTCTTACCGAAGAAGGTTATATTATTGATAAGACCCCCTATTATATCGGTATTGCGGTTTGTGTGGCCCTAATAATAATCGTTATTGTCATTCGTATTCTCTTAGGTAGAAATTAAAGAAAAGGAAATCAATCCAAAATAAAACGTCTCTATAGTCTTGTCAGCCCTATAGAGACGTTTTTTGGTGCTCCAGACAGGAATCGAACCCGTATCAGCAGCTCCGGAAACTGCTGCCTTATCCATTAGGCCACTGGAGCGAGGATGGCTGATTACTAATTCTAGCGGAGAGAGGGAAGCTGTGCAAGTCCCAGGGCAGATTCTAATCCAAAGTTAGGCTGGCAAAAAAACAGGAAGAGACTAAGCAAGGCTTTGGGCCGGGTTGGGCTATCGCTAATACCGGCTTGCCTTCCCGGAGAAAGCAATGCGATAAGCTTGCAAGTGTGGTAAACTTGTAATGTTTAGATACTTTCGATATATTTTTTTATTTTAAATAAAGGTATGAGGGAGGTTTATATGGCGTCAAAGATATTGATTGTTGATGATGAGCCGAATATTGTAGATATTTTGAAAGCAAATTTAGAGCGTGAAGGATACGAAACGATTGAGGCTTATGATGGCGAAGTTGCTCTGAAAAAAGGACTAGAGGAAGCGCCTGACTTGATTCTTTTGGACTGCATGCTTCCTTTGATGGATGGCTTTGAGGTTTGCCGCAGATTGCGCCATAAGACAAATGTTCCGATTATCATGCTCACAGCAAAAACAGAAGAAATTGATAAAATTGTCGGTTTAGAGTTAGGTGCCGATGATTATGTTACAAAGCCCTTTAGTGTACGTGAAGTAATTGCCCGAGTTAAGGCCCAGTTGCGTCGCATTAACTATACAGAAAGCGACCAAGTGAGCCAAAGTGAAAAGTTGGAATTTGGTGACTTGATTATAGACCAGGCTGCCTATGAGGTGACTTTAGCCGGAGAGGTTATTAATTTGACCTTGCGTGAATATGAACTTTTACGCTTCTTAGCCCAATTTCCGGGTCAGGTTTTTTCGCGTGAGACCTTGCTGGAAAAAGTATGGGGCTATGAATATTTCGGTGATGTCCGCACAGTTGACGTTACAATTCGCCGGACACGGGAGAAACTCGAACCGGACCAAAGCAATTATCGTTATATACTAACGAAACGTGGTGTGGGCTATTACTTTAATAAAGAGTGTGTTGGAGAATAAGCCGGCATGGAGATTCTGATCTCAGTTGCTGTAACCTTCCTGGTTACACTTGTTCTTGCGTGGATTCTGTTTTCCTCAAACGCAGAGAGTAAGCGTCTTGCCTATGAGCGAGAGCGTCTTACTATTCTCAGAGAATCTGTACGCGACCAGTCTGAATCAGAACGAATTTTAGAGGCTATTGATTTGGGTGTCCTGTATTACGATGCAAGGGGTTACCTTTCCATTTCCAATCAAGCTGCGGGTGATTTTTTACACTCCATTCCTAAAAGCTTTCATCTTTTTTTAGAGGAATATGGAGAAGCTAATGGTATGGCAGCACAACTTGCTTTGGGCAAGGAGTATGCCAGTGCCGTCTTGAATGTTTCCGGTACGATGATTTACATTAGTGTACAACCGGTGGGGGTGGCCCCTGATAGGGGAAATGTTGTCCTGATTCGTGACGCCACGAGGCAGTTTAAGGAAGAACAGCAAAGAAAAGAATATGTTTCTAATGTCTCGCATGAATTAAGGACACCGCTGACCACGATTAAGAGCTACTCGGAATCTTTGATGGATTGGGGGGTTATGGAAAAGCAACGGCCGCAAATCCTGAAAGATGTGAGTAAAATTTATGAAGAATCCACCCATATGGAGCAACTTATTGAGGACTTAAACTTGCTCTCTTCTCTTGATGAGAGTAGTATCGGGCGTTACATGCATATCGAGGTAGTTGACCTGACAGCAACGGTGAAAAATTTAGTTGAGCGCATGCAAGCTCAGGCACAAGCACGAAACATTGATATGAAAGCTATTAGTGTCAGCCAGGTACCCAATATTTATTGTGATCGGGGCTACTTGGAAAGAATTGTCGCCAATTTGATTACGAATGCGATAAAGTACTCTAACGAGGGCGGAAATATTGATGTCTATATTGGTTCTGTCCGTGATGAAGTCTATGTCAAGGTAAAGGATGACGGCATCGGTATTGATGAGAAGGATCAGAAGCTGGTCTTTGAACGATTTTACCGAGTGGATGATTCACGTACCCGTTCTTCCGGAGGCCGTGGTCTTGGCCTGGCTATCGTCCGCGAATTGGTTGAATTACAGGCGGGTATAATCAATTTAGAGTCAAGTTTATCCCAAGGTAGTGAGTTTACCATTATGTTTCCTTCAGAACAAAAAGTTTTGCGCCAATGCCTTTCCGAGTTGTACCACAAGGGTCATACC
>JAMNZB010000073.1 GCA_023622515.1 Bacillota bacterium | reverse complement strand
TTTCTCCTTTTTGCTTGTTGATTAAAAACATTTTATATGTTTTTGGAGAGACTCTTTTCTTTTCTGCTAAACCTACAAATTCGTTACTCTAAGATAATAAAGGCCTTTCTCCTTAAAAAAGAGCCTGCTTGCACTAGCGATTATACGGAGAAGAAGACAGCTTAAAGCTTGTTGTTGAGCCCTCCTGACGAGAGAGTAAAAAATTTTGCTTGACAGTTAGCCTAGGCTAACTTAATATGTAATAAGCATACGAGTTAGCCTAGGCTAACTAAAGTGCTAATGATACTTTTATTTTCTAACCTAAGGAGGTTAACAATGAAACAAATCACATTTACCCCGAAACTCTTTCGTATTTTATTGAGCCTTGTTCTGGTTATCAGCCTGGCCGGCTCAGCCGTGCTTGCCCATGACCATCATACGCATGATGTGGAGTATGAGCTGGAGCAGATTGAAGATGTCAGCCTGGAAGACTGGGACGGCGAGTGGAAGAATATGGTCTATTATTTGGAAGATGAGTCTTGCCAAGAAGCTTTAGATGCTCTGGCTGATGCCTACGAGCATACTCCGGAAGAGTATTTAGACCAGGCTATTGCTGACTCGGTTAACTTTTTCGCTATGAAGGTTGATGGTGAGTCCGCAAAGATTACTTTCCTGAGCCGTCAAGAGGATGAGGAAGTTGAAGAAAGCTACACCTGCACCTATGCCGGTTCAGTTAAATTCGAGCATGGCCACCATTCCGGTTATTGGCACGTCTTTGAGACGGATGCAGAAGAAGAGGATCTGGAAACCCTATTCTTAATGGAGGTTCATGGAGAAGAAGTGCTGGCCCACTTCCACCTGCGCATTGGACACGAAATTGAAGACTTACTGATACGTGATAGCTGGTGGCCGACCTTTGTCGCAGCAGATACCCCTGCGGAAATTATTGCTGACAACTATCTGGCGCGCGCAGAAAGACACATCAACACAGAAGTTGAGTTGGAAACCATTGAAGATATTAGCTTGGCTGACTGGGAAGGCAAGTGGAACAATATGATTGCCTATCTCAGCGAGGCTGAACTGGCCGACCAAGTTGAAGAATTAGCTGAAGAGCACGAGCTTAGTGTTGAAGATTATATTGCTGAAGAAAAAGCTGAAAGTGTTCCCTTTGCCAGAATAGAAGTTGATGGTGAAGAAAACCTGGTCCGCTTCTTTAAAGATAAGGATGCAGCCGGAGAAGATGCCGAAGACGATGGTGAAGAAATTTATTCTGCCGGCTATGAATACTTAGGCTCCATTCCCGAGGAGCATGGTGGTAGCACAAGCTACTGGCATGTCTTTAAGGCCACAGATGAAGACGCTAAGTTTGTCCACCTGGCTTTAATGGAAGTTCACGGTGAAGAAAATCTTGCCCACTTCCACCTGCGCGCTGCTAAACGCTTGGTAAATATTGCCGCCGCCCATGATTACCCGACTTTTGTTTCAGAAGATACCCCCATCGAGATGATTGCTGAAGAGTTGGTCGAACATGCTCATGCCCACGGCCACGGCCACGACCATGACCATGACCACGATCACGACCATGAGGAAGGTCACTAACACTTGTCGGTTAAATTACTAATCAGAAATTTCTATACGGATTTCGTCTTATATTGACGGTATGCAGGGGGAGTGCTGCTTCGTCAGGACTCTCCCTGACATTGTTAAGGAATAAATATCTATGCGAGCCAAAATTATTCGTTCTATAGCCATTTGCCTAATCGGTCTGCTTTGCCTCATCCTGACCAATTGCAGTTTTGTGCGGGATTCCCAAACTTTACAGGGGGAGAAGGATGGGCAACAAAATGAGCTTGACCTTGCCGAGTCGACCGGCGGGGAGGGGGAGCAAAAGTTAGTCGTTTATGCTTCTTTCTTCCCCGTCTATGACCTTTGCGGCTTGGTTATCGGTAAGGAAAACATTGATTTGCACTGCTTCTTGCCTCCGGCTCAAGATCCCCATCTTTGGGAGCCTACCCCGCGGGATATTAAGAATTTGACTGAGGCTGATCTACTTATTATAAACGGGGCCAATATGGAAGAACGTTGGCTTGGCGCTGTTCGAGAAAGTCTGCCCGATTTGGATATTTTGACCTTGTCGGACTCGGTGGAACTCATTACATATAAAGGAGCTGCTGCCTTGGGAGACTTCCAGTATCTCAGTAAGCTGCATTTGCAAGCGGGGCGGGTTTATCCTATTGAATTTGGTCATACCCACCAGGACCTCATGCGGATTGCTTTTTTCCGCTCAGACAGCACGAAGAAAGATGACATCATAGCTCAAGGGAAAAAAATTATGGAGGCGAAAGGCAAACTTGTAGCTCAGGCAGCAACCATCGAGGTCGAGGAGGGTGAGGTATACGGTGTCGAGATGGGGCACACCTCCGGTATTGTCTATTATGAGGTTGCGGAAGATGGTGACTACTATTTTGTGTCGGACCGCCTCTCTGAACCAATCTTATCCTATGTTTTGCAAACGCCGGGGCGGGAAGAGCTGGCTCAGGAACTCATACTTTCCGGTTCAACTTCCGGCCTGGACAAGCTTACCTACGACCCCCACTCCTGGATGTCTATCGTGAATGCTAAGTCCTATCTGAATTCCATTAACATGAAGCTGGCCGAAAAGTGCCCTGACTTGCGCAACCGGCTTAACAAAAA
>JAMNZB010000033.1 GCA_023622515.1 Bacillota bacterium | reverse complement strand
GTTATACTTTTCATGAGATCTGAATTGTCCTTTCTCGGAGGTAGTAGCTTTTCGTCAAAAACATTCTACCAGAGGCTTTTCAGATCTCTTTTCAATTTTTAAGTTAACAGACCATGAAAAGCGAACTGGAGGAAAAAATGAAAATGAAAGCGGATTATAAGAATTGGGTACCGAAAAAAATGCTGTATATATTGGCTTTCTTGGCTTTTCTTTGTTATCTGATAACAATTTTGCTACAGAGCCTACTAGAGGCTGGAACGAAGAAAACGATATGGTCTTTTGTTTTTCTTCTTGCAGCCATCTTGCTAACAGTGATTTTTCTTTGGATGACCAGAATGTATCGAGCTTTTTCTTATGACGGCAAACGCAAGCTGGCTAAGGAAATTATTGACGGACTGGCCGCCTATGTTGAAGTGCCCGAGAATGGACTCGTGCTGGATGTAGGTTGCGGTAGCGGTGCCCTGGCCATAGCTGTGGCAAAAAAGAATCCTACAGCGAAAGTCCTGGGGATTGACCGTTGGGGCATAGAATATGCTTCCTATAGCAAAAATCTTTGCGAAAAAAATGCAAGGGCGGAAAATGTCGATAATGCTGAATTTAGAGAGGGAGATGCCATTAAGCTGGATTTTCCGGATGAACATTTTGATGCTGTGACCAGTAACTATGTTTACCACAACATCAGCAATGTGAACAGGCAGGAACTGCTTTTAGAAAGCCTTCGTATTCTAAAGAAGGGCGGTAGCTTTGCCATTCATGATATTTTTTCCAAGGGAAAATACGGTGACATGGAGTCTTTTATCAGAAAATTAAAAGACCTGGGCTACGAAAAAATTCAGCTTATAGATACTACAAACGGTATGTTTATGACGAAAAAAGAGGCTGCCAAGTACAGTTTAAGTCATTCGGCAATCTTATTCGGTAAAAAGTAAAAAGACCGCCTCAACTTGAGACGGCCCTGCTTGTTACCCCTTAAGCTCTGCCCGGCAAAGGCAGTCTTAAGAACTATTCCCCTTGGGGAATTTCATTTACGGCTTCGATGTAAGCGGCCAGGAGGTCGGAGTCTACAACTTTGTCGTCTTTCAGCAGTTTGGCATCGGCAAAGGCTTCATAGGCCCCTTGGAGGTAGCTTGTCATAGCGACGGTGTATGTAGCGTCAAGGTCCAGGGGACTGCCATCAGCCAGTTCAAGTTTAGCAACAGCGGGATGCTCCTCATTGCCATCATACTCATAAACAAAACCGGCAACTTGAGTAGGGAGATTTTTGTTGTAGCTCTGCTCTAAAGCTGCCTTGATAGCGGCACCGCTTACTTCGTAGAGCATGGGGCGATTGTCGAAGGGGAGGACGCGGTAAACATCTTTGAGCAAGATATCGCCGCCAGCTATTTCACCGCGGATACCGCCACCATTCATCATGCCGAAATCCGCCTCGTAGTGGTAGAGGAAGGCTTCAGCGGCAACTTGTCCGAGTTCGGACCGGTTGAGGTCTTGTTTGGCCACGCCAACTTTACCGCCCAGGGTTGCTTCCATTTCTTCTTCATAAGCCGCTTGCTTCTCTAAGAAGTCAGGGTCAGCTTCAACGGAAGCCATTTCCACAAAGCTCAAACTGACGGTAATCTTACCGTCATCGCCTTTGGTTAAACGGGCATCGACCAGGGTTTCGCCATCGGCTTGCGGGGAGACGATATAGCGCCCGTCGGCCAGCTCATGAACATAGCTGGAGTAGAAGGACATTTCTTCCCTGAGCCCTAAAACAATCTCAGGTACTTCCGTCATGAGGGTGCGCATATCAGCTAAGGTCATTTGGCTGATGGCTACAATAGCGTCTACACCTTCTTCTTGTAAGGCGGCAACCGCTTCTTTTGCGGCAGCTACAAAGTCGGTTTCGATGAGTTCACCGTAAACCGGTGTTTTGATCAGTTCGCCCATAAAACCAATGATACCGAGTTTTAAATCGCCGGCTTCTACGACGACATAAGCGCCGTCTTCGGCAAAGAGTTTACCATCGGCATAGGCAAGGTTAGCAGCAATCCAAGGATACTCGGCCAGTTCGATAAGCTCTAAAGTGGCCTCAACCGAGTAGTCCAGGTCGTGGTTGCCAAAGGAGGCAGCGTCACAGTCTAGTTCGTTTAAGGCTTCAACAATGGGGACACCGCGGAAAACTTTACCGTACAGGGTGCCGCCGGCAAGTTCTCCACCATAGGTAAAAGCGGGATTATCCAGGCTTTCGCGCTTTTGCTTGAGGATGGTCGCCAGATAAGGAATTTGGTCATATTGCTTGATGTCTTGGACATACAGCACATGAGCGCTAGCGGGTTTTTCTTGCTCGGCAGCTACGGGGTAACCGGCGCCAAGACTGATGACAAAAGCCAAGACTAAGGTCAGGACCAGAGAAATACGAATGTTTTTAAAGATATTTTTCATGGGATTTGCTCCTTTCAGAATTCAAATTAATTCTAGAATCCCAAGCTAAATTCCTCATAAACTGCAAGTAATTTTGTCGTAATAGTTTGGTTACAAGAAGACAGAGTTCCCCATTATAAGGGCATTACCGACACAGGGACGGAAGCTGAGTAAAGTCCTTTTACCGACACGGGGCCGGGACGGAAGCTGAGTAAAGTCCTTTTACCGACACAGGCCGGGACGGAATTAGTGGTTTTTGCTATACTTTAATCTTCCTGCCGGGGTATTGGCGGGAAGGTCAGGAGGAAGCCCATGTTAACCTTTAAAGTCTGGAGCGGGGTAAATCAAATCGGCGCCAATATTTTGGAACTGCGGAGCAAAAAAGCCCGCATAATTACCGACTTTGGCATTCCCCTGCCGGCCCAGGACGATTTCGAGGCAAGACCGGGGGAATCCCTGCTTGAAGGAAGAATACGCCTCGGCCAGCTACCCGCTATTGAAGGCTTATATGATGAGAGTTTTCACCTGCCCACGGCCGTCCTCATCTCCCACCTCCACCTTGACCACATGGGCGGGCTCGCTTACCTGCCGGCCTCCGTACCCGTCTTTATGCACGAGGAAAGTCTCAAGCTCTATGAGGCCCTGGCCCGTTACCAGCAAGGCTACCGGCAAGCCCACGACTTTAGGCCACTCAGCTCCGGTCAGGTCTATAGTTTCCACGATTTCCAATTCAGTTTTGAGCTTTCCGACCATGACATTCCCGGCATATCGGCCATTTTTATTCGCCACGGAGCAGAACTCCTCGTCCACTCCGGGGACATCCGCCTGCACGGCCGCTATCCGGAAAGGGTTTTTGCCCTCTGCGATAAGGCGCGCGAACACGGCCGTGCCCGGGTTTTTATCGAGGGCAGCAGCTTTTCCTGGTCCTCTGACCCCCTCTATCCCATTCAACTGGAAGCAAGTGAGTCGGGTGAAAGTGAACTGCCCCCTTATGCCGAGGACTACACTTTTTATGCCTCTGAAACTGAACTGGACCAAGCTCTGGACAAGTTTTTTGCCAGCCCTTGGCCGGGGCTGATTGCCGTCAATCCCTACCTGGCCAATGTCGACCGCCTCTACGCCCTGCAAATGGCAGCCGCAAAACACGGCCGCACCGGCCTGTGGGAGAAAGCCGCCGCTTCGGTCTTGCAAAGTTTCTATCCTCAGCTTACGCTGCACATCTTAGACCTGCCGGAAGTAGAGAGCCCATTCCTGGCCGGCAAGTTTGGCGGCATGAACCCGCCGGATTTACTGCCGGCAGAAGCCTACGGACCCGGTCTGAAAAATATCATCAAGGTCAAGCCGACTGAAGTTCTGGCCCGGCCTGACCGTTTTCTCCTGCAAAACAGCTTTGCCCAAAAAGACCGCCTCAGCCTGCTCCGTCCCATCCTTTACCTGCACACAAACGGTGTCCCCATCAGCCTTAGTTCGCCAGACTATCTTGAGCTGCGAGAACTTCTTGCAGAAATAAACTGCCCACTCTCCGGCTTCAGCTGCAATGGACACGCCGAACCAGAAGATCTGGTAAAAATCCTCAACCGGATGCAGCCGGCTTGTGTCTACCCTTGGCACTGCGGACGTAGTGACTACATGGCGGACTGCCTGGCCAGGCGCGGTTTTCCGGTCCAACTCTTGGCTGAGGGAAGCATTTATACACTAAAGCAGTAGTAGAAACATACAGCAAAAGGCCTGTTAATAGTTCCTTTTAATCGAAGGACAAAAAGGTCATCTCTAGGATTTACAGAGCAGACTGCTTAAAAATTTTCCTTAAGCAAACCCGGGAAATTCAAAAAAACGGGCAAATGTTACAGATCTCTAGCTTCATTGTCCCCCGGCTTTTATTCATAGTAGAATGCAAGCAAGAGGGAAAAAGCCCTTCTATAGCCAGCTAGGAACAGCTTAGCCTAAAGAGAAAACGCTAATAAACGGCAATAAATTGCTGCAAGCCACATGAACAACGATAAATTAATGCAAGCCACATGAAGAGAGGTGGATAGCAGGATGAAAACTAATTTTCCTTTTGAAGAGCTCACCAAGCCTACCCAAGAATTAGTTGCCGAATTTCAGGCAGCCTACCCGCTTGAAGAAGCGGTAAAAGAGCGTCTGACACCGCCTTGCTGCGCTTTTTTAGGGCAAGACCTCTGGGAAACAGCCGTTCTTGCCCTCCTTGCCGGCAAGAACATACTCCTCGTAGGAGAAAAAGCTACGGGAAAAAACGTCCTTGCCCAAAATCTGGCCTATCTTTTGAATCGCCCGACCTGGGATATTTCTTTCCATGTCAATATTGACGCCATGACCCTTTTGGGTTCAGATACACTCCATGAGGGCAATGTGATGTTCCGCCCCGGACCAATCTATCAAAGTGCCCTTTATGGCGGATTTGCGGTATTAGATGAAATCAATATGGCAAAAAACGAAGCGGTTGCCGTTCTCCATGCCGTGCTCGACTTTCGCCGGGTGGTTGATGTGCCGGGTTATGACCGTATCTACTTGCACCCGGCTACCCGCTTTATTGCCACCATGAATCAGGATTACCTCGGCACCCGCCCCCTGAACGAGGCGCTACTTTCGCGTTTTGTCGTAATGGCCATGCCGGCCCTGGATCAGGAACGGGTCATGATTTTGTTGCAACGACAATTTCCCGACCTTAGCGAGAGTGAACTCTCCCCTTATGTCCTGCTTTTTGAGGACATTCGGCAAAAGGCTGTAAGTGGCGAGATTTCCTCTTCCGCACTCGACTTCCGCGGCTTGCTGGATGCCCTGGAAATGATGTCCCTTGGTCTGCCCCGGGAAAATGCCCTTGATCTGGGCCTGGTCAACAAGTGCTTTGACCCCTATGAGCGGGACTTAGTTCACGATCTCATCCGCGCCCGCTTTTCCGGCAAGCGCAGGAGGTAAGTCTGTTGAGTAAGTCTTTTGCTTTTGCGGATAAGAGACGGGTGGATAACCTCGTTTGGGCAGGCGCCCATGCCTACGATTTCGAGCCCGATTTTGTCGTTCGTGACCTAAGCGGCCAGGCTGATTTTTACATGAATCTGATTATGGGTTGCACTTATTTTCGCTATGGACAAGAGAATATAAGAGAATTATTTTCCCTATGGCAGGATAGCTATCGCATGCCATTCTTTGACCAAGTGACCTGGTTTGGGCTAGAGTGCGCCATTTATCCGGGAGAAGCCGTAGAACGTCCGGCCTTAGAAGAGCTGCGCCGAGATAGCGCAAGGTCTTTTTTGAGTCCGGAACTTGACCTCCAAAGGCGTAATTTTTCCTTGCAAAATGTACTCTTGTTTGAGCTGAAACAGGCCCAATCTCTGGCCGTTTTGGGTAAAGCTCAGGTTAAACTATCCAGGAAGGCCGGCCTCCTCTACGAGGCCTTTCACTTTGAGAAGACCCCTGATTTTGCCGAATTTCGCAAGCTTTTACTGGAACTTTATAAAAGCCACTTTCAACTGCCAAGCAAAAAACGCCGGCCCTCAGCCTTCAGGAGACACTTCTTGAGTTTTTGGCAAAGGATAAATAAGCCCTTATTTAAGCGAGTCAGCATGACAAGCAACTTGCAAAAAGAGGAAGTTACAGCGGACAAGACGCTGGTCCAAGGGGCCGGGCTATCCCGCTTTTCCTTCGTGAAGAGAGATGATGAGCGGCTTAGGGCAAGGCTCACCGCTGAATTTGGCCCTCCCCTCTTTGAGGAGGCAGACCAACTGGCCCTTGAGGAAAAATTGGCCGTTCAAGAGCATAAAGGGTCCCGCCTTTGGATCTGTCGCCAGCGTGGAGATTATCCGCAAGCAAGGAAGCGCACCGATCTACACCTGGAGACCCTGGACGCGCAAAAAAAGAAAAGCTTTCAACGTTACCGCAAGCATCAGTCTTTTTACCGGCAAAGCATACAGCGTCTGGCCAATTACTTGCAATTAATGCTGGCAAGCGATTTAGTACCGGGATATAACCCCAGCCACTACGGCAAGCTTGCAGGACAGCTTGCCTTTAAATCTAAAATCCCGGGCCAAGACAAGATTTTTTATCGCCATGCTGAAGTGCCGGCTGCTGAGCACAGTGTCGACCTCATGCTTGACGCCTCCGCCTCCCGCCTTGGCCAGGTAGAGGATATTGCCATACAAAGCTACATTCTGGCCGAGAGCCTTGAGCGTTCCACCATTCCGGTCCGCATCACAGCTTACTGTACTTTGGAAAAATATACGATACTTAGTATTTTGAAGGACTTTGACGAACCACTTGACCTCAACAAACTCTTTAGCTACCACGCCTTGGGTTGGAATCGTGACGGTCTCGCCTACCGGGCTATGCAGGCTCTCTTGCCGGGGCGCCCCTATCACAATCACCTGATCCTTATCTTAACCGATGCTGCGCCCAATGATTTAAGGCCCCTCCAAGCGGCCCGGAAATTACCCCGGGAGTACAGCGGCAAGCCGGGGCTGGAAGATGCAGCCGCCGGTCTTGACATCTTGCGTGAACCGGGGGTTAACATTGCCGCCCTCGTCAGCGGAGTCAAGGAATCACATGAAAATGTGCATAAACTCTTTGGCAATCGCTACGAACGCCTTAACGACACCGGCCAACTGGTCAGCAAGGCGAAGAAGCTTATCTATTCATCGATTTAATGGCCCTGTAGTTTCTATGGGGTAAAAGACAGGCTATGGATTTTCTCAAATATAAAAGATTAAAGGAGTAAAGATGAAGTATTATTGCGGAATCCGCATTTTTTCTTCGAGTTTATCAAAGGAAAGAAATAGTTGCTTTTATAATTTGATAGCCTCTTCGTCAAGCAAGAATTGCTCAAGACCTAGATACAGTATTCCATTTTCATCTTTCCATGGTTTAATATAATCTCGAACAACAACAATCTTACCGAATGAATCAGGAATTCTGACTAAGGAGGCAATCTCTTGTTTTCTTTTTTCCGGATTCTCTATGGATATTGCCGATTGAATATAATAGCGCTGTTCACCGCGATTAACGACAAAGTCAACTTCTAACTGCTTTCTAATTTTCTTGCCGTCTTTCGCTTTGCTATGTTGTTCCACAAGACCTACATCGACATCATAGGCTCTCCGAATCAATTCGTTGTAGAGCACGTTCTCCATAATATGGGTCTCTTCTTGCTGCCTGAAGCCAAGTTTGGCGTTCCGCAAACCCAAGTCTGTATAATAATATTTCACCGGTGTCTGCATATATTTTTTCCCTTTTACATCATAGCGTATCGCTTTACTGATTAAAAAAGCATCTTCAAAATAGCTTAGATACCTGGCAATAGTCGTCGAGCTGATACGAAGCTTCTTTTCGCTCAAAAACGTGTTTGACAACTTTGCCGGATTGGTCAGGGAGCCGATAGAAGAGGCGACAATATCTAAGAGATTATCCAAAACCATCATATCATTTTGGATATTATGGCGTTCTAAAACATCTTTTATGTAGGTTCGCTGAAATAAATCCTTCAGATATCGACTTTTTTCTTCGTGGCCCTCTAATCTCGTAACATAAGGCATGCCGCCATAGCTATAATAATCAAGCCAGGCATTTCTTGCCTTCCCCCTATAGGTTTCGAGGAACTCTGCAAAAGAAAGGGGATAAATACGAATCTCATCCCCACGATCACGAAATTGGGTAAGCATATCCGTTGAAAGCATCTTAGAATTACTACCTGTCACATAGACATCAACATTCTTCATCTTCATCAAACCAAGTACAACATCAATAAAACCCAGCTTTGCCTTTTTATCTTCCAGGTAAGGATTTTGAATTTCGCTTACAAACTGTATTTCATCAATCATGACATAATACTTCTTAGTTTTATCTATAATCCGATCACGAACATATTTGTCCAACTCAATAGGATTTCGGTATTTAGCATTAGGAAATTCATCCAGGGCAAGCTGAATCATTTGCTCATCAGTGATTCCGATTTCTTGAAGATATCTTGTAAACAGTTCAAATAAAAGATAGGATTTTCCGCAGCGGCGAATTCCGGTAATGATTTTTACTCTCCCGTTATCTTTCTTGTTTATTAGCTTTTGCATATATTGTTTTCTGGTAAATTCCATTGTATTTCACCCTGCATCTTATCTAGACAAATTATTATTGCGGAATCCGCACTTTTTCTTCGAGTTTATTAAAGCAAGTGAATAGATTCTAGTCAAGGCAAGATGAAGTATTATTGCGGAATCCGCATTTTTTCTTCGAGTTTTGCTGAAAAGAAGAGGCTTTTTAAATCGAAATAATATGTTTTTTAGGGAATCGGCTTTTTTCTTTATTTAAATCGCTACGATATGGACAGTATTTCCGTGCTCTTCAATAAGCTTCACTAAACTGTCGGTCTTGAGCCATACTGTTGCCGTATTATCATTCGGATGGCATCCGATTCTTGCCTCGCCGTCAAAAAAATCTTTATCCAGATAAAATTCTATCTTTCTTTCCTCATCATTTAGCAGGCCGAGAGGTGTGACTGCGCCGGGCGTAAGCTTCATAAGGGCAGATAAATCCTCAGCAGAAGCAAAGCTGAGCACCCTCGTCCCATGGGCTTTTCTAAAATCTTTCAAATTAACCCTCTTGTCACCTTTCACGGTTATCAAGTAATAATTCCTCTTTTTGTCATCCCGAACAAAAAGATTTTTCGCATTATCTTGGGGATAGGGCAGATTAGCCTCCAGTAATTCTTCCATATTGTAAACGGCTTCATGCTCCGTAATTTCATAGGAAATTCCTTTTGCTTCAAGGAATTCATACATTTCTTTTTTACCCATATTCCTCTCCTCTACAGATCATCATTCTGAATAGGCATAAATGATTTTTCGCTTGTCATCTACTATTATTCTGCTATTATTCCAATTATTCCAATTATTCCGATTATTCCGATATTATTCCGAGATAAATTCATCTCGCACCAGGTCTTGAAGAAATCTCTTTCTTGTATTTGATTTGCTCACTTGTTCAAAGAGCTCATAGCCCTCTTTTTGGCAAGTGGGACAGGCTTTTCTCGGAATAGTAATGCCTACGAGCGAAGCCCCCCTGTCGTTTTGCGAGCGGATTGAATCGACGCCCGGACAGTGGGGGCAGGGTCTAAACTCCTGAACTTGTGACTCTAAAATTCCGGCCGTATCATAGTAGACGCGGCGATTTCTCTTTACGGAAGACTTGCCCGCAAAGAGTTTTTCCCCAATAGCTTCTTTATTCTGCCAAATATGGAGCACTTCTTCGGAGATGCGCTTCACCTCCTCTGTAACCCTGGCCGACTGTTTCCATTTTCCCAGATGATAGTCAGGTTCCACAACACTTGAGTAGTCCAGTCCCGCCATGGCGAGGATGATGCCGGTATTCACATAGGGCAGGGCACCCTGAATGGAATATCCGCCTTCAAGAACAGCAATATCAGGGTTTAGCCGGCTGTTCAGCTTAGCGTAGCCTTGGGCGGAAAAGTTCATATTGGTCAGGGGGTCCGTATAGTGATTGTCCTGGCCTGCCGAATTTATAATCAGGTCCGGCTTATACTCTTCGAGAATGGGCAGGACCGTATTTTCAAGAACGTATTGAAAGCCCTCGTCTCCGGTGTTCGGAGGGAGCGGTATATTGACATTGTAGCCGAAGGCGGAGGGACCGCCCAGGTCCCCTATCGGCCCCGTTCCGGGGTAGAGGGTTCGCCCGTCCTGGTGAAAGGAGATGAAGAGGGTATCCGGGTCGTTCCAATAGATATCTTCTGTTCCGTCCCCGTGATGGCAGTCGGTATCGACGACGGCTACCCGCATGTCCCCGTATTTTTGCCGGGCATAGGCCAGACCGACAGCCTCTATGTTGATGATGCAAAAACCTCTGTCCCCGTATACTACCCGCTGGGCATGGTGGCCGGGCGGCCTAACAAGGGCAAAGGACTTATCCGTTTCTTTACCGAGAACCGCATCAAAGGCCCGCATGACTCCTCCGGCGGCAATAAAATGGGACTCCGTAAGCAGTTTTTCGCTATTCTGGTAGCAAAAATGGACACGGTCGATATCTTTTTTTGTCGCTACCAGGGGGTTGAAAAAATGAATGCCCTCCACATCCTCTATCCCTTCCTCAAGCAATTGATCTTGGGTGTAGAGTAGTCGTTCTTCTCTTTCCGGATGGCTGGGCGAGATGGCCCAATCGAAGGCGGGAAAAAGTATCAGTCCGAGTTTGTTTTTCGCTTCCATTATCTGTCCTCTTTTCTGCTTGTAAGAAGTCCGGGCTTAATCTGGGCCTTCACTCTGATATTTTTGTCCACCCGGTACCCCTTGACCATATTAAAACTGCTGGCCTCGACAATTTCCGCTTCTAAAAGCTCCGAGGACATGCCCATCCTTTCACCGGCCAACTTCACTTCATTTAAGGCCCGCTCTTTGGCCTTTGCCAGGTCATAGCGTTTATCAATCCGCTCATAGACTCCGGTCTCCGGGATGGAGAGGATGGCCCTGTCGGTATCGGCAAGGAGGTTAACTTCTGCCGTGGGCTTGGCCAAGGCGGCACCGATGGCATTGGCGATATCGTGATTTTGAGGATACTCCACCGGCATCCCCAATTCCCTTTCCAAGTACTTGGCAAGAGCCTTGGCCGGTCCCCCTATTACGCCGACTGACCGGGGCTTTAAAGTCCTGTCAGCTAAGAGCTCTCTTATCGTATAGACAGGACTGGCATTAATCTTTTTAAGAGCACTTTCGATGGTTGCTCGGATGGACCGGCAGAAGCTATCGACAATCATCCCGGCAAATTCCCTGGGAGACACTTGAGCTTCTTCCGCCATGCTTTCCAGGGCTTCCCTGCTCTTAGCTTTGTTTTCGGGGTCTATCTCGACTTCCATAGCAGCAAGATAGACTAGGGCATCGGTGGGGGTAAGATAGTTTCCACCAAAGGCAACAGCGTGGTCTCTCCTCTCCGGGCCAATTTTTACTTTTCCGTCTTTCACTCGGACATAGCTGTCACCACCCAGGCCGACAGATATGCTGTAAATAGCGCGGACCAGTGTTTTGTGGCCGGCGATTTCGATACCCGAAGGTTCAAAAACCGGTACCCCGTCCGCTAAAAAGAATAAATCTGTGGTCGTTCCGCCGATATCAAGGAGGCAGCGGTCCCTTTCCTCTTCAGCTAAAAGGGCCGTCATTCCCATGAGGCTGGCAGCCGGCCCTGAGAGGATGGTCTCTACAGGTTTTTCTATGGCAGCTTCCAGGCTGATTGTCCCCCCGTCCGCCTTCAGGATATAGACCGGAGCGCTGATTCCTTCACGTTTCAGAGCCTCTTCTATGTTATCTGCAAAACTTTTAAATGTGGAATGAACGGCAGCATTAAGGTAAGAGGTCCGGACCCTCCTGGGGAAATTTAACTTTCCGGAAAGTCTATGGCCCAGGGTGATTTCTTGAAAATCATCCCCCAGGGCCTCCGCCGCCCTTTTTTCAAATTCGGGATTGCGGGTCGAGAATTTGCCAACAAGGGCAACAGCCTCTACAGAATGCTGAAGAAAGCGCTCTTTTATCTTAGAAAACTCGTCCCCCGCTTCCGTGCTCACCGGTATGCCTCTGTGGTCCACGCTTCCCGTGACATCCATAACATGCTCGCCCAGATTGTCGAAGGACCAGTTAAGCCCCGGCCCCCTCTGCAAAATTATCCCTACCTTGGAAATCTTGTTTTCCACTATGGCATTGGTGGAGATGGTCGTACTGAGCTGAATCCTCTCAACCGCCTCTTTCCTTACTCCCTGAAGGAGCTCTTTTATACAAGTCCAAATACTGTGAAAATAATCACGTCTATCCACCGGCCGCTTGATTTGCCTTATAATTTGGCCTTCATCTACAGCGACTCCGTCGATATTGGTGCCTCCCATGTCTATACCGATAATCAAGCTCTTATCTCCTTTGAAAATTAATGAAAATCTCAGCAAGTCATTTACTAAATTCTATCTTCATACCGTGCCTATTTCTGCCTTTCTTCTTTCGTCATTTTCGCCAATAATTGCTGAACCTGCAACAATTTCATAGAAAAATGCAGGTGAAACAAATCATTATGATTATCAAAATTTAGATCAAATAAACTCTTAACCCTGTTTATACGATAATTCACCGTATTTTTATGGAGATACATCCGGGCGCTGGTTTTAGCAATACTTCGATTGTTTTCCAGATAGCAAAATAAAGTATCAAAGAGTTGAGTGTCATTTTTCACATCATAATCCTTTATGCTATGGATCACAGGATGCAAACGTGATTCATAATCTATAATCCGACAAATTTCACAAAGCAAATCCAAACTGCGAAAGTCACTATAAAAGCTGATAGGCTCTTTGTCCGGGACCAAGCCCCGAAGAACGGTAGTACGTAGAGCCTGACGATAATATACATTCAAATCCAACAAATCTTCGAAAGCGTCGCTTGCGCTGGCTGTCAGATTGTAACGCACAACAAGTTTTGCCAGTGAACTGCTTTGTAATGCTTTTTGATCCTTGTAATTTTCTATGAGTAACAAAAGATAATCTTTTAACTCTACTATTTTATATTGAGGAGAAAGAGCAGCTATCGTATTGCCTATGTATTCACCGTAGTTACCGACATTCCGCCCATGATGGATAAGCAGTAAAATGGACCCCAAGAAGTAGACAAGCAGAAAAGGTATTTATCGAATAGAATAAGAGCATGAGTAAACGTAGGAACAGATATAGCCCGGAATTTAAAGCCAAATTAGTTA
>JAMNZB010000035.1 GCA_023622515.1 Bacillota bacterium | reverse complement strand
TGAAACTTTTGAAGTCTTTTGTATAAATGCTACAAAGTTTGTCTAATTAATTCCGCTCTGCTAAGATGATTAGAGATATTTAGACTCATTTTTAGAGTCGGCATTTGGAGGTCTTGAAAGATGATTATAGGTATTCCTAAAGAAGTTATGCCTGGCGAAAATCGCGTGGCAGCTTCACCAGAAACAGTTGCCTTAATGGTTAAAGAGGGTTGGCAAGTTCTTGTCGAAGAAGGCGCCGGCGAAGGGTCTTTTTATCACGATCCGGAATATGTTGAGGCCGGGGCTGAGATTGTCCGTAATGTAGAAGAACTCTTCCGGCGCGCTGAGCTTATCCTCAAAGTCAAAGAACCCTTAATGAACGAAAAAACCGGAAAGCATGAAGTGGACATGATGCACGAGGGGCAGTACCTTATTACATTTCTTCACCCTGCTGCGCCGGCCAACCACGAGATGGTAAAAAAATTGGCCAAGAATGGGGTCATTAGCTTAACCCTTGACGGTGTTCCCCGTATTTCCCGCGCCCAAAACTTAGATGCGTTAACATCCATGTCTACCTGTGCAGGCTACAAAGGAATACTCCTGGCTGCTAATTACCTACCCAAATTTATCCCCCAGATGTTTACCGCTGTCGGCATGGTCAAGCCTATTAATTGTTTAATTATCGGCGCAGGTGTCGGCGGTCTGCAAGCTATTGCCACAGCAAAGCGCCTAGGGGCAGTTGTCTACGCTGCTGATATTCGTCCTGACGCCAACGAACAAGCCATGTCTTTAGGAGCAAAAATTATTGATCTGAAAGTCCCGGCAGAGCAAGCTGTTGGTGAGGGTGGCTACGCTCAGCGTCTTCCCCAAGAAACATTAGAACGTGAAATTGACATCTTGAGGGAACACCTGCCTCAGATGGACATTGTTTTCTGCTCAGCACTTGTTCCCGGCGAATTAGCCCCTGTCTTAATTACAGAGGACATGGTTGCCTCGATGAAACCGGGTTCGGTCATTGTTGACATTTCTATTGACCAAGGTGGGAACTGTGCCATTACACCTCCCGGAACAGTCGAAGAGAAACACCACGTTACACTTGTTGGCATTAAAAACATTCCCGGCTTATTGCCGACCAGCTCAACCTGGATGTTTGCACAAAACATCCTTAACTTCGTAAAATACATTGTAAAAGATGGTCAAGTTGTATTAAATCGCGAAGATGAAGTCATTTACAAGAGCCTTTGCACCATAGACGGAGAAGTCGTCCATAAGGGGGCTCTGGCGGCCATGGCCCTTTAATTCAAAATACTCAGCCGCTCTTTTCCAAAAGAGCGGCTTTTTACTGTGAGGTTTATATGCATTGGTTTTTTTATATCCTTATTTTCCTTATAGCTACTTTTGTTGGTTATAAGATTATTGATCGTGTTCCCAGCTTGCTCCATACACCCCTCATGTCCGGTATGAATGCCTTTTCCGGTGTTACCCTGCTGGCTTGCCTTAGCGCTACTGCCGCCGCCGTCTTGGGTAAAGGCTCCCTATTATCTGTCCTCATGGGTATGCTGGCCATTATTTTGGCTACCATCAATATGCTGGCCGGCTTTGGCGTTACCGGAAGAATGTTAAGAATGTTTCGCAAACAGGATAAGGAGGAGCAATAATGGCTACTATTTTATTTAAAACGAAGCTCTTCTTAGAGGCAGGTATTTTTACGAAAAATACCTTTTACACCCTTGCTTCTTTTATTCTAATCTTTGCTGTCCTTTACGGTATTTCAAGAATGGCTCAAGTTGAGAAGGCCGCCTTCGGCAATCGAATCGGGGCTATCTCCATGTTCTTAGCCGTTATATTGACCCTTTGGTATTACGATATCTTTTCCGTTTGGCAGCTTTGGCTTGCCCTCCTCATTGGCTCTGCCCTCGGCATACGCATTAGCCAAAAAGTTGAAATGATTCAGATGCCCCAGCTTGTTGGTCTCCTAAATGGCTTTGGGGGACTTGCTTCCATGTTGGCCGGCGTTTTGTCACTAACAGGAAACAGCTTAAATCCCGCTGATATTAGCACAAATCCAATTTTTACAGATATTACCGGGGGACTTGCCGTTATTGTAGGCGGTTTGACCTGGTCAGGCAGTGCTGTTGCCGCAGCTAAACTTCACCGCCTGATGGACCAAAGGCCCAAAATCTACCCTATGCATCAGGTCCTGACAACAATTAGTCTTACCCTTGCCTTGCTTAGTAGTATCTTATTTGTTTTTGCCCCCTTCAATCTAGCGGGAACAGCCAGAAACCTATTGATTCTCTCAGCTCTTATCTTTGGCAATTTATTTGGTTACCTCTTTGCTATTCGAGTTGGCGGCGCCGATATGCCTATCACGATTTCCCTTTTGAACTCCTTTTCCGGTGTAGCCGGCTCCATTGCCGGAATGGCCGTTTCAGACGTTCTCTTAGTAGCCGTTGGCGGAATTGTCGGAGCTTCCGGTTTGATATTGACACAAATCATGTGCAAATCAATGAATCGTAAGCTATTTGATATTCTCCTCGGGAAAACATCCGCACCCTCCAAGAAATCAAGCAAGGAAACTAGACCGGCAGAAGTAGCGGCTACTGTGGCTGCCCCTGTAGAAACAGCAAAACCTGTCCAATCACCGGCCGAGGCAGCTGCCAGCTTCCTCAAGGAGGCGGAAAGTGTCATTATTGTCCCGGGCTACGGTATGGCCTTATCCCAAGCCCAGCCCCTGGTCAAGCAGCTTACCGACCGTCTGGAAGCCGACGGCAAG
>JAMNZB010000016.1 GCA_023622515.1 Bacillota bacterium | reverse complement strand
GAAGAGGCCGTCCCCATCTTTTTCTGTGTTGACCACCTCGGCATGAGTATTTTTCCCTATAATTCTGCCACGGTCACCAACTTGTCCGCCACCTTCAGCATAGAAGGGACTTTGGTCAAAGAGTAAAATACCGGATTCTCCGGAAGATAATACTTCTTTTTCTTGCAGGTCATGATTGCTGAGTTCAAAAATATGCAGCAGTTTTCCCTCGGCTTCCATCTGGTTATAGCCGGTGAATATGGTCGGCTTATTGCGGTCAACCGTCTCCGGCAAATTCAAACCGGACCAGGCAGAGGCGGATTTTTTGAGCTGGGCTTCGCGTCCGGCTTCTTTTTGCTTATCCATATGGAAACGGAAACCGGCTATATCCACGGCGAGATTTTCTTCTTCACAAATTTCGCGGGTTAAATCGTAAGGGAAACCGAAGGTGTCATGCAGACGGAAAACAATTTCTCCGGAAAGTTCCTTTTTTCCTCCGGCCTTGGTCTTTTGAATCTCGTCCTCAAGAATAGCCAGCCCTTGCTCCAGAGTTTTGTTGAAGGTCTCTTCCTCACGATTAATGTGGGTCATAATAATCTCTTTACGCTCTTGTAAAGCAGGATAAGCACCAGCAGATTGCTCAATGACCACTTCGGCTAAAATGTGCATGAAAGGTGTAGGCATATTCAGGGAACGTCCGTAGCGGATAGCACGGCGAAGCAGGCGGCGCAACACATAACCGCGTCCTTCATTGCTGGGGATAACGCCATCGGAAATCATCATGGTCGAACTTCGCACATGATCGGTAATGACACGTAAGGCGACATCTATCTTTTCTGAACTGCCATAGGAGACGTCGGCCAGTTTGGCTGCTGTTTGCAAAACCGCTTGAATGTTATCTACTTCGAAGAAGTTATCCACTTCTTGCAGAACAACGGCAAAACGTTCAAGGCCTGCTCCGGTATCAATATTTTTATTCTCTAAAGGGATATAGCTGCCATCCTCAAGCTTTTCAAATTGTGTGAAGACCAGGTTCCAAATTTCTATATAACGGTCACAGTCGCAGCCGAACCGGCAATCGGGTCCGCAGCTGTATTTTTCGCCGCGGTCAAAGAAAATCTCAGAACAAGGGCCGCAAGGGCCAATGCCGTGTTCCCAAAAATTATCTTCCTTGCCTAAGCGAAGAATACGGTCTTTGGGAATAGCTATTTTCTCTGTCCAAATATCGTAGGCCTCGTCATCCTCTTCAAAAACAGTAACGTATAAGCGGTCTGCAGGCATTTCGAAAATGTCACACAGGAGCTCCCAGCCCCAAGCAATTGCTTCATCCTTAAAATAATCCCCGAAAGAAAAGTTTCCGAGCATTTCAAAATAGGTGCCGTGACGTGCGGTTTGGCCTACCTGTTCAATGTCTTGCGTGCGAACACATTTTTGGCAGGTAGCAATCCGTCTTTTTGGTGGAAGTTCCGCACCGGTAAACCATTTTTTCATGGGTGTCATACCGGCATTGATAAGCAAAATGGAGGGGTCGTCATGGGGAACGAGAGAAAAACTATCTAAGCGCAAATGGTCTTTCGACTCAAAGAAGGCTAAGAATTTTTCTCGAATCTCATTCGTTGTGAAATATTTCATCAGAAATGTCCTTTCCTTTAAAAAACATCTTTATAAATACAATATATCATCTATAATTCAGAAGTAAATTCTACCTTATTAACGTAATTGTAACAAGGAATAGACTGTAAGAATTAAGCTTGCAGAATAGCTTTTCTTTTATTATAATGACTTCCAGATTCGCATTAAGAGCGAAGAAGTATAGAGTAGGATATTAAGTCCACTGCGAGGGGAGTGAAAAAGTTGGCTGAAGTTCGAGTAAAAGAAGGTGAGACCCTTGACAGTGCTTTAAGACGTTTTAAACGAAACTGTGCACGATCAGGAATTTTAGCGGAAGTCCGTAAACGTGCTCACTATGAAAAACCTAGTGTAAAACGTAAGAAAAAATCTGAAGCGGCAAGAAAACGCAAACGTTAGTTTACGGATAAACAAGACAATAAAGCTGAGGGGGTTTTTCCTTCAGCTTTTTTTTTCGAAAGAAGTAGGCAGGGAGTAGGTTAGGCCAAAGCGTGAGGTATTTAATTCGAAAAAATTGGAAAGTTGAGCATGAAGAAAAAATCATGCAAAAGGAAGATGTAAGACGTCTCCTTTTGGCACGCCAGGAACTTTCAGCAGAGGAGAAAGTCGGCTTTTTTGAGCCTGGCGCGGAAGACTTGCCCAGCCCTTTCTTATTTCAGGAAATGGAGCTGGCTTGCGAAGTGATTCTCCAAACCTTAAATAATAAAGGTAAGGTTTTAATTTATGGCGACTATGACTGTGACGGCATTTCCTCAACGGCCTTGTTGCTACGTTTTTTCCGACGGATCGGACTGGAGGCCGACTATGCTTTGCCAAGCCGTCTTGGTGCCGGCTATGGCTTGAACATGAATGTTGTCGAAGAGATTATTCAGAAAGCCCCCGACCTTGTCATTACCGTTGATAATGGGAGTTCAGCCGTAGAAGAAGTCGCCATGCTCATGAAGCATGGTATTGCTGTTATTATTACGGACCACCATCAAGTTCCGGCAAAGGAACCACGTGCCCTTGCTTTTTTGAATCCTTGCCGCCCTTCCGAAAGCTATCCCTTTGACGGTTTAGCCGGTGTTGGTGTTGCCTTGCAGCTGGTCAGAGGGCTCTGCATAAAATTGGGACTTGATGAAAATGATGAGCGTTTCTTTAGCCTGGCAGCACTAGGGACGGTGGCTGATTCCATGCCGCTTGTTAAAGATAACCGTACAATAGTGGCCCTTGGCTTGCAGTATTTTTCAGAAGGTCCCCTTGGTTTGCGTTTACTGCTTGAGAGTTTGCGTCCTGACGGTAAGGTAGACGCAGAGTTTTTAGCCTATTCGATAGCCTCTCGGATTAACGCTACGGGTCGGCTGGATGATATGGAACCGGCCATTCTTCTTCTGCTAACGGAGAGTGAAGCGGAAGCAAAAGCGGAAATTAAAAATATTGAAGAACTGAATAAAGAGAGGCAGATCCTGGAGGCAGCGCTCATGGAAGAAGCAGAAGAGCAGCTTGCCGCACAATCTGAGGCAGAAAAAGAAAACATTCTCATTTTAGGGGAGGCGGACTGGCATCCCGGGCTCATTGGTATCATTAGTGCCCGTATCGCAGAAAAACATGCCTTGCCGACAATTTGTTTTGCCGGAGTAGACGGGGAGCTGCGGGGTTCCTGCCGTAGTGTCGGCCAATTTGATATTTTATCTGCCCTGCTTAGTGCAAAAGATTTGACCCTGACTGTGGGTGGGCATAGGTATGCAGCAGGGGTGACGCTTACGGAAGAAAACAGGGAGGCTTTCGCTAAAAAAATTCGTGCTTATGCTGCTCTTCACAAGGCGGAAATAGATGAACTTGAAGAAGAAAGGATTTTTGCCGCGCTACCCCACCGGTTAGTTACTGAAGAAATGCTAGAGGTTATTTCCGCTTTTGAGCCCTTTGGAAGTGGGAATGAAAGACCGAAATTCCTTATTGAAGATCTACAAATTAAAAATATTCGCCGTGTGGGTGATGGTTCTCACTTGAGTTTGCGCTTTCAGGCAGAAGATGGGCGGGAAATCCAGGGGATTGCTTTTCGTCTGGGCGACCTGGCGACTCTTTACCGGGAGGGTGACCTTGTTGATGTACTTGCAGAATTGCATCTGCATTCTTACCAAAACAGATCATTCCTCCAGTTACAAGTATATGAACTTAGACCTTATGCAGAAGAACGTTTGCGTTACAATCAGGCTTTAGCTGCCGGCAAGGCCTGGCGCAAGGGGGTAAGCCTCCAAGAGTTAAAAACTAAAGAAGAGTTTTTATCAGTCGATTTTACTATTGAGCGGTCACGCATGGGTCTCTTTTGGCTAAAGCTCGAAGAGCTATTGCCAAAGGCGGATTATCACTTTTTGGATATCGGTCTGCTTTCTCGCGCTTTGTCTGTTAAGGAGAAGGATGTCTTTTCTCCCTTTGCCTGTGCTAGAATGTTGGATATCCTCCATGAAGCAAAGTTGCTTGATTTACACATTCTTGCTTCAGGGTTGGTAAAGCTAAGGCGAGCCTATCACAAAGAGAGGCCGATACTAAGCGAGCAGAAAACTTGGCAAAGGCTCGAAAAAGAGGGAGGTATAGTTTCATGAACGATAAAGAACAAACATTAGCTGAATATTATGAAAGCTATGAAGTGCGTGTGCATAATATTGCTGAACTCTATGCGTCCTACTCCGGTGATGACAATACGAAGACTATTGTTGATGCTTATAGATTTGCCAAAGAAGCCCATTCTGCTCAAATACGTGCCACGGGAGAGCCTTACATTGTTCACCCGCTTGCTGTTGTGGAAATTCTGAGTGAAATTCGCGTAGATAAAGATACTTTAATTGCTGCTTTCTTACACGATACCGTAGAGGATACGGAAGTTACTTTAGAAGAGATAACGGAACATTTTGGTGAGGATGTTGCCCTTCTTGTTGATGGGGTAACAAAATTGAGTAAGATTAGTTATTCCTCTCAAGAAGAGCATCAAGCACAAAATTTCCGTAAAATGTTTTTAGCCATGGCTAAGGACATTCGTGTTGTCCTCATTAAGTTGGCTGACCGCTTGCATAATATGCGGACCATGAAGTTTAAGAAGCCGGACAGACAGCGAGAAATATCTCGGGAAACGCTTGATATTTATTCCCCCTTGGCTCATCGCCTGGGTATTTTTAAAATAAAATGGGAGCTTGAGGATTTATGTTTACGCTATATTGATCCTGATGGCTATTATGATTTAGTAGGAGCGATTGCCCAGAATAGAAAAGAACGCGAAGGTTTTCTGCAAAATATTGTTGTGGCCTTAAATAATCATCTTGCAGAAATGGGGATTAAGGCAGAAATTGAGGCAAGGCCAAAACACTTTTACTCTATTTACAACAAGATGAAGAAACAAAATAGGGATCTAAGTGAGATTTATGACCTTCTTGCATGCCGAATTATTGTACCCACAGTAGGTGATTGTTATGCAGCTTTAGGTATGGTTCACGAGTTGTACTCACCCATGCCGGGTCGCTTCAAGGACTATATTGCCATGCCGAAAGCTAACCGCTATCAGTCTTTGCATACTACAGTTATTGGTCCTAAAGCCACTCCTTTTGAGGTGCAAATCAGAACGATGGAGATGCATGCTGTAGCAGAGTATGGCATAGCCGCCCATTGGCGCTATAAAGAGGGCTCCGGTGGCAGAGGCAAGGAAGATCCTGTTGAAAACAAATTAACCTGGCTACGCCAATTGTTGGAGTGGTCGAATGATATGAGTGAAGCTTCCGACTACCTGGACTCCTTAAAGGAGGGTCTAATCGTTGATGAAGTCTTTGTCTTTACTCCCGCAGGCGACGTTATTTCTCTTCCGGCAGGCTCTGTACCGATTGATTTTGCCTACTATATCCACAGTGAAGTCGGACATAAGCTTAATGGGGCAAAAGTAAATGGGAAATTGGTTCCCTTAGATCACAAGTTGCAAAATGGCGATATTGTAGAAGCACTGACGTCTGACCATGTTAAGGGTCCGTCAAGAGACTGGTTAGGTATTGTTGCCAGTGCTTCAGCAAAAAATAAAATTCGCTCCTGGTTCAAGAAAGCCATGCGCTCAGAGAATATTGAGCGAGGTAAAGAAGCTCTTGAGGAGCGCATTGCCCGGGAAAATTTCACGACAGAAATGTTGCATAAGCCTTATGTCGATGAAATTTTAGAACGCTATTCCTTCAAGGATGTTGATGATATGTATGCGGCTATTGGCTATGGCGGAGTTTCTTTGAATCGGATTTACCCCAGGTTGCGGACAGCCTATTTAAAGAAAATCAGTTCAAGCAAGCGACAGGCCTTGGGCTATGAGCTTACGGAGAAAGGCAATATCATAAAACTGCAGGACCTCTCAGCTTTTAAAGAGGATTCCTTAAAAGCCGACCATCCCGGCCTGCTTCGTGATGAGAGAAAACGTAAGAAAAAGAGCAAGCTTGACATTAAGGTGCGGGGAATGAGTAACTGCCTGGTTAATTTGGCCAAATGCTGCAACCCCGTCCAAGGTGATGAGATTATTGGTTTTATTACACGGGGCAGCGGAGTAAGCGTGCATAGGACGGACTGCCATAACATCCGCAACATTGAAGCACAAAGCCGACGCTCTCCGGAAGCGGCAGAAAGGGCTGCGCGTCTTATCGAGGTAAGTTGGGGCGAGGGCGATTCTAGCGAAAACTTTGAAGTTATGCTCACAATTCATGCCAGAGACAGAAAACGCTTATTGGCTGATGTTACGACAGCCATATCGGAAGAACAGGTGCCTATATTGACCGGACGAATGTATTCCGGTGGACCGGCTAACGCTCGCTTGCAGATGCTTGTAGAAGTGAAAAACCAGGATGAATTGGAAAACATTTGCCGCCGTATCAAGCAGATTGAAGGAGTGGTCGGTATTGAGCGTGGAGCGTAAGAAACTTTTCTCCACGCTTGCCATTGACATTAAATTTCCAGCACGGACAAAATAACCATCGGTCGCCTTTTCGTTTCACTGTACAAGACATTACGGATTTGCTCGCGGAGTTGGCTGTGGCGGAGCCATTTGCTGAGCTGACGATCCTTTTTCTTAGTTTTTTCTGCATAGGCTTCGACTGTTTTTTGAATGTTTTTGACGAGAATGTCTCGGTCATCAGTATAGATAAAGCCGAGGGCTTGTATTTCCGGTGCAGCAGCAAGCACATTCTTCTTTGTGTTAACAACCATAGAGCAGGTTACTACCCCGTCATCACCCAAGAGTTTTCGTTCGCGCAAGACCCCCTTATTCACATCGCCAACACCACCCCCGTCAATCAAGACACCTGTGCTTTCTTCAACAAAACCGGTGATGGCTCCCTCATAATTATCGAACTCAAAGATGTCCCCGTTGTTCAAAATGAAGACGCATTCATCAGGAATACCCTGGCTTCTTGCTAATTCGGCATTCTTATGCAGGTGTCTATATTCGCCATGCACGGGAATAAAGTAATGGGGATTACATAGGTTAATAAGAAGTTGTAACTCATCACGATAAGCGTGGCCTGAAACATGGATTTCATCAAGACTTTCATAATAGACGTCAGCGCCAATCTTGAACAACTCGTTGATAACTCGATAAATAGACTTTTCATTACCCGGGATTTTTGAAGAACTAAGGATAACCGTATCTCCTTTTTTGATATTAACGTGCTTGTGCTCAGAAAAAGCCATTCGGCTTAGGGCAGCATTAAACTCCCCCTGCGACCCGGTTGTAATAAAAACTAACTCATGGTCTTCAAACAGCTTAGCATCCCATACTTCAATTAAGTTGTCCTTATTGTATGTGATATAGCCTAAGGAGTCTGCCGCCTCAAAAACTTTATTCATGCTATAACCAAGCAAGACATATTTCCTCTTATGTTCTTCTGCAGCAGAGATAACTTGCTGAATGCGAAATACGTTAGAAGAAAAAGTGGCCACGAAGACACGGCCTTTTGAATTGGCGAAAATTTCAGAAAAACTCTCTCCGACCCGGGTTTCCGATGGGGTTACACCGGGGATTTCTACGTTTGTGCTTTCAAGTAATAAAGCTAAGACACCTTCTTGACCAAGCTCTGAGAAGCGATTTAAGGCAATCGGCTTTCCGTTAATTGGTGTAAAGTCAATTTTAAAATCTCCGGAATGGATTATGACCCCAAGAGGGGTATGGATAGCTAGGGCACAGGCATCGGCAATAGAATGATTTACATGAATAAACTCCACACGAAACTTTCCGGCTTGAACAGTTTCACCGGCCTCAACGACATGAAAACGCGGATCATTTTTGTCATTCTTCTCAGATCCTCCCCGACCCACATCTTGCCATTTGTTATTGGCCAGTTTGATGGTTAGGGGAGTCCCGTAAATAGGGGTGCTAAATTCGCGCATAAACCAGGCAACAGCCCCGATATGGTCTTCATGCCCATGGGTGAAGAACAAGCCTCGGATTTTTTCTTTATGTTGGCGCAGATAGGTAAAGTCCGGGATAATGGTATCCACGCCCGGCATGTTTTCATCAGGAAAAGCAAGCCCGCAATCGATGATTATAATGTCATTTTCATACTCTATGACAAGCATATTCATACCGATTTCGCGCATACCGCCTAAGGGCAAAATACGAAGCTTATCCTTAGCAACCCGAGCATAGCCCTCAGGTTTTTCTACCTGCTCTTTCATGTTTTTCATCAATACACCTCCAAAGGAATGGTTGTTATTTACTTATTTAAAAAAAAGACTTGTCATTCCTGAAATGTAATGGTATCATACTCAGGCGTCAAATTTGAAAATTTGAAAAAACTTGTAGGAGGTGAAAGCAATGCCTAACGTTAAATCTGCCATAAAGCGTATGCGTAGTGATAGAGCAAAAGCAGAATACAATAAAAATAAGAGAAGTGAATTAAAAACATTCATTAAAAGGACGGAGCAAGCAGTTGAAGCCTCTGAAGAAACTGCTGAAGCAACTTACCGTTTGACTCAAAAGAAGCTTGACCAAGCTGTAGCAAAAGGCCTTATTCATAAAAATAAAGCCTCTCGCAAAAAAGCCCAATTAGCCAAGAAGCTTAATGCACAGCAGTAAATAAATAATGCGTCGGGCGAGATAGGAAAACAAATTATCTTGCCTTTTGACTATTTCTTTAGTAGAATCAATAAGCACGCCTCCTTAGCTCAGTTGGTAGAGCAATTGATTTGTAATCAATAGGTCGGGGGTTCGAATCCGTCAGGAGGCTCCACATGAAAAACCCTTTAACCGCAGTGGTTAGAGGGTTTTTGCTTTGCTGTTAGCTTTCTTTTTATGACCATGTGTGCCCACAGTTTTGGCATACTTTGTAGCTTTTAGCTCTATTGACAGTTTTATATCTTTTTGGCCTGAAGAGCTTCACTATAACTGCGGGTATTGTAAAATACAACCATTTAACAGGAAGCCACCACCAGCCAATAAAAATCCACCAGAGCAGACTTCTGCGTTTTGTTTTGAGATATATTTCATTAACAACTTGTGCCGATACATTATTGCTATGGCATCTTGGGCAGCTCATTACAATTCTCCTTATATTCAATCTGATTATTTAATCTGACTCTTAATAAAAAATCCGGTTTTAATATAAGTAGACTAGTCTTGCTGGTAGAGGTCAAAGAAAAGCTTCCTGTTAGAAGTAATTTCTTTAATAATATCTGAAAATACGCTGTCATAGTCATAGACTGATATAGTTCCGGTGCCGATGTCATAATAGTAGGCTTGCAGGTTAAGTTCTCCCGATTCAACTTTTTTCCTCATAAAGTCATAGGTCATGAGATTGTCCAATTGCTGAACAGCATTTAACTTTTCGAGCATAATCAGCTTATCCGCTTCCTTCATATCGGGATATTTATGGTCGATATAATCAGATATGGAGATACTTTGAGAAATCCATTCTGCGGTGTAGGGGAGCTGCTTCTTGCATTCATCCAATTTTCTGATAGCGGCACAGCCGCCACAATTAGAATGTCCGCAAACGATGACATTTCTGACTTGAAGGATTTCGACCCCATACTCAATAGCAGAGACTACAGAAGGGTGTCGATCCGGCTCTTCTTCTCTCGGCACGATATTGGCAACATTTCTTACTTGAAAAATTTCACCTGCTGAGGCTTGAAAGAGGGTTTCGGCATCTACTCTGGAGTCTGAGCAGGCGATAAAGAGGGTATGGGGCTTTTGTTCTTCTTTTAACTTTGCATAGAAATCTTTATTAAATTCATACTGCAGCTCTTTGAAGCGTTCAATTCTTTTCTTTAAATCCATTTCTCCCTCCTTATCCGGCTATGACTAATGAAGCTTCACTTCAAATGAGTAATAGCGTGTTGTCTTAATACCATCTTGGCTATCTTGCTTACCGGGAACATTGCTGATTCTTCTGAAAACTTTTAATAAAAAAACTTTAAGCTTTCAGCCGACTTTATTTTCAGCCAACTTTATTTAATAATTAATAATATCAAGCTGGTCTGCCATGTCAAGGAATTAATCAAATATTTTTAGCCTTTGCCACTTAACTCTCGGTGCGTAACTCTTGTTTTATAGACAATTGCACAAAAGAACTGGTGTGGTGAATTAGGATTTGCCTGAATATATTCGAAAAAATACTTCTGACGAAGAGCTGAATAACTATCTTTCGGCAAGGCCGTGAAAGATGGGCTCCATGATGAGTGCGGTCATTTCTTCGATAGTAAAGATATTCTTGCCCTTCCCGTACCAGTAGAGGAGGGTCTCGTAAAAGAGGCCGCAGAGCATGTCGGTCTTATAGTCGACAATCCTTGCCGGTTCTTTTAAATCCAGGGGGAGATGCTTAACAATTAACGCCTTCAAGGTTTTTTTTAGCTTGCTCTGAAAAGATAAACTGCCCCTGTGACTCAGAAGAAAACTGAGTTTTTCGCCTACGAGCTCATCCAGCTCCATGAAAATCTCCAGGATTTGCCGGCTGTTCTTTGCCAGAGTAGCATCCTTCAACTTTTTGAAGCTTTCTTCAGAAGGCAGCAACTCATCTTCGATTTGTGCTTTCAAGTCTTCCATATCAAGGAAATAGGCATAGAAGGTTCCTCGATTATAGCCTGCCCGATCAGTGATCATCTTCACAGTAATCCTGTTTATGTTGTCAGAGCTGTAAAGCTGCCAGTAAGCATCCATGATGTTTTGTTTTGTTTCTGTAGTTACTTCCGCTTGTTTTTTTCCCATTTTCTTTTCCTCTTATTTTTCAATCTCCCTTATTCATTTCGCTTTTAGAACTTTCTCGTCGTTAATTACTCACCAATCCAACAAAAGATGTTGTTTTGTTCATTGATAAAGAAGGAAGAACTTGTATAATTAAATTATAACACAACATGTTGTTGGGTGTATGGTTTATAGGTAAATAGATGATATTTAGCAATAATTCCCTGAAATCTATGAATGGAAAAATACTTTATCCAACTAAGTTAGTGAAAAAAGAAAAGAAAATGAAAGGATAATGAAAGGATAATTATGGAAAGTACAGGTTCAAATAATAAAAAGAAACCACCGCGTACGCTTTTATACTACTATGGTCTGGTATTTTTAACTGTTCTCCTATTTAACTGGCTGATTATGCCTATGTTATTGTCTCGGCAGGTAACAACAGCAAATTATTCAGACTTCATTGATGCCGTAGAATCCGGCCAGGTAAAACAAGTTCAATTTTCCGATACGGAAATTCGATACATCACAGAAGAAGGGGGCTATATCCGTTACTTTAAGACCGGTGTCGTAGATAATCCTCAGCTTCCGCAAATGCTGCAAGAGAGGGGAATTACCTACACGGCGGAGATTCCTGAGACGCCAAATCTTCTGTTGACTATCTTACTAAGTTATGGTTTACCCATTTTAATTTTCAGCTTAATCGGACGTCAGGTAAGTAAAAATATGACGGCAAGAATGGGAGCCGGCGGTTTAAATATCCATGGCCGGGGTGTAGCCAAAGTCTACAAGCCCGATACGGATAAAAAGACCTTTGCGGATGTGGCCGGTCAAGAGGAAGCAAAAGAAGCCCTGCAAGAAATTATTGATTATCTGAATGATCCCAAAATATATGAGGAAATCGGGGCAAAATGTCCCAAAGGTGTTCTCTTGGTAGGCCCTCCGGGGACAGGTAAGACGCTGATGGCTAAGGCGGTAGCCGGTGAAGCGAATGTGCCTTTCTTTTCAATCTCCGGATCAGAATTTGTAGAGATGTTTGTTGGTCGGGGAGCGGCAAAAGTTAGGGAACTTTTCGATGAAGCCAACAAACAAGCCCCCTGTATTGTCTTTATTGATGAAATTGATACGATCGGTAAAAAGCGGGATGGCCAAATTTCCGGCAACGATGAGCGTGAACAAACCTTGAACCAGCTCTTAACCGAGATGGATGGCTTTGAGAGCAATAAGGGAGTAATTATTCTTGCTGCAACCAACCGGCCTGAAATCTTAGATCCGGCCTTGCTCCGTCCCGGTCGTTTTGACCGTCAAGTGCGTATGGAATTACCTGACCTAAAAGGGCGGGAAGATATTTTACGTGTTCACTTAGCTAAGGTAAAGACCGAAGGAACAATCGATGTGAATCTCATTGCCCGTATGACGGCAGGGGCGTCCGGCGCTCAACTGGCTAATATTGTTAATGAGGCTGCCTTGCGAGCTGTTCGTTTGGGTGGCAGGCAGGTATCAACCTCTGATCTTGTCGAATCTGTTGAAACGGTTATTGCCGGAGCAGAAAAGAAAAACGCCATTCTTTCTGAAGAGGAAAAAAGAATTGTTGCCTATCATGAAATAGGCCATGCCTTGGTTGCAGCGAAACAATCAGGAGCTGCCCCGGTTCAAAAAATCACGATTGTCCCGAGAACATCCGGTGCACTTGGTTATACGATGCAGGTAGAAGAAGAGGAGAAAAGCTTAGTTAGCAAAGACGATGCCTTGCAAAAACTGGAAGTCCTGTGTGGCGGACGGGCGGCAGAGGAGGTTGTTTTTGACATTATTACAACAGGGGCCTCCAATGACATAGAAAGAGCGACAGAAATTGCAAGAAATATGGTTACCCGCTACGGTATGTCGGAAAACTTCGGCATGATGGCCCTCCAAACAGGAGGCAACAGCTATCTGGGGCATAGCGGACAAATGAATTGCTCGCAGGAAACAGCGCGTTTGGTTGATGAGGAAGTGCGGGATATTATCCGCAAAGCCTATACAAACGCCAAGACCGTTCTTGCGGAAAACAGGGAAATAATGGATAGGTTAGCGGCCTACCTCATTGAAAAGGAAACCATCACCGGTGAGGAATTTATGAAGATTCTTGGCGAGGCAGCATAGTCATGCGGAATCTTCTAGCGTATTTTTTAATCTATGCTTTTCTTGGCTGGATAGTGGAGATTATTTACCAGCAGCTGAAAAGAGGGGTGTTTGTTAATAGGGGCATGCTTGCCGGCCCCTATTGTCCCATTTATGGATTTGGGAGTCTTCTCTTGCTGATTTTCTTAGAGCCGGTCAAAGATAATTTCCTGTGGCTTTTCTTAGGCTCGACAGTAATATGTAGTTTTCTGGAACTTATTGTGGGTTTTTTATTCGATAAGATACTTCACGAACGTTGGTGGGACTATAGTCAAGAGCCCATGAACATCGGGGGTTATATTTGTCTTCGCTTTTCTATAGCATGGGGTTTAGGTGGAACCCTCATTATGAAAGAAATCCACCCTTTCATTCAAAAAATAATGATTCATATACCGGAAAAAATTTTGACCATAATACTTTTGCTGTCAATTAGCAGTATGCTCATTGATGCTATTGTTACATTTACGCATATTTTCGGCCTTAACCGAAATATAAAAGAAGTACTCAGGCTACAGAAGAATATGAAAAGCCTTTCAGATAATATTGGCAAAAAAATTTCTCATGGAACGGCTAAAAGCTCTAACAAAGTTCAGATGATTTTGGAAAATCCGGAATTTAAAAGCCGAGTCAATGCTGTCCAGCAAAAACTAAATCGTACTCAAAAAAGGCTATTACGTGCTTACCCGAATCTCAAGGGAACCCGTTCTGACCTTCAGCATAAAATACTTCAACTGTGGAGTGCCGGAAGTCAAAGAAAAAATCGGGAAGAGAAGAGTGATAGACCTGAAAAATAGACATTGGTGGAGCGGGCGACGGGAATCGAACCCGCGTATTCAGCTTGGGAAGCTGATGTTCTACCATTGAACTACGCCCGCAAAACTGAGAAACAGTCTAAAACGAGTAATAATCCGGAAGTAAAAGCAATGTCTTTGTAAAACCGGACTGCCTGAACAGTATAACGCAAAAAGAGAAGAGTGTGAAACTTTTTTTCTAAATTTTTGCTTTAATCTCTTTATTATCTCTGCACACAAATATGATATAATTTACTTATGAGTTTAGCAATTTTCCATTAGAGGAGTGTGGAAATGCTATTTATTAAATTAGGAGGAAAATATAATGACCAAAGACAACCTGAATCCTTTCGAAAGTGCACAAGCACAAATCAAGGCAGCCTGTGATGCGCTTGGCTATGACGATGAAGCCTACGCTTTGTTAAGTGAACCACAACGTGTCTTAGAAGTAAATTTCCCTGTGCGCATGGATGATGGCACACTGAAAATGTTCAAAGGGTGGCGGAGCCAGCATAATAACGCTGTTGGTCCTTATAAGGGTGGTATTCGCTTCCATCCGCAAGTCAACTATGATGAAGTAAAGGCTCTCTCCATATGGATGACCTTCAAATGCGGTGTTATGTCCGTTCCTTACGGTGGGGGTAAGGGTGGCGTCATTTGTGACCCCTTGAGTCTTTCGAAACGTGAGCTCGAAGCCGTAGCAAGAGGTTATGTGCGCGGTGTTTACAAGTTGATTGGCGAAAAGTTTGATATTCCTGCCCCGGATGTAGGCACCAATGCTCAAGTTATGAGCTGGATGACGGATGAATATATCAAATTGACCGGAGAAGACAGTTCTCTTGGCGTATTTACCGGTAAGGATGTTCGCTGGGGTGGTTCGCAGGGTCGTGGTGAAGCGACAGGCTATGGTATTTACCTCGTAGCAAAACTGGCTGCGGAAAAACTTGGCATTAACATGGAAGAAGCTACCGTTGCGGTTCAAGGCTTTGGTAATGCCGGTCGCTTTACTGTGAAAAACATGGTAGAAAATGGCACAAAGGTCGTTGCCATCAGTGAATGGGAACCGAAAAACGGTACCTATGCTATTTATTCAGAAGAAGGTCTGGATTATGATGAAATGGTTGCCTATGTTGCAGAAAACAAGAATCTCGTAGGCTTCCCGGGTGCACAAGCTATTTCTGTAGATGAGTTCTGGAAATTAGCTGTAGATATTGTGGTACCTGCAGCTCTGGAAAATGCCATTACCGGTGAAGTAGCTGAAAAACTGAATTGTAAGTTAGTGGCTGAAGCGGCTAACGGTCCGACAACACCGGAAGGCGATAAAGTGCTTGCCGAAAGAGGCATTCTCCTTACACCCGACATTCTCACCAATGCAGGTGGTGTAACGGTCTCCTACTTTGAGTGGGTACAAAATCTCCAAGGCTATTACTGGGATGAGTCTGAGGTCTTTGCAAAGCAAGAAGAGAAAACACGTATTGCCTTTGACAAAATATGGACATTAGCAGAAGAGAAAAAGGTCAGCCTGCGTAAAGCAGCCTACCTGGTCTCTGTAAAAGATACCTACGAAGCCATGAAACTCCGTGGCTGGGCATAAGGAAAATACGGGACAAGATTCCCCGGTGAATTAAATATGTTGAAAGGGCTTTCCTGCGTTTTTGCAAGAAAGCCCTTTGGCTTATAAGCTTATACAAAGAATTAAAAAGAATCATTGTTAGTGCCTAAGGGGCTTGCTCTCAGGGCGAGGTAACGGAATAGTAAAATGTATAGGGGCTTACTGTTTTCCCATATAAGGCAAACAACTCACTTAGGGTGACAAAGCGATAGCCGGCTTTGTACATCTGCGGAAGGGCTATTTCTACAGCCTGGGCTGTTGTCGGGTGAATAGAATGCAAGAGAATAATAGAGCCGGCGGGAGCATTTATCATTTGTGAAGCAACATATTGGGCATCGCGATATAGCCAATCCTGGGTATCAAGACTCCATAAAATAACAGGATAGGGGATTTGGCTCATGACAAAAGCGTTATAGCTGCCATAGGGTACACGCATGTACTTGGGATAGCTTCCGGAATATTCAGCAATTAAATTACTGGTAAGGTTTAGCTGTTCAGCTATTTGTGCGGCAGAAAGCCTTGTGAAATCAGGGTGATTATAGGAATGATTAGCAATTTCCGAACCTTGTTCAGCAATTTTTCGGACAATCTCCGCGTTGTAGGGAATGGCACTTCCCACCATAAAGAAGGTAGCCTTCCCTTGAACTTTATTTAAGGCGTTAAGAATCCGGGTGTCATACGCAGTATGTGGCCCATCATCAAAGGTTAGGGCAATATATTTGTATTGTCCTTGTAAGAGCTTTTCAGTTGATTCAGCTCCCGCAGCATCTCGTCCGGCTGATTTTGCAGGAGAAGAGATTGGTGGGGGCGAAGTAGGACCTGCCTCTCTAGTAGCAAGCTCTTCCTGCTTCAAGGCCGGTGGCGAAGTAGGACCTGCCTCTCTAGTAGCAAGCTCTTCCTGCTTCAAGGCCGGTGGCGAAGTGGGTCCGGCGACCTTTTTTTCTTCTTGGGCAAGATCCTTACGACTAATTGCCGGCGGAGAGGTCGGTCCTGTTGCCTTGCCGGCTTCCCTTGTTCTGTCATTTTCTCTTATTGGCGGTGGTGATGTTGGTTTTATAGCTTGGTCAGCCCTTTTTGCTTGATTGTTTTCCCGTATTGGCGGTGGGGAAGTGGGCCTAATTTGCGCAGCTTCTTCCAGCAAATAGTCGCTTGTGCTCCTTGGTCCTAGTGGCGGCGGGGAAGTAGGGCTTGCGGCAACGTCCCTGTTGTAAAACTCAGATCTGTTTTCATCCCTCCTATGAGCCAAATTCATAAGAGGAGACAGGCAAATTAAAAGCAAGAAGACTGACACGGATATTGTTATACATTTTATTATCCTCGTATTTAGGCTAAGCATATTTTCATGGAGTAGAAAGCTTATTAGCTAAGCGACTACCCAACCTCCCTTCTTCTCTAAGTCATAATGTGTTCTTATGTTAAGAATGACATAATTTTAAGGCAAATACACCTAATTAGTATATACCCGATATTTTAAACAAAAAAGGAAAAAGAATCATTACTGCTCTTTTACTTGTGGGATATCCCCAAAAGAAGAGCATAAAGAGCTGAAAGTACAAAGAATGAATATGTGAAAAAAGTAAGAGGGCAAAAAAGAATTCATCGAGACTCAAAATTAATTTATACTTCAGACCGGATTGTTTTCTGCTATAATCAAAGAAAATGAGAAACAAAGCTGTTGCTAATTATGAAAGGGGTGCATACTATGATTGAAGCAATTGTTGGTTTAAAAGGTGTTGGTAAAACAGCGACAATTTTAGACCAAATAACAACACTTTCTGATAATGATGAAAATAATATCGTTTGCATTGAATATGGAAAAAGGTTTGATGGACGGATACCATTTAGAGTTCGCTTAGTGGATATTGAAGAATATCCTGTACAGGGTTACGGCGAACTTCTTGCATTTATAGCCGGTATCATTGCCAAAGATTTCGATATTTCTCATATTTTTGTTGATAGTGTCTATAAGGTTGCTAAGGAAGCGGGGCTGGAAGGGCTTGAAGAGTTTATGGCCAGACTTGATGAACTCTCTAAGAAGTGGGATGTAAAGGTTATTGTCAGCATTAGTGAAGATCCCAACAATCTTCCTGAATCGGTTGCCGGCTACGTTAGCTACCACGAATAAGTTTTATCATATGTTTAGGCAAGCCGGTAATATAAGCGGCAATACATAATTGATGTAAAAGGAAGTCTTTATGCTTAAGGAATTTCGAGAGTTTATCATGCGCGGCAATGTCATGGATATGGCAATCGGTATTGTTATTGGTGGTGCTTTCAGCACCATAATTAATTCAGTGGTTGCTGATATCCTAATGCCTATTATCGGCTTTCTTACCGCCGGTATTAACTTTACCGATTTATCCATTAATTTGGGTGACAAAGTTGTGTTAACATATGGCAACTTAATTCAAGCTGTAATTAATTTCCTCATTATTGCTCTCTTTATTTTCCTCATGGTTAAAAGTCTAAATAAATTAAGTCGCAAAAAAGAGGAAGCGGTTGCGGAAGAAGAACCGAAAAAATCTGCAGAGGTTTTGTTGTTGGAAGAGATTAGAGACGCATTGAGAAAAGACAAGTAAGCTGAGAAAAATGCAGGCGATAAAGCCTCAATTCATTAAGTACATTTGAAAGATTTTAAAGCAGATTTGATTGTAGAACAGAAGGATAGGAAGGAAGCCCTCAGGTAAATGGGATTTACACTTGTAAACTGCCTGTTTGCTTGGTATACTTATAGTGCTATCGGTAGAGAATCTTCGAGAGCGGGAGTGTCCCGCTCTTATTTTTTGGAAAGGGTGCAAAATGGCTAAGTCAAACCGAAATAAGCATGAAGAGCAATTGTTTCTCCGCCTGCAAGAGCCGGTTAGAGGAAAAGGTTGTGAACTTATCGACCTACGCTTCAAGACGGAAAACAAAAAACGCTTTCTGCGTCTTTATATCGATAAAATGGGGGGCGTCACAATTGATGATTGTGAGCGTGTTAGCCGTTGCTGTGATGCTCTTCTTGATGAGTGGGGTGAGGATAAGCATGACTATTTTGAGGTCCAATCTCCCGGACTGGATCGCGCCTTGGTCAGCCCCATTGAATTCATTTTGCACAAGGGGGAGGATTTAGACATCAGCCTTTACCGGAAGAAAGACGGGATGAAGAAATTTACCGCAAAACTTATTGAAGCAGATGAAGAGGGTATATGTGTCCGGCCCTTGGAAGGGGAAGTAATAGAGCTGAGTTATGATGAGCTCGCGCAAGTGAAGAGGGTAATCCATTTTAAGTAGGAGCATATCATCTCTATAATCGTATATATGCATATACCAGGAAAGGGAGAAGCAAAAATGAATGCTGACTTTATTGAAGCAATAAAATTAATTGAAAAAGAGCGAGGAGTAGACGCGGAAGTTATTTTTCAAGCCATTGAAGAAGCCTTAGTTTCAGCCTATAAAAGAGAGGTCCCGACCGCGAAAAACAATGAAAATATTTTTGGTGTAGTTGATCGCGAGTCAGGAGAAATGTATGTAGAGATTCACAAGGAAATCGTGCTTGAAGTAGAAGATTCCGAATCGCAGATTTCTTTAGAAGAGGCCCAACTCTATAGTCCTGAATTTGAAGTGGGTGATGTCATTAGTATGCTTGTTGATACAACTCAGCTGGGGCGTCTTGCGGCTCAAGCAGCGAAAAGTGTTATCAATCAGCGCTTGAATGAGGCAGAAAGTGAACGGATTCGTGAGGAATTCAATGATCGGACCGGTGAGTTGAGCTATGGTATTGTACAAAGACGCGACTATAACGAAGTTTTTGTAGATATTGGCCGGGCTGAAGCAATTCTACCTAAAAAGGAACAGTCAAGACTTGATAATTATGACTTTAACCAACGAATGCGTTTCTATATCCTGAAAGTGGATGAAAGAAAATCGCGTCCCGTTGTCTTTGTTTCCCGCAGCCACCCCAATTTGGTGCGGAGACTGTTTGAACAAGAAGTGCCGGAAATTGCCAACGGGGTTGTTGAAATTGTTTCTATAGCACGTGAAGCCGGCTCAAGAACAAAAATTGCTGTTGCTACGCATGATCCTAACGTCGATGCTGTTGGTGCCTGCGTGGGTCAACGCGGAATGCGTGTGCAAGCGGTTATCAATGAGTTGAATGGGGAAAAAATCGACATTGTAGAATGGGATCCGGATGTCATGATTTTCCTGACAAATGCGCTTGCTCCGGCTAAAGTTGTCCAAGTCGTTTTATATGAAGACGATATGTCAGCAAGCATTGTTGTGCCTGACCACCAGCTTTCTCTGGCGATAGGTCGGGAAGGGCAAAATGCAAGGCTTGCGGCAAAACTAACGAATTGGAAAATTGATATTAAGAGCGAGTCGCAATACCATGAAATGATTGAAGAACAGCTACTGGCCCGCTTTAATGAAAGTATCATGCAAAGCGAGGAAGAGTATGAAGAAGAGGCATCTTTGGAAATAGATGAGGAAGCTGATGACCCTGCAGAGCATGACTTAGCTTCCGGGTTGGAGGAAGTTGCAGAAGTTGAAGAGACCGGTGAACTTCATGAAATAGTAGAATAATTCAGGGAGGTTTTCGCAGAAGATGGCGAAAGCAGTAAAAAAGAAAAAGCACATTGCTGAGCGTATGTGTACGGTATGCCGCAAGAGGTATCCACAAAAAGAATTGATGCGGTTTACCATGGATCAAAATAATGAGGCACATATTGATTTGCGAGGCAAGTCTGCCGGTAGAGGCCTATATCTTTGTCATGAATATGCATGCATGGAAGCTGTTCTGCACGCATCAGGCAAACGCAGACCCTTTAATTTGCATAAGGATAGCAGGGCAATTTTGGAGGGCCTGCATGCAAAGCAAAAGCAAATTGATTGCAAAAAAGAAAATAGGGAAAGTGATGTTTTACAACTGCTTGGACTAGCAAGACGGGCTAATAAACTCAGCTTAGGCTTTGATGCAACCGGAGAAGCGATAAAGTCAAAAGAAGCAAAACTCGTCTTGATAGCTGGTGACGTAAAAGAAAATACACTGAAAAAATTACGTAAGGTCCTTGAGCTCAACCCGATACAATCAGTAAGTCTTTTGAATAAAGAAAAACTTTCAAAGGCTTTAGGAAGAGGCAGTTTAGCTATATGCTCGGTTAACGATCAAGGATTTTCAGAAGCGATAATGGACATATTACTTGGAAAAAAAATAAATTCTGTGGAAGGGAACAAAGAGTCGGAGGTGAAAAATGAATAGAAGAGAAGAAGCAGATTCAGGTCTACGAGCCGGTTTCGTACACGAAGATGAATTGAAAGAAATGACCCCCAAAATGCCTCCGCTACGTGACAGTGGGGGGGCAAATAAAAAAGAAGAAGATAAAAAAGACGTGATGGAAGAGCAAAAAGTAGCACAAGAGAAAATGGAAGAAGATGAAGGGCTTTCAGGGCCTCAGGTTGCTGTGCAAGGTGTTTCCGGCAGAATGATCAAAGGTGTGATTAAAGCGGTAAAAAGGAGAAAACCTGAAGAAGATGTACAGGAGCAAGCCTCAAAAGCCGGTCGGGAAGCTACTCAAGATCTTACTTCCCTAAAGGAAAAAGAGGCTGAGCAAAGACAAGCCGCCTCGGCACTTTCTCAAAAAGAACCTGATGTGCAGACGGTATTTGCTAAGCCGGAAGAGATGGGACCTGTCGGAAAAGCTGAGCTTGTAGAAAAAGTGGAAGTAAAACAGGCAAAGGAAATGACAAGTTCACGCCCCAAAAAATCAGAAGACTTATCACAGCAAGAGCAGGCGGCAAAAGAGCCTCTCGGTGAACCGCCAAAAGAGCCGGCTGTAAAAGCTGATTTGCCACAAGATAGAAAGTTAGTGTCTGAAAGCGAAAGGTCTCAAAGGAAAGCTCCTGCGGCTCAGGCACCTGTTGTGGGTGGCAAGAAGGCTACAACTATGGGACAAAAGACCAGGCAAGTGGCAGAAAAGGAGACCGCCTCAGCTGTCAAGAGTAAAGAGACAAAAAAGGCTCCAACTTCAGGGTCGGAGAAGAAAGAGTCCCGTGTAAAATCAGATCAAGGCGTTATTATTACTGCCCAAGAGAGAATGGCCAGGGCGGGGAAAACCCCAATCAGGCCACAAAGCGGAAGTTATGTCGGCCGTGATAGAAATAAGCCCGCCTATGCAGAAGAAAAACGCACTCCTCGAGCCGGTAAACCCGGCCCGCGTCCACCGCAGGAAACAAGAAGTAGTTCTCAGCGTAGGCCCGGTCGCCAAGATTCTTTTATGGATAAGGACAAAGATGAGGAAGAAACACCTCGTCGCAGCAGGTCACCCAGACCCAAAAAGAAGACGGAAGGCCTGCCGGATGAGACAGTCATAAATGTTCAAAAAGAAGTAAATAGGAAAAGCTTTAAAAACAAGAATCAGCGTGATCAAGAGCGCCGAACCAGCAGCTGGAGAAGCCGTGAAGAAATAGAGTTTGATCAGGAAGCCGTACGCCGTGCAAGAAGGCGTAAAGCCCGTACGGAAAGCCAAACTGCACCTGTTAAGACGGAGTTGACGCAAGTCAGCTTGCCATCCGTCATGACGGTCAAAGAATTTGCGGAAATTATAAAGAAAACAAGTGCGGATGTCATTAGAAAGTTAATGGAGTTTGGTGTGATGGCCACACTCAACCAGGAAATCGACTTTGACACGGCAGCCATTATTGCTAATGAGCTCGGTATCAAGGCGGAGCAGAAGGTTGAAATTACGGAGGAAGATATCCTCTTTGATGATTCAGATGATCTTGAAGAAGATTTAGAAGCAAGGCCGCCTGTTGTCGTTGTTATGGGTCATGTAGACCACGGTAAAACCTCTATCTTGGACTGGATTCGCTCCAGTCGGGTTGCTGCCCGTGAAGCCGGTGGGATTACGCAACATATAGGAGCTTATATGGTTGATGTTCATGGAAAGCAAATAACCTTCCTTGATACGCCAGGCCATGAAGCTTTTACAACCATTCGGGCGCGAGGAGCACAAGTTACGGATATCGCTGTTCTTGTTGTTGCTGCTGACGACGGTGTCATGCCCCAAACTATCGAGGCGATTAACCATGCTCGGGCAGCTGAGACGGAAATTATTGTCGCCATCAATAAAATAGATAAGCCCGGGGCAAATCTTGATAAAGTCAAACAAGAACTGGCTGCTCAAAACATCTTAGGATCTGATTGGGGCGGTGATACGACCATTGTTCCCGTATCAGCAAAAACAGGTGAAAACATGGAAGAGCTCCTGGAAATGATCCTTTTGACTGCAGAAGTCATGGAACTCAAGGCTAATCCTAATCGCCAAGCTAAAGGCACGGTTATCGAGGCAAGTTTGGATAAGAATAGGGGGCCTATAGCTACCTTGTTAGTCCAGAGAGGTACGCTCCAACAGGGAGATGCCCTTGTTGTTGGTACTATGATGGGCAATATCCGGGCAATGTTTGATGACCGGGGAGGCATTATTGAAGAAGCCGGTCCATCAGTGCCCGTGGAAATTATGGGCTTACCTGAGGTACCGGAAGCGGGAGATATTTTCTATGAAGTAGAAAATGAAAAAGTGGCTCGCAGCTTGGTTGCCAGAAGGCAAGAAGAAGAACGTGAGCTTGAGCTCAGTCGCACAAATAAACTGTCTTTGGAAAATTTATTCGAACAGATGGGGCAAGGAGAGACAAAAGACCTTAACATTATTGTTAAGGCGGACGTTCAAGGTTCAGTCCAAGCTATGAGTTCCTCATTGGAAAAACTTTCAAATGAGGAAGTACGGGTTCATATTATTCATGGGGCCGTTGGAGCGGTTAATGCATCAGATATTCGTCTGGCGGATGTTTCCAATGCTATTATTATCGGCTTTAATGTTCGCCCCCCCAGTTCAATTATTGACCTGGCCAAGGAGAATAATGTAGAAATACGCCTCTATCGTGTTATATATGAAGCGATTGAAGATGTTGAAAATGCGATGAAAGGTATGCTTGATCCTGTATTTGAAGAGGAAGTTCTTGGCAATGCGGAAATACGAGAAATTTATAAGGTTTCAGGTGTCGGTACAATTGCCGGCTGTTATGTCACGAGCGGCCTGATGAGGAGAAGTGCAGAAGCCCGCGTTGTGCGTGACGGTATCGTCATCCACGAGGGCAGGTTTGCTTCTTTGCGCCGTTTCCAAGATGATGTACGTGAAGTTCAACATGGCTATGAATGTGGACTGAGCATTGACCGCTTCAACAATCTGAGGATTGGCGATACGATTGAATGTTTCTACATGAAAGAAGTTGAGCGAGCATAATGTAGTGAAATGAAACGGCCGCTGCAGGGCCGTTTCCTTCCTGTGATCAGGGGAATGAGAAGTATAAGGAAAGAGAAATGGGAAGAGAAAAGAGAGTTGCCGGAGAGGTCCAGAGGATTTTACTTGAAGTGCTTTACGGGGAAATTAATGACCCCCGTATTCCGGAGATGGCGACGGTAACAGAAGTCCGAATGAATCGTGATTTGTCCTTAGCGACTGTATATGTCAGCACCCTAGGTACGCAAGAAGAAAAAAAAGATATGATGAAGGGGCTTGAAAAGGCCAAAGGATTTTTACGCAGTAGGGTAGCCGAACAAATAAACCTCAGGGTCGCTCCTGACCTGCGTTTTAAACTTGACGAATCATTGGAACATGGTAATTATATTTCTGACTTAATTGATAAAGTTAGGGCGGAGGATGCGAAGAAGAATGAAGAATTTACTCATCGGAGCGGTAGATGAATAAAGAAATCGTAAGATTTTGTGAAAGCTTGCTCAGCGAAGTCAAGCCGCATAGCAAAATTGTGATTGCTCCCCATATCCGGGTAGATGGCGATGCCATAGGCTCTTCGCTTGCGCTGAGTGCAATTTTGCAAGGCCTGGGCTATGCAACGGCAATATATATTGATGAAAAAATACCGGACCTATACCATTTTATGCCTGGTATAGAAAGGATTCATATTTATGATGAGGACAGTTTTTCCGAATCTTTTGATATGCTGTTTGTGTTGGATTGCCATGAAAGAAATCGTTTGGGGAAACGAGCCGCTCTTTGGGACAGGGCACCGCTGAGGTTTATTCTTGACCACCATCAATATCAGACTAGGCCTGAAGCTGCCGTTTCCTTGATTCAATCTTGGCGCTCTTCAACCGCAGAACTTGTTTTTGAATTAAGTGAAGTTTTTTCACAAATAAAGGGCCGCCCTCTTTTATCGGAGGAAAGTGCTTTTAACATTTCTGTTGGTATTTATGCGGATACCGGTGGCCTCCGCTTTAGCAATACCAAGAGAGAAACATATCTTGCTATGGCCCAATTAAAAAAATACAAGGTGGCCATTGATAAAATATCAGAAGCCTTATTTTCACAAGTCAGTATAGGTGAATACAGGGCGCGTGGCCTGGCTTTTTCAAAAACAAATTTTGAGTGTGAGAACAAGCTGTCTTGGTGTTTGTTTGAAATAAGTGAAATTCATGCTTGCGGAACAGATGAAGATGAATTAGGGGCTATTTCTTCCTTGATGAGCAATGTAAAGGGTGTAGAAATGGCTATCTTTATGCGAGAAGAGAAAAACAAGAATGGCAAAGCTCTTCTCCATCTCAGTATTCGCAGTACAGATAAGATTGACTCGGCTGCATTTGCTAAACAGTTTGGCGGCGGCGGGCATCTCCGTGCAGCAGGGGCCAGCTTGCCGATTACGGAAAATATTCATAAAACAGCTGCACTTGTTGTGCAGGCGGCAAAAGAAGAGGTCGCTAAGCTGGCAGGCTAGATCTTTAATAAATAGGAAAGTGCTTGCTGACCTGCTTGACCATGTCTCAGCGGAGCAAAGAAAGTCGATAAGCCACCTGGCCGGGAGCTAGGGCTTATTGCTTGGAAGTGGTGAATAAATTTTGGAAAAAAATGGTCTCATCATTATAGATAAGGATCCGGGAATAACTTCCTTCTCTGTAGTTTCTCGGTTACGAAAAATTTTCGGTATTAAACGCATTGGCCATTGTGGTACCCTGGACCCCTTTGCAACGGGTGTCTTACCGCTAGCCTTTGGTCGTGGAACTGCAGCGATACAGTTTATGGAAGATTATCGCAAAAGTTACGAAGTATTAGCTGTCCTGGGTCAAGAGAGGGATACCCAGGACCGTGAGGGGAGTATTAGCCGGCGCATTTCTCGGGAAGAGGTGAAAAAAATGTGGCAGACAGGAGAACTGGCAAGGCGAATAGGCTTGGCAAGCAAGGAAATGAGCGGCCATATTAACCAGCTTCCTCCTATGTTTTCTGCATTAAAGCACAAGGGAAAGGCTCTATACGAGTATGCCAGAAAGGGCCGGGAGATTGAGCGCAAAGCAAGGCCGATTCATGTCCGTTTGGAGGAAATAGCCCTTCTTTGCAGGGCGGATCTGCCGGCCTTCCTTGAAGAGAAAAACTTTATTCCGGCTTGGCCTATTCCGGATGGGGAGGAATTTTTCCTTTACGCTCGTTTAGATGTATCCAAAGGAACCTATATTCGCTCATGGATAGAAGACTTGGGAAGAAAAATTGGCAGCTTAGCCTATTGCGAGAATTTAAAGCGAATCAAATGCGGGCCCTTTCTTTTAAAGACTAATACCCCAAACAGTAATGACTTACTTGCTCAGTATGATAAATTTGAACAAGACCGAGAGAAGATGTTTTCCTACCTGCAAGAACAGGGGTTCTTGTACACCATTGCTGACGCTTTTGCAGATCGGAAAAGAATACAACTTCCCGGGGATAAGGCAAAAGATCTCGTCCGGGGCAAGCCGGTTTTTTTGGAGGAAGAAGGTTTACCCCAATATGACCCCGGCGAAGAGCTTCTTGTTTTCTATAAAAAAACATGCCTAGCCATGGCCTTTTTACAAAAAACAGATAACCGGCGCTATCAAATCAAAACGAAAAGAGTTTTTATTTCCCATGAAAATTTATAGTGACTTTCTTAATCAAGAGGAGAATGTAGCTCGAGCCGTCGCTCTGGGTTTTTTTGATGGTGTACATTTAGGCCACCAAAGTTTATTGGAAAAACTTCGTTCTATCAGCGAGGGGCAATCTTTGAGAGCAGCGGTCTATACTTTCCAAAATGCTCCGGCTTCGTTTTTTCAAGCTCATAGTTTTCCCGGTCATTTGCAAAGCAGAAAGCAGCGTTATCGGGCAATAGAAGCATTTTCTGTTGAGGAGATATTTTCAATGCCCTTGCTTCCTGAAGTTTTGACTGTAGAAGCTGAGCCTTTTCTGAAGGAAATTATTCAGAAAAAAATGCAGGCTAAAGCCATTGTGGTTGGTCACGATTTTCGCTTTGGTCATAAGGCCCAGGGAGATGTAGCTCTCTTGGAAAAGTTCTGCCTTGCCCATAATATCCAACTAGAGATATTGGAGGATTATATTTTTGCCGGAGAGATTGTTTCCTCAACAAGAATCAGAAACCTGCTCTTAGACCGGAAGATTGCAGAAGCTAATTTCTTAATGGGCCGTCCTTTTCAACATGAAGCACTTGTTGTTCAGGGGAAAAGATTAGGCCGCACCTTAGGTTTTCCGACTTTGAATATTATTCCCGACGCTAGTCTTGTTCCGCTCCCCTGCGGTGTGTACTTGAGCAAAACAACTTGGCAGCAAAATGGGGCCCAACTTGAGTCTGGCAGTATTACAAATGTTGGCTACCGTCCAACAGTAGAAAATAGTAACAAATTAAGAAGTGAAACCTATATTTTTGATTCGGTTTATCCGGAATACGGTGATGAAGTCACGATTTCCTATCTGGAATTTATACGACCGGAAATTTGCTTTGACTCTGTTGAAGAATTGCGCGAGCAAGTTCACCTTGACCTAGAACTTGCCGAAAAAAAGTATGCCGCCCGCTCAAAGGCTGCCTTGCTCTTACAAGATGAAAATGCTCAGTCCTATTTAAGAGGGCAGGAAGCAATTACTTACTAGCAATTTTTACATTTGTTTGCAGAAAGATAGACAAAGGCCGGTCAGCTTTGTGCTATGATTTACACACATGTGATATGGAGGACAAGGATGAGATCTTTTACGGTATCTTTTCCCGGCTTAGGTATAGAAGACCTGGCTGTTAACAGGGTGATTTTTGAGTTTTCTCTTTTTGGTCGTGAGATCAGTATATATTGGTATGGTTTGCTTATTGCCTTTGCCTTCGGGCTGGGGCTCTACCTGTCGCTGCGCGATGCAGAAAAGTTTCGATTAAGCGCAGATGATATTTTGGATGTTTTTCTGCTGGTCATCCCCCTTGCTATCGTTGGGGCAAGGGCCTACTATCTTGTTTTTTCTCCGAAAATATTGTCTTACGGCTTGTTGGAAATTTTAAATATATCTGATGGCGGCCTTGCCTTTTATGGCGGTGTGCTAGGTGGGATTCTGGGTATTTTCTTGATGAGTAAGTATAAAAAGATAAACTTTTCTCACTATACGGATTTCTTTGCCCCCTATTTAGCCTTAGGCCATGCCATTGGTCGCTGGGGGAATTTTTTTAATCAAGAAGCCTTCGGTAGGCCGACGGATTTACCTTGGGGGATGAAAAGCGAAGGGACACTGTATTACTTATTAAGTCTTGGGCATCCCACCCCGGATAAGCCGGTGCACCCCACATTTCTTTATGAAAGCCTGGCTAACATCATTATCTTCATCCTATTACTGCGTGTTAGAAAAAATAGCAAAATTCGTTTTGGAACGACAGCATGCTATTTCGCAATGTACGGACTTTTACGTTCCTTTACAGAGTCCCTGCGCATGGATTCCTTATACATTGACGGTACCGGAATCCGGATCTCTCAGGCTCTTTCCCTGCTTATGTTCGTTACAGCGTCAATCTACCTGCTTTTTTCCTATTCAAGGCTGAAGAGGATTCCTCCGGCAGAAAGGATATCGGCATTTGAACGCCCGATATCAGCTAGCGGCGAGGAAGATTCAATAGCTGAGAATAGTAATTGTATAGGCCAAGATGGCTCGGTTGAAGATAAGGATAAAAGTGAAACAGAGGGGGAGGATACTTTTGGCAAGGTTTAAGATAAAAGAACGAATGGAACGTTTTTTTGAAGACATGGATTATTTTCTTTTAATTCCTGTCTTGCTCCTGACGGTAATCGGTCTGTATGTTATGAACCTGGTTATGCAGTCCGGTTATGGTGCAGGAGAATATCCGAGCAACTTTATTAAGCAGTTTGGGGCTGCTATTTTTGGTATGTTTCTTGCCTTAATTATTTGCCTTATTGAACCGCCGACCCTAAAACTTATGGCCTGGTTTGTGTATGCCGCTTCCATTGTGCTATTGTTGGTTGTCCGCTTTGATGGCTATTCTCTTGCCGCTCTCACCGGGGCTGACTCTTGGTTGATGCTTCCGCTTATCGGCAGCTTTCAGCCGTCAGAATTAGCTAAAATAGGCATTGCCATGGTTTCTTCCCATTATTTTTGCAAAATGAAGGAAGGGGAGCTTGACTATAAGAAGGGCTTCGCTATGATTTTTCTTGTTTTTGCCATTCCCATTTTGTTCATTTATCGTCAACCGGACTTTGGTACAGCTTTAGTTATTGTTGTTATGTTTGCCACAATGCTCTTTGTTTGGGGCCTTGATTGGAAGTACATCCTGGGCTTAAGTTTGGGAGCATTTGCTCTATTTGCCTTCCTTTGGAATTTTTCTTTTTCCCCATATATGAAGAATAGAATCCTTTCCCTGGTTTTTCCGGACCAGGATTTGACGGAAGGCTACCATTTAGAGCAAGCCTTGCAAGCGATTGCCATGGGGGGGATTAGTGGTAAGCAAAGTGATGCAACAGCCTATGTTCCGGTTAAAGAATCAGACTTTATCTACTCTGCTGTTTCTGAATATTTAGGAATGATTGGCACAACGAGTCTGATTATTCTCATCAGCATATTCATCATCAGGGCCATCTATCTTGCTTATAAAGTACAGGAAATGGACTACTATGGTAGCTATTTGATGATGGGCCTAACAGCGGTCATGGCCTTTCACTTTATCGAAAATATGGGGATGAATGTGGGGTTATTGCCTATCACGGGAATTCCTTTACCCTTTTTATCAAGTGGTGGTACGGCCATGGTGGTTAATTATTTTTCCCTGGGTTTAATGCTCAATATTTCCATGGAATATAAATCCTACAAGTCGTAATGGCAGGCGGATAAGGGAAAGGACATAAGAAGGGGACTGGAATAGAAAGATAAAATAATATTTTGAGATAAAAAGAGCCGGAAATGGCTCTTTTTTTGCTTGAAATGGAAGTATGTTTTCTATAGAATGTAGGAAAGTGGTTTGAAATGGTGTAAAAAACACATAAAAGGGTGTATAATGGTGGAAAAGGAGGAGAGTAAAAGACATGGCACGTTATATCCATACTATCGATGCCAAAGGACGTGTAATTGTTCCCGCACGTGTGCGCAACAATCTGGACGGTACACTTTATGTTACTCTCAGTCTTGATGAAGGCTATCTTTCCGCCTATTCTTCCGAGCATTTTAAGGACATTCGCGAACAATTAAGTGAACAATCCGGCACTGACCCTGAATTTAGGAAATTCAGGCGGCTGTTTTTGGGCAGTGCTGTTGCTTGTGAATTAGATAATCAGGGAAGAATTAGTCTTTCTGATGAATTGTGGGAAGTTATTGGGGTCAGCCCCGGTGATGAAATTTACTTTATTGATATGTTTGATAAGGTTGAGATTTGTTCAAAACGCTTCCTTGATGAGCAGAAAGAAGAAGCCCTCACGCTATCCGACATGGATCTGAGCAGGTTTAATGTCAAAGGATTATAAAAACTACCATGTTCCCGTATTATTTGAGGCTTGTATGGAGGCGCTCAATATCAAAGAAGGGGGAACCTATCTTGACGGAACAATGGGAGGAGCCGGACATTCCCTGGGAATTATTAACCGACTCGGCAAAGAGGGAAGATTAGTATGTTTGGACCGCGACCCCATGGCTATAGCTGAAGGTCGTAAGAAACTTGAAAACATAGACACAAAGGCGAACTTGCATATTGTGCAAAATGAGTTTGCAGACTTTGACCGGACGCTAAGGGAACTTAAGATTGAAAAGCTGGACGGTGTTTTACTGGATATCGGTGTTTCTTCAGCCCAATTGGATTTAGAGGAACGCGGTTTTTCTTATATGCAGGATGGTCCTCTAGATATGCGAATGGATTTTTCAAAGGGGAAAACAGCAGCTGATTTTGTCAATAATTTACCGGAAGAAGAGCTGGCAAAAATTTTTTGGGAATATGGTGAAGAACGTTATTCACGAAGGATTGCCAAAGCGATAGTCAGAGAAAGAAAGCAAGGCTTCTTTAAAACAACAGGAGAGCTTTGTGCTTGTATTCTGAAAGCCTTGCCGTCAAAAGCAAGGCGGGAAGCACAGCACCCGGCAAAAAGGACCTTTCAGGCCTTACGCATTGCAGTAAATGATGAATTGGGGCAGTTAGAGAAGTTTTTGGAAAAGATTCCCTACTTTATGAATGAAGGTGGCCGGATCTTGATAATCAGTTTTCATTCTCTAGAGGATCGTATGGTCAAGCGGGCGATGAAACAATGGGAAAACCCTTGCACGTGTCCTCCGAATTTCCCCCAATGTGTCTGTGGTAAGCAAGCTTTTGGAAAAATTAAAAGTGGAAAAGGAGTCACAGCAGACTCTGCAGAACTGGAAATTAATCCAAGATCACGTAGTGCAAGACTTCGAGTCTTTGAGATTAAAGGAGATAAGTAAGTTTATGGAACAATATTATAATGGCAATCTTGCCTTTGACAGAGCAAGGAAACAATTAGAATTTGGGCTAAATAACATATCTCCGGAACGCTGGAATGACTCTCCGGAACGGGTTATTGAGCGAAAACTTAAAGAAGAAACAGAGCGTCGTGAGAAACGACAGGCTGAGATTCACCTTTTGCGGAAGACAACAATTGCTGAAAGGCGCAGGAGATCAGTATACGGTTTAGTCTGCATTATTTTTATTACGCTTATTTTTTCCGGTTTGATGGTTCGCCAGGCAAGCATATATGAGCAGAATTTTGCGAATACATCCATTAGAAAAGACATTCAAGTGCAACGAGAGAAAAATATAGACTTACAGAATAGGCTGATTAGTCAGAGTGATACGGCTCATATAGAAAGTGAAGCCTTGCGCTTATTTTCCTTACGCAAACCCTCGCAAATGCAAAGAGTCACTGTTGATTTACCGGATAGCGACCAGGTCATCTTTTATGAAAGGAATATTCTGGGGGATGGAAGCGGGCAAAGTCAAAGTAATAACTATCAAGTACTTGAAGCATATATGCGAGCCATCAGTGAAAACCTACACTGATGAATAAAATAGCTATTAGAATGTGTTAACAACATGATGTCATTGAAATTAATTTTGTAAATAGAGATGCCAAGATGTAAGGCTGAGATGATGTAGTAAGTGGTGAAAATGGCTAAAAAGAAAGTACGAAATAGACGATTCAATCTAGGGGCGGTCAGGGTAACCTTCGTCTTTGTTTTTTTATTTTCGCTTGTCTTGACTTTTGCCCTTTTTAAGATTCAGGTTATTGAGCATAAAGACACCGCGCTTGCTGCCTCTGAGCAGTATTACTCCAATCAGGTAGATCCGGCAAGAAGAGGGGGCATTTATGACCGTAATGGTGTTAAATTAGCCGCTTCAAGCTTTGTTTATCGGATTGGTGTTACCCCGAGACATGTTTATTCAAGGCTGGATTCCAGTATCCGTAAGGAAGATATTACAGAAAAGATAAGTGAAATCCTTGACCTTGATTACAAGCTGGTGGAAGATGCCTTGAAGGACCAAGAGGCAAGTTATGTTCAACTGGCCAAAGATGTTCCCGAAGATATTGGCAAAAAGCTGGCCGAATATTTAAACCAAAATTGGATTGGCGGAGTGCGCTTAGACAAGGAACCGAAACGATATTACTTAAACGGTGATTTGGCGAGCCAAGTGCTTGGTTTTGCCAGTTATAATGATGGCCGGATTGAGGGGCGCTTAGGGATGGAACTTGCCTATGACGCTATTCTGTCCGGTGAGTCCGGTTATACCTATGCGGCGCGGGATAACTACTTAAGTCATGGCTACTTACCCTATTCTCAGACGCAAGAAAAAGAGCGTGTGGATGGGGCGAACATAGTCAGTACTATTGATATCAATATTCAGAAAATTCTCCAGGAAGACTTGGAAGCTGCAATTAAAGCCTATGATGCTGTAGAAGACGGTATGGGTATTGTTATGAATCCCTATACCGGAGAAATTTATGCCATGGCCTCCTATCCCTACTTTAAAAGTGATGACCCCACAGCAGCCCCTTCCGGAATCGATCCTGATGACTGGGATCCGACAAGTGAAGAGGATATTGCCTGGCTGCAAGAACATGCTTGGCGAAACAAAAATATCTCCAGCTTGTATGAGGCGGGCTCTACAATGAAGGCCCTTACCGCCGCTATTGCCCTTGAAGAAAACACCAGTTCCGAAAACACCTGGTACAGTGACCTACCCATCACAATCCTTGATGCAGAAATTTCCAGCTATGGCGAGGCCTTGGGACAACAAAGCCTGGAGCAAGCCTTTTGGAACTCCAGCAATACTGTTTTTGTCCAGGTCGCCCTGGATATAGGCATCGAAAGGTATTACAACTACATGCACGCTTTTGGTTTTTATGAATCAACGGGCATAGGCCTACCCGGTGAAGCTTCTTGTATTTTCCACACCAATCCCTCGCTCCTGGACTTAGCTAATTTATCCTTTGGTGAGTCTTCCGGAGTAACCCCTATGCACTTGGCACGTTCTTTTGCAGCCCTGGTGAACGGTGGTAAATTAGTTACGCCCACGGTAATAAAAGAGGTAAGGAATATTGATGGTCAAATTCTCCAAGCATCATCGCCCAATGTGACGCGTAGAGTCATTTCTTCAGAAACATCGGCAAGGGTTCGTAATCTGATGGAAGGAATGGTAAAGCATTCCAGCTCATATACAAATACCTGGGGCTATAATATGGGGGGAAAAACATCGACATCTACAGATGAAATAACCAACCAGGTTACGGTTTCTTTTGTAGCAGCGGCTCCTATTGAGCACCCGGAAATTATTGTCCTCATGATTTTACAAAAACCCAGTAATAACAAAGTTGGTGGTTCAGAGGCGCAAATTGTTACGCAAAATACCTGTTCCAGGATTTTGGATTATCTAAATGTTGACCGCCTGTACACTGATGAGGATGCTTATAAGTTAGGTAAATCAATTCACACGCCCAACATGATTGGCCTAACCGTTTCTCAAGCTGCACAGCAAATGACCTACCAACAAATTTCCGTTGTTGCCGGTGATGAAAAGACTTTCGGTGATTCTAAAATCGCCGCCCAGTCACCGCTACCGGATACTTTGATTTACCCAGGAACCAACATCTATGTCTACAGTGAAATTCCTGAAAAAAAATATACAGTTATCCCGGACTTAAGTCAGATGAATTACAATGAAGTTATCAGCGCTTGCAACCAAGTAGGCCTTGTGGCGCAATTTGAAGGTAACTTGACTGGCAATTGTGTGAGCCAAAGGGTTTTATATAACTCGGCTTTGGCGGAAGGGGCGACCGGCAATCCCGGCGATTCCGTTCTTTTCGGCAGTGTGCTCAGCGTTGTTTTAGAACTGCCTTAAGTCAGGTAAGAAAGAGGTTTGTTATGGCGAGGTTTCTACCGGCACAAATAAAAGCATGGACCAATGGTGAGCTTTTAATGAGTGAAAAAAACAAAAATGACAGTGAGCATTTCTACCGTGGTATAAGCACGGATACACGAAGTATTCGCAGTGGCGAAATCTTCTTGGCCTTAAAGGGTGAGCGCTTTGATGGGCATGATTTTTTAGTCGAGGCGGTCAAAGCCGGAGCGTCAGCCCTGGTTATAGAAAAATCATCCAAAGCGGCAAAAGTATTTTTAGATAAATATGAGGCTAAAGAAGATATCCCTGACCTACTCATTGTAGAAGACGGCTTAGTTGCTTATGGAGAAATTGCTGCCGGCTATCGTTCAACCCTGCTGGCCAGTGTAATAGCTATTACCGGTAGTGTCGGCAAGACAACAACCCGTCGTATGGTCAGTGAGGTTATTTCACGCCAAGTTTGCACCCATGAAACGGCTAACAATCAAAACAACCTGGTTGGTGTTCCTTTGACCCTGTTAGAAGCGGATGATGATGACGATGTTATTGTTGCTGAATTAGGGATGGACCGGGTTGGTGAGATTGAAAGACTAAGCAATATTAGTAAGCCGGACATCGCTATTCTTACGAGTATAGGTTATAGTCATGCAGAATATATAGGCAGTAGAAAAAATATTCTTAAAGAGAAAACAAAAATAATTTGTGGTATGAAGAGCAATGGCCTAGTCTTGATTAATGGACAAGATAGGAGTTTGGTCAATTGGGCTAAGACAGTTGAAAGTGATATTTCCATTTGGTCTATCAGTAATGAGAAACCACAGGAACAGCCGGAAAATATTCCTTCTTTTTGGGCGGAAAAGCTGACCCTGACTCCACAAAGCACAACTTTTGAGGCTCATAACGATTTGGATCCGGAGACAGTGGTGAATATCACCATCCCGGCTCCCGGGAAATATCTGGTCAGAGCAGCTTTATTTGCCTTAGCATCCGCCTATGCCTTGGGACTGGATTTGAAACAAGCAGCCAAAGATTGTATTCATTTTCATAATACGGGAAACCGGCAAAACATAGTAGAAATAGGCGAAAATATCATCATAGATGACTCCTACAATGCTTCCCCTGAGTCCACCATTTCTGCCCTTGAAAACTTACGCCTCCTTAGTTCTGATAGGCGAAGCATTGCCTGTCTTGGCGGCATCAAGGAGCTTGGGAATTACGAAGAAGAATTGCACAAGGAAATAGGAAAATTTCTGCTGGATAATCCGGTTGACCTTTTACTTTTGGTTGGCGAAGAAATGAAGTGGCTTCTTGAGGGTTTACAGGAAAGTTCCGCTCAGATTGAAAGGCATTACTTTGCCTCGACAGATGAGGTCATCCCGGTTATTTTAGATGTGTTACAGGAAGGTGATGCTGTCTTGCTAAAAGGATCTCGCTTCTATGAAATGGAGAAAATCCATGAGGCGATTCTGCAAAGAAGTAAAGGAGAGTGAATATGGCAAGAATTTTTATTCAAACACTTATGGTCTTCGGCCTGAGTATGATAACGGGTCATTTTGCCCTCCCTATCATTAAGAAAGTCGGTTTGCGGCAAGTTGTTCGTGAGGATGGACCGGCGACTCATTTTGTAAAAACAGGAACACCGACATTCGGGGGTCTCTTCTTTTTGATTCCCTATTTGTTTGTTTTTCTTTTACGGCTCATTACAAAGAGAGAATTTGATAATTTTCATGTAAGCATGCTGCTTATCTTTGTTTTCGCTGCGATAGGCTTCTGGGATGACTATACAAAAGTTAAGATACACAAGGGGGGAATTTCTGTAAAACAAAAAAGTCTTGCCCTTGGACTGGCAAGCTCGCTTTTTGCCTTATACTATCTGTTTTTCAGCGGACAAGAGATTATATTTCGCTTGCCCTTAGGAGCCGGGCCCCTTACCGTGACAGGCTTCGGAAAAGTTTTATACTTCATTTTTATCGTTCTGTATTTATTTTTTATGGCTAATGCAGTAAATATATCTGACGGAGTTGACGGATTGTGCTCCTCCTTGGTATTTATCTCTTCCCTGGCCTTGATTCCTGCCTTATGCCGGATAGATAAAGAGGGCATGATGCCTTTAATGGAGCTTTGTCTGATTTTGGCTGCAGGGGTTCTTGCCTTTCTATTTTATAATCGCCATCCCGCGAAGATATTCATGGGTGATACAGGCTCTCTTTCCCTCGGTGTAGGCCTGGCGGTTATTGCCTTGCTAGCCGGTTTTCCCTGGATCATGTTGTTTCATGGTCTGGTCTTTATTTTAGAAGGGCTTTCTTCTCTGCTGCAGACGCTTTATTTTAAGCGGACAAAGGGCAAGCGCCTTTTCCGCATGGCCCCCCTGCATCATCATTTTGAATTAGGCGGCTGGTCAGAGCAAAAAGTAGTCATCGTTTTTTCCGCTGTTGGCTTGATTGCAGGGATTCTTGGTATTTTTCTTGTATAGGAGAGCCGGATTGAAGGAGAGAGGTGTATCGTGGCTGTCAGTGATTTAGGAAAAGCGAGAAAATATAAGGCGGAGCAGGAGCGTAAAGCCGATCAGGAAAGAAAAATGACGCAGGCAAAGCTTGATTTGGCACGTTACGGCAGAGTGGACCTTCCCCTTCTGTTTCTCTTATTGGTGCTATTAAGTTTCGGCTTAATCATGCTGTTTTCGGCTAGTCTGAGCTCTGCCTATGCGGATTGGGGTGATCCCTTATATTATGTACGCAGGCAGTTTGTTTTTACCATTGTCGGCTGTGTTGCTATTATTGTTCTTACCCGAATTCCTCTAAAAGTATATAATCGCATGATTTTTGCCATAGCCGTCTATGCTGTGAGTACCCTGTCTTTACTGCTTGTTATGTTTGCCGGTGTTGTGGGTGACTATGGGGCAACAAGGTGGCTGGCTATCGGTCCTATCCAGTTCCAGCCTTCCGAAATGTGTAAGGTAGCTGCCATTTATTGCCTTGCCATATATTTCCCCTACATCCGCAAATGCCAGGAAAAAGGTCGCTGGATTGCCGAAGACGCCAGAGAACAGGTGAAAATTGACGGTCGCTTATATATTATTGCTCCTGTAATGTTCATGGGACTCTGGTTTGTTCTTATTGCAGCCCAGCCTCATTTATCCGGCGCCTTAATCTTTTTTGGTCTCGTTTTTTCTATGTTCATTTTTGCCAATATCCCTTTAAAAACCTGGATTAGTGGTCTTATACAAATTCTGCCTCTTCTTTTGATTGCTGTAATCCTGCTTACATTTGCCTACCCCCTGCTAAATGATGGGGATAGCTTCTTTACTTTTATTAGTGAACGTTTTGCCCATGTCTTTGCCCGCTTGGAAACCTTTTCCAATCCGGAAGAGGCAAGTCGGGACAGTATTCACCAGACCTTGCAGGCCCGCTTTGCTCTAGGCTCGGGAGGGTTAACCGGCAAAGGTCTGGGAATGGGACAACAGAAGTCCGGATTTTTGCCAATGGTATATAACGACTTTATACTGCCTTCTATAGGTGAGGAATTAGGCTTTTTAGGTAGCTTCTCCGTTATCGTTTTATTCTTTCTGTTTTTCTTTTTCGGTATGCGGATTACCCTGCAAAGCAATAGCCAATTTGCGGCACTTTTATCCTGGGGATCTACAGTTTTGATTACCATTCAGGCTCTCTTCAATATCGGAGTTGCCGCCGAAGTTATTCCGCCTACCGGAATATCCCTTCCTTTTTTCAGTTATGGAGGCTCATCGCATATCTTTTTCTTACTTGCTGTAGGCTTTATTTTATCCGTCTCCCGGAACGGGCAGAAATTGGACCCGGCCTTGAAAGCAATAATAGTAGAGGATAATAAATATGTTCAAAGGTTAAGCAGAAGGCGGAAAGCTTCTCGCAAGTATACGTCAAGCTTGAATGGTCAGTAGAAATGCTAAAGGAAAAAGCTAGGGAAAAGAAAAAAGCTTACTTTTTTGCCGGAGGAGGAACGGCAGGGCATATCAATCCTGCTTTGCGTGTTGCTGATGAGTTGAAGCGGAATGATCCGGACGCAGAAATGCTCTTTCTTGTTACCAAAGAAGGCTTAGAGTATGAATTGGTTTCAAAAAGCGGCCATTCCTATGAGATAATCAGGGCCAGTGCCTATCCGCGAAAATGGAGAGATTGGCCCGGTTTTATTTATAATACGCTGTTCAGTGTCCTTAGGGCCTTTCGTATAATGAAAAAATATCAAACAAAGCTTGTTCTCGGAACAGGAGGCTATGTATCAGCAGCCGCAATATTAGCAGCAAAATTAGCTCGGGTTCCGGCTTTTTTGCATGAGCAAAATGCTTTGCCGGGCAGAACGAATCGCTTACTTTCAACATTCAGCCGGCAAATCTTTTTAAGTTTTCCCAGTGCTGAACAGTATTTTCCCAAGCCCCATAAGAAGGAATTTGCCTATCTTGGCAATCCGGTTCATCCTGATTTTTTTACAAACCGCAAAGAGACTGTTCGAAAGGCCTTATCTCTTAGTGAGAGTGACTTTCTCATTGTATGCCTCGGTGGCAGCCTCGGGGCTAAAACAATCAATGAGGCTGTTGTTCAAATGGTGAAATCGAAGTCTTGGCAAGACTTTATAACAGCATATCCGCAGGTTAAACTTTTGCTTAGCGCGGGAAAAGTGAACAAAATTTTTATCCGGGAGGAGCAGATTGAAAGTGAACAAGTAAGGGTTGAAGAGTTCATAGATACAAGCTTATGGATGCCGGCCTCCGACTTGCTGGTTGGGCGAGCTGGGGCGGGTTTCTTGGCAGAGGCAGCTGCCTGCGGCAAAGCGAGCATACTGATTCCTTTTCCTGAGGCTGCAGACAACCATCAAGAAGTAAATGCCCAAATCTATGCTGACCGTGGTGCAGCCTTGAAAGTGAATGACCGTGAATTTACAGGAGACAGGTTATTTTCCTATATTTATCAGCTTTTTCATGACGAAACAAAAAGAAGGAACATGGAAAAGGCCATGATGTCTCTGGCAAAAGAGAAGGCGGCAGCAGATATTGCGGCAATTTTAAAACAAACAGCTGATGAGGAGTAGTTAATGGACAAAGAAAAAACAAGAAAACAGCCTGCTGCTCCTATAGCTTCGAATCGAATAAAAGCTGAGTGGAAGGTAAAAAGGCCGCCCTCAAAGCAGCCGGCGCTTCAAACAAATCAGGACGAAATTAAACAAACCCTAGAGAGCTGGAATGCTAAAAATAAGCATGCGGCAAGAACAAGAAGAGCAAAGCAAGATAAGCAAAAGGGTCAAGTCGGCAGCCCTTCACAAGAATTATCGAGAGGGCAGGCCGGACAAGTAAAGGCTGCGAAGGCTAAAGTAGAAAAAATTAAAAAAAAGAAGCCTGTCAAAGAAGAAGCCCTGCCGGTTGTCAGACCGGTTAAAGGAGCAAGTGGCAATGAAGGAAAAGTTTCAGCCAGCGGGCAGAAAAAAGAGGGGCCTCCTCAAGAGAATGGTCAGCCCGCTCTTAGGCAGGCAAAATTAGAAAAGAATATAAAGCGAAAAAGTGCCCTGCCTAAGGGTCAAAATGAAAAAAATCCCCCTAATAGGCGAGCTAGTGATAAAGGGGGAGAGGAGCAAGATAAAGCCGATAAGAAAGAGCAGCTTCCCTTAAACGGGGAGAGTGAGAAAAAACCTCCGGAGCTGAAAGTTAAAGTTGTCAACAGAAAAATGACGACTTTCATGATAGACAATGCGCGTAAAATTCTTTTTATCAGCCTAGTCCTACTTGTCTTGCTGTCTTTTCTTCTTTCCCCGGCCTTTCGTTTGCAAAATATTGAGCACACGGAGTTGTTCTTTGAGAAGTTTTCTAGGGTCCTTGAGGTAAGCCAGATAAAGGAAGGACAGCATTTTCTGCAAGGTTTTGGCGGTTCGATAAATGCCTTGCTTACCGGTAGTTATGGTAAGGCAAGGCAGAGAGTGAAAGAGGCCTTTCCGCAATTCAAGGAAGTAGAAATCCGTTACCGTTTTCCCGGAACGGTTCTCTTTGAAATCAAGGAACGCGTACCGGTAGCCTTCATTGATGTTGATGACGTATATGCAACCATAGATCGTTTTGGTGTCGTTTGCGGGACCTACTACAGTGTCCCTAAGAGTTTACCGGCGATTAAAGGAATTCAAGCCGTTAAAATGAAAATAGGTGAGGAAATAAAAACAAATGCCGATGATGCCCTGAAGGCATGCGTTGCAGTAATGAGTTCGCTGGTTGAAGCAGATTTTGAAAGCCAGGGTAGCAGCCTCTCCTTACTTTCTCAGACAAAAGAAATTCGTAGTTCAGGCTACCAAAGAATCCTTTTAACATTCGAACCGGACAATAGTGGACAAGAGTTGCTTGTTTCTTGTACCAGCACAGACAATTTGAAAAATGACTTTTTGTGGTTGAAAAGGATTCTGGACAGCGGAATACTCAAGGATAAGTTACCCGGTACGCTTGATGTATATGGGTCACAAATTGTCTTCCGGCCAGCCGAAAAAGATCATGAAGAAACGATGACTTGGGATGCCCCCTAGCTATTGGAAGAAAAATAAGTTGTAAGGGCAGAATATTTGAAAATTAATTAAATCGAAAAGAAGTAAAGACGTAATTCTCAAGAAGATAATCTTGTCAATACTGAAATGAAAATGTAATATATAAACTTGTTATACTGCCTTAACTCGTGTAGAATAAAGAAAGAATTAATAATTCAAATAGTCTATAAGGGCGATTAGACTTTAACGCAAAATGACTTGTAAGATTGTAATGACAAGTTGCAATGCTGCAAATTGGGGGATTAATCGCTGGAAAGGAGTTGTTCTTTTGATTGATTATCAGATGGGATTTGGTATGGAAGAAGAACATTTTGCAACCATCAAAGTCATCGGAGTCGGTGGCGGTGGTGGCAATGCTGTTGATCGGATGATTGACAGTGCCGTTCAAGGGATAGAATTTATTGTTGTAAATACGGATAATCAGTGTTTGCAAAGAAGTAAAGCCCAATTGCGCATCCAAATCGGTGAAAAGGTAACGAGGGGTCTTGGCGCCGGAGCGAATCCGGAGATTGGCCAAAAGGCGGCGGAAGAATCTGCTGAAGAAATAGAACAAGCCATTGAAGGCACGGATATGCTGTTTATCACAGCCGGTATGGGCGGTGGAACAGGTACAGGTGCTGCTCCCGTGGTTGCTCAAATTGCTAGAAAACTTGGTATTTTGACTGTTGGTGTCGTCACGAAGCCTTTCCGTTTTGAGGGAGCCAGGCGTATGCAAAATGCAGAACGTGGCATCAGGGAGTTGGAACAGTTTGTTGACTCTTTAGTCATAGTGCCTAACGATAAATTACTTGAGATTGCCAGCGATGATACATCCGTAGATGAAGCCTTCGGTCTTGCTGACCAAGTATTACGCTATGGTGTATCAAGCATTTCTGATTTAGTTGCTGTTCCCGGTTTAATTAACCTTGACCTTGCAGACGTCCGCAGAGTTATGACCAATGCCGGTATTTGTCATATGGGTATTGGCCAAGCTTCCGGTGAGAGCCGTTCAGCTACAGCGATTCGTCAAGCCATTAATTCCCCCTTACTGGATACTACCATTGATGGTGCAAGAGGGGTGCTTATCAATTTTACCGGTGGACATGACCTGAAGATTCGTGAAATTGATGAGGCTGCTTCAGTAGTGCGTGATGCCGTTTCGCCGGACGCCGATATTATTTTCGGTGCAGTTATTGATGAAAATATGCAAGATGAGCTGATGATCACGGTCATTGCAAGCGGTTTTGACCAAGAGTCCGGCGGCCGTCCCAGACAAAGTGCCTATAATCGCCCGCCCGCACCTGCTCGCGAAAGAAGGACAGAAACGCCGGCATTTGATGATGGCTTTCCCAATTTCTTAAGACCGAATACTTCCAGGTCCGGCAGTCGTCCCAGTGCCTTTAATCTGGATAGCAGTGCTTCAAGGAGCAAGGATAAGGATAGCGGTTTTGCTTCAACAACGCCTTCCTGGTTGCAATCAGCCCCGCAAAAGCGTCATCGTCAGGCAGATAATGATATGGCTGATTTAATCCAAAAGGTGTCAGATAATACCCGCCATGAGAATAAGCAAAAAGTGGAATCTCTTGATGAGCTGGCTTCTTCAGAGAAAGAGACTAAGAGTCAAAAGGGCCAGGGGCGGATTTTACCTTGGTTCATGCAAGACAATGATGACGATTTTGATGATTAGTTAATTACTGAACAAAATGGAAAAGTAATGTGTAAAAGCCAGGATTAGCTGTCTAATATCCTGGCTTTTTTATAGAGAAAGTAGGGTGTAATCAATGAAATGTCCCTTTTGTGGAAGTCAAAAAGACAGGGTTACAGATACGAGGCCTACTGAAGATGATATGGCAATCAGAAGGCGGAGAGAATGTTTGACCTGTAAACGGCGCTACACCACCTATGAAAAAATAGAAGAAATGCCTCTGGTTGTTATTAAGCGTGATGGCAGCAGACAAGCATTTGACCGTGAGAAACTGATTCAAAGTATCATGAAAAGTTGTGTCAAGCGACCAATATCAACAAGCAGTATTGAAGCCATTGTTGATCATATTGAAAATGAAGCTTTCAGCAGCTTGAAAAAGGAAATCAGTTCAGAACAAATTGGCGAAATGGTGCTGGCTGAATTACGAAAAATAGACGATGTAGCCTATGTTCGCTTTGCGTCTGTTTACCGTGACTTTGATGATATCGACAGTTTTTTACGTGAACTAAAGAAGCTGCAAAAAAAAAGAGGACTAGGAGCGGATAGTGGCAAAGGAGAAATTGGCGGATAAAAAAGCCAGAAGTATTCGGGTTATTGAAACTTTGATTAAAGAGCAAGAAGATGCACGTTGCACTTTGGATTATGAATCTGATTGGCAACTTTTATTTGCCGGGATTCTTTCAGCCCAGTGTACCGATGAGCGTGTAAATATTATCACAGGCGAGATGTTCAACAAATGGGCGAACTTGGAGGACTATGCTAAGGCCGAACTCATTGAAGTCGAAGAGGCCATCCGCTCCTGTGGCTTATACCGCAATAAAGCGAAAGCCATTAAGGGTTCGGCAGAACTCTTACTTGAAAACTTCGCAGGTCGTGTACCCAATTCCCGGGAAGAACTCCTAAAACTGCCGGGGGTTGGACAGAAAATTGCCAATCTCCTCCTGGGAGAGCTTTTTCAGCTGCCCCAAATCGTTGTTGACACCCACTGCGGGAGAATTTCTCAGCTGCTGGGATTTACATCAGCGAAAGACCCTTTAAAGATAGAAGCTGATTTAGAAAAAATCTTGCCAAGTGAATATTGGATTGTTTACGGTCACCACATGGTGGATTTGGGTAGGAGGGTGTGTAAGGCCAGGTGCAGGCAATGTGCTTTATGCCCTGTTTTAGCTGACTGTGCTTATGCAGGAAAGCGGAGAGACAAGATTGAGAATGATTTGGCATTAGGTATTCGCGATGAATGCTATTGAGTCACATGAAAGTAAAAAACTTCAAGCCTACTTGAAAAGAAAGTACCCGCTTCGGGCCTTACCGGGAATTTCAGACAGGCGGGAGCGGCTGTTTGCTGAGCTGGGTGTGCACAATCAAGTAGACCTCCTCTATTATTTCCCGCGAAACTATGAAGACTGGTCAGTTTTGACTCCGATTTCCCAAATTAGAGAAACCGGGATTTATACTTTTCAGGCCACCATAGCGAACCGTCCCGTCATAAATCGCAAAGGCAAGCTTTCCTGGATTCGTTTCCGCTTAGTTGATCACAATTACACGCTAGAGGTCACCATTTTTAATCAAGCCTGGCTGATGGAACAGCTGGAGCTTGGAGATTCTTTTGTTTTTCACGGGAGAGTTGAGGTAAAAGGGGCCAGGCGAAGTATCGTGAACCCTGCATACAAAAAACCGGAAGAGGCAGGCCGGATAGGCATGCTTGCTAACTATCCGCTTATCAAGGGATTAAATCAAAAAGTTATTCGTCAGGGGCTTGAGACAATCATTCATTCGGGCTTACACAGTAAGTTGACCGATGCCTTGCCTGACTTCATTCGGGAAAGATTTTCTCTTGCTACTCTGGATTTTTCCCTGAAAAATATTCATCAGGCAAAAAATGCCCATGAACTTCGGCTTGCCAGATATCGTTTGGCCTTTGACGAATTATTCCTGATGAGGGCGGCACTGGAACTTGACCATAGCCGGAACATCTCCGGAAAGAAGGCGAAAGCCTTAGTAAGCAACAAGCAAGTTGCCGACAAGATAAACAATCTTCGGGCCTCGCTACCCTTTTCGCTGACAAACTCACAAGTTCTTGCCATCAATGATGTTTTCCGCGAGTTGAGAAGGGAGAAGCCGATGAATCGTCTTTTGCAGGGGGATGTCGGTTCCGGAAAAACAATGGTAGCCATTTTTGCCATGGCTTATGTAGGCTTGTTAGGTGGTCAGTCTTTATTTATGGTACCCACTTCTGTTTTGGCTGAGCAGCATATGAAGACGCTGACCTCACATTTTTCTGATTTAAATATAGGGGTTGATTTGCTTTTAGGGGCTACGAAATCGAGTGAAAGGGCGGCTATTTTAGCACGCTGTGCAAGTGGGGAAACAAAAGTACTGCTAGGAACTCACGCCTTACTCCAAGACGACATACAATTTGCTAATTTACTTTTGACGATTACGGATGAGCAGCACCGCTTTGGCGTCAGGCAAAGAGCCAAACTAGGCTTTGAACAATCAGTAAAGTCCTATGAACCACATCGCCTCCACATGTCAGCAACACCAATACCCAGGAGCTTAGCCATGATCTTTTTCAATGATCTGGACATCAGCCTCATGCAAGATATGCCATCAGGCAGACAAGAGGTCATTACAAAGATCGTCAAAGAACGGGAATTAGGGAAAGTTTACCAAAAAATGGCTGAGGAAATAAGGGCAGGCGCCCAAATATATGTTGTTTGCCCGGCCATTGAAGAATCTGATTCTCTATCCTTGAAGTCGGCGGAGGAGACCTATGACCATCTTCGCTTAGCAGTATTTCCGGAAAGAAACATTGCCTTAATGCATGGGCGGATGAAACAAGAGCAAAAAGAAAGCCTGATGCATGAATTCATCAAAGGGGAAATAGATATTCTTGTTAGCACTACGGTCATTGAAGTTGGGGTAGACAATCCGAATGCGAGCCTTATGCTGGTTTTGAATGCTGAGCGTTTTGGTTTAGCCCAGCTCCATCAACTGCGCGGTCGGGTGGGACGGGGTACGCGTCAAGCCTATTGTTACTTGCAAAGTGATCATGAGGGTGAATTGGCTAGAGACCGTCTGGAAACCCTGGTCCGTTTTTCTGACGGTTTTCAATTAGCAGAAGAGGATTTGCGCCTGCGTGGTCCGGGAGATTTTTTAGGAACAAGACAAAGTGGGATTCCGGCCTTTCACTTGCTCAACCTCTATGAAGATCAAGAAATCATACGCAATGTTCAAGAAGCCCTTAATAGCATTAAAGCACTCCCGCATGAAGTCCTCCCTGAGGCAAAGAAAAAAATACAAAGGGCTATTTTCGAGCGCTACCCGGACTTGGAGCAGGGTTTAACCATATGAACCGCCGTGTCGGGCTAAATAGGTTCCCGGAAGCCGTAATTAAAGATTTAAAATAAGCAAGGTATTACAGGTAGAAAGAATACCGCAGCCGGAGTTTTAGCCGGATTAACTTTGGGCTGTTTTAAAAATAATTGAACTCATTCGCTTGAATTTACAAAATTTTAACAACTAAATGGGTTTGTTTTGCTGAAATCTTTATATAGTAAAAGCAGTGATCATTTTATGGTCTAAATATTAAAGTTAGGAAGATTAAGGCAAATGGGAAAAAGTATTTTTGATCAGATTAAGGACATGGGTTATCAAGCCATTGAAGGACAAACCATCCTAGTGAAAAAGTTCAGTGAAAACCTCAGTCAACAGGTTATTGATTTTGTCTTGTCAGATTATTATGTCTTGCAAGTTTGTGAGGGAGAAATCCTTCTCTTTGAGATGAGTAAATGGGGGACCGGAGTTAAAGCTGAAGTTTATCGGTCCCTCAAATTTGAGGATGTTCTCAACGTGTCCGTAGAGAATTATTTAATGAATTACAAGATTACTATTGAAAATAAGGAAGATACGCTTGTTCTTTCCACTCAGCAAAAGGAGCTCAGCGGCTTTCGTTTTAGCGGTCTGATTTCCATCGGTACAGAGCCGGGAAGCAAAAACTGGCACGCCGACAATCTGGATAGAACCTTGGAAGCCCTCAAGGCCATCGTATAAGAAATGTAAGGTTGGCTAGTTGCCGATACTCATAGTGATTCAGAGGTAAACAGATCAAGTATAAACCCGGCGTGACAGCTTAAAAATCACGCCGGGTTTTATAAAGACCGCAGCTTAGTCTATCGGCCAGAGAAAGGATTGAATCTTCAAAGAAAATCCCTATCTTCAATATTTTATCAGCTACAGTGACAAACAATGAGTCGTTGACTAAACAAAAAAAGAGATTAGCAAAAAAATCTAGCGGTAGACTCTGGCTTCAACAAACTCTAAAATAGATAGGCATCAAATCCTGGGAGGGTTGGTCATGTTGAGGGTAGTAGCAGGGCAGGCGAAAGGTTTGCAGCTTAAGAGTTTAAAAGGGGTGAACACCAGGCCCAGCAGCGGTAAGTTAAAAGAAGCCTTGTTTTCAAAGTCGCGGGGCTAAAAGTCTGTCTGCGGTAGAAAAAAACAAGGCCTGTTTTCGTATTCTGCAAGAAAATATTCAAAAGTGCTCTTTTCAAGATAAAGCGACCCTATACAACCGGGACGCCCTGGCGGTCCTGGAAGAAATGTGCGCTGAAAAGCGGACTTTTGATTTTATCTATCTGGACCCGCCGTGGGATAGGGCGGAAATTTTGCTTAAAAAGCTAAATCCTCTCCTAAAAAAGCTGATGAAAAAAGATTCTTGTATTATTTTGGAGTTGGATGAGAAACAGGCAAAACTGGCTGAGTGGCTATCCTATGACTTGTATAAGACTTGTCACTATGGCCGGGCAATGCTATTATTTTACAATATATCAAAATTGCAAGAGTGAACTTGTAAGATGGAAATCATGAAGATGAGAGGAAGAGACTTGTTTCGTTTGTTATTTTCAGGAAGCTTTGATCCGCCTACGATAGGTCACCTCGCTTTGATAAAGCGTGCAGCGGACTTGTGTGATGAGTTGATTGTGGGTGTTTTCACTTCGCATGACAAAAGGGCCGTCTTTTCCAAAGCAGAGCGCAAAGAAATGATAGAGGCGGCTGTCTGCGGCGCAGGCCTTGCTGAGAAGGTACGTGTTGTCTCTTTCGATGGGCTTTTAGTTAATTTATTTAAAGAAGTTGAGGCAGATGCCGTTGTACGCGGTCTCCGGTCGACGGATGATTACATCTATGAGGTTCAGATGGCGGAAGTGAATCGCCGCTTGTGTTCACGTGTTGAAACAATTTTCTTGCAGACGAAACCGGAACTTGCCCATATCAGCTCAAGTATTGTGCGTGAATTGGCAAGTTTAGGAGAAAGTTATGAGCAATGGGTACCAAAAGAAAGTTTTCCTTTAATCCGGGAAGCTTTTGCCAAACGAGCCAAAACCTAAACACTCGAGGAGGGATAAGTATGAAACAAGCAACATCGCAGGAGCGAGGTGGATTACGCGAAGAAAGACAAGGGGGCAATGAGACTGTTTTTTCAACGGGTTCTTTAGGTGAAGGTCTCGGCAAGCGAAGCGATTCACGTAGGCAAGAAGCCAGGGAAAGGCAAAAACCTCATGCACAGATGAGAGCAGCCGCTTCGTTACGGGATACTCAGCCCGGTCCAAAGCAGGAGAAAGATAGCCTCTTTTTCTTAGAGCGCTTGGAGGAAAAAATCAAAACGGCAAAAAAATTTCCTCTGTCCGAGCAATGTATTGTAGACCGCATGGAGTTGCTAATTTTACTTGATAATGCTAAAAAAAGTCTGCCTGATGATTTACGTCGTGCCCAATGGCTTTTAGAGCAAAACCACAATCTCATTGCGGAGACACGTAAGGAAGCGGAAAAGATTATGCGGGAAGCGGAACAAGAAATTGCCAAGATGATTGATGAGCATGAGATAACCCAGGCAGCACAAGAAGAAGCACGCAATCTTTTAGAAGAAGCAGGAATGCAAAGCCGGCAAATTCACGAAGAAGCTATGCAGTATGCGAATCACTTGCTTCAAGAGTTGGAAGATCAACTTACAGAAATGCTTGTTTATGTGAGAAAAAATAAAAGTCAGATGTAGCTTTTTACTTACCTCTTTATCAGATCTTTCATGCTTGATACAGATATTTTAAGTTGAGGAAAGCATAGCTATTTTTTTAAGTTTTCAGGAGGATTATTTTGAAAAAGACACTTTGTATTTTGTTTGGCGGAAAATCTGCGGAATATCCTATTTCTTTAATTTCTGCTTCTAGCATAATCACAACTTGTAGGGATTTGGATGACTATCAGATTATCACTATAGGGATTAGCCAAGAGGGTAAATTTTATCAATACTTAGGTGAGGAGAAGGATATATTGAAAGATGCCTGGCAAGATAACCCGGCTATGCTTCGTGAAGTCTTTTTTAAGCCCGGTGACATAAGGGGCTTTTTGACCCCTAACAGCGAGGGCCGGCTTGAGCCTGTTTCAGTGGATGTATTTTTTCCGGTTTTGCACGGGGCAGATGGAGAAGGGGGCCCTCTCCAGGGCTTTTTAGACACAATCGGTGTGCCCTATGTTGGCTGTCAACAGCTTTCCGCCGCCACGATGATGGATAAAACAGTAGCGAATATGATTTTTGACTATGCAGGAATCAGGCAGACCCCATGGTTTTTCTTTCATAAAAAAGAGTACCTGAGCAACCCCAATATTGTTCCTGATATGATGGCCGAAAAAAACATGCCCTTTCCCATATTTGTGAAGCCGGCTTGCACAGGTTCTTCCGTGGGCATTTCTCAGGTGAAAGCGGAGGATGAGTTGGCGGCAGCTCTGGACCTTGCCTTTGCTATCGACGATAAAATTTTAATCGAACAAGCTGTCAAGGGACGAGAATTGGAGGTTGCTGTACTGGAAAAGGCAGATGGAGAGTATGTCGTTTCCATTCCCGGTGAAATTATACCGGGCAAGGACTTTTATGATTATGAAGATAAGTACGCCCAAGATAGCCGGGCTAAGCTCCAAGTTCCTGCCTGTTTAACTTCTGAGCAGACAGCAGAAATCAGACGTCTTGCCAAACTTGCCTTTTGTATGGCGGATTGTCGAGGCCTTTCCCGGGTGGACTTCTTTCTCAGAGAAAAGGACCAAGAATTTTTAATCAATGAAATTAATACAATGCCGGGCTTTACTTCAATCAGTATGTTTGGTCGCCTGCTCAAGGAAAGCGGAGTGGGGCAAATAGACTTGATGCAGCATCTTATTGAAGGTTGCCGGTAATATTTCCGGAAAGAAGTGTGTGCTGTGTTTCAGAAGGTTTCTTTATCATCTAAAGGGGGTTACGGACTTTTACTTATCCTATCTTTCTTCTTTCTTCTCTGTCTTGCCCTTGCTGCTTGTACTCCGCAAGAAGTATTGAAGGAAGAAAGACCTATTTCCGAGACTTCGGCTAAACAGAATAAAGGGGAGGAGCCTACTGATCCTGCAGAGACCCTTTTACGTGTTGTTGATGCCCTGGAGCGGGATGACAGCAAAGCTCTCCTGAAGGACATATACCCTCTGGCTCTTGAGCGCTATGGCCGGGAGCAGATTGTTGATCGCAACGCAAAAATTCACACTGACCTTGGAATAACAGATATTGAGTATACAAACCTTGTTCCTATCCGGGATGACAACAAGAAGGGCACGCAAATTTTTTATGCGGCAGATGTGAATTTTACAAGTAAATACGGGCCTATTAGCGGTAATACTCTTTTGAGTTTTATTTGGCATCCGGCAGAAAATGCCTGGCAACTAGATTGGAATCCTTCCCTAATTTTACCGGGACTTGAAGAGACGGGACAAGTCCAAGTTGAGATTTTGAAGGCGAGACGTGGAGAGATTTTCGATCGGGCCGGCTGGCCTCTTGCTATAAACAAAAAAATAGCCGAAGTAAGTATTGTACCGCAGTTTTTTGATGAAGAGGAAATTCCTCAAGTCAATGAGCTTTTGCACCTGGCAGAAGGAACTATCGAGGCAAAGCTCAATCAGACATGGGTCCGTGAAGACAGTTTGGTTCCTATTTGTTTGCTACCCGATTTACAAAATGTGGATTATAAGGCCTTTCGTACGCTCCAACTCTATTGGGCAGAAAAAAACTCTCGCTATTACCCCTTTCGTGATGCCTTGGCTCCTTTGATAGGTTACGCCGGAACGGTAACGGCAGATGACATAGTCAAATATCCCGAGAAAAATTTAAGCGGGGACGATATAATCGGCAAAACCGGTTTGGAGCAGATTTATGATGAACTCCTGCGTGGAGAAGACGGTTTTCGCATATATATATCGGGAAGTTACGAGAAGAGCCTGATAGAGCAGGCGGCTGTTGACGGTAGCGACCTGTATTTAACAATTGATGCTGTAGGACAAAGGGACCTTTACGAGATTATTCGTGACCAAAATGCCGCCTTTTCTGCAATGGATCCCAGGACCGGGGACATCATCTTTTTGCTATCCAGCCCCTCTTATGATCCCATGGATTTTGTATTAGGTATGTCAACCCGGCAATATGAACAGCTGCTTTATGACCCGAAAGCCCCTTTGACAGCTAAATTTTCAGGGGCTACGACTCCTGGCTCAACACAAAAATTGCTCACGGCCATCATTGCTCTCAGGAATGACCCCTCTATCCTCAACGACGCTGTTGAAATTACGGGCAAACAATGGCAAATGGATGAATCTTGGGGCAATTACTTTGTCACCCGATATCGCGAACTGGATCGCAGCTTTACTTTAGAAGAAGCCCTTGTTTATTCCGATAATATTTACTTTGCCCGCTTGGCCTGCGAAATGGGTGTGGAAGTTTTTAATGAGGGAATGAAAAAATTAGGTGTTGGTCAGCCGATTTCTCAGGACTACCCCTTTGCCCGGTCACAAATCAGCAATCACGGAGATTTGGGTGAAGAAGAAAGCATCTTGCTGGCAGACTCTTCCTACGGCCAGGGTGAGCTTCTTCTATCACAAATACATTTGGCACAGATTTACGCCAGCTTACTTAATGGCGGTTATTTAAAAGAGTTAAAGCTTATCCTGGATGAAGAGCCTGCCTTAAGAGATAAGCAAGAGCCGCTTATCACGGCAGAAGAGATAGCGGTTTTATCTCAAGCGATGGAGCGTGTTGTTGATGAACAATATCCGGAACAAATGATGCGTAAGGAAGTTGCTTTGGCGGGTAAATCAGGAACGGCCGAGTTAGGTCTTGATGCCTCCGGTGAGACAAGAATCAATACCTGGTTTGTTGGTTATGAACGGGATAATCCGGAAATTTGCCTGACCTACACCTTGTTTGACTCTCATTTGGAGGAAGAGCCCTTTGTGGCTCATGCTCACTTTGCTGATCTCTTTATACAACTTTACCAAGATAAAGGATACAATATACCGAAAACCGCTTTTGGACAAAAGCGAAGTCTAGACGAAATACCTCCTTTTGAGTATTATCAGAGCAAAATAGATGATGAAGAATCGGCAACTAATCCGGAGGAAGAAGATTAGACGCCACAGGATAAAGGAATTGAACTCGGTAAATGTATGAAAGTAATTAATAGAGAAACCTGTAACAGAAAAATAGGAAAAGTGATGCTCCTTGTTTTCACTCTGCTCCTTGTGCTTTTTCTTGCTGCTTGTAAGGAAACGGAGCTAAAAAGTGTAGAGGAAACAAAACCTTTTACTTTTGAGGCCCCCGACCAAGACAAGGAAGAGGCTGACAAAGGAGGTCAGGGCGATATTGAAGGAACAGAGACCGCGGAAGAAGAGTCTTTGTCAAGTACAAGCCAAATCGAAACACCCGCCACTGAAAGCAGGACTAGCGGAAAGGACGAGACCGATTCTGAGGAAACTCAAAATATTGAGACTGCTTCCGGACTAACAAAGCAGACCGGTGAAGATACGGAAGAGGAATCTGCAGAAACTCCCAGGGACATCGCAAGTTCTCAGGGAAATAAGGAGGATGTGCCCCTTTATGCTCAGCTTGCAGATGCTACTATAAACGAGGAACCGTCTGTTCCTATGTCCGTGCCTTCAAACAATCCGATTCGCGGAGTTGCGGGGACGAAAGCGGAGCGCTTTTTCCGCACCTTATCAACAGAGCCGGTTACCTATCATTATGTCCTTTTGCCCGGTGAAGAGAAGGAGGGTTGGGAAAAAGAAACCGTCGAAGTCTACTTAGCCCTAAGCGGTGGTAAAGCCTATATGCGAGTTTCCAGTTACGAAAGTGATTTAGCCCTCTTGCAGCTTAGTGAAAGCAATTATTATCAAATGGATTTGCAAAATATGACCTACGTTATTTTACCCGGTTTAAGTACAACACAAAACGAGTTGTCTATGGGGGCTTTCCGGCAAATTGAGGCAAATGCGGAGAATTTTGTGGACACCGGTAAGGGGAGTGCTGTCTTTTTTGGAAAACGTGTTCAATTTGAAGAATTTACAGCGGATGGCGAGCGCTATGTCCGTTATTACTTTATCGGTGATGTTCTTGTAGGGCACAGAAGTTTTGAAGATGGAAAAATAACCCAAACCGTTCGTGTCTATGAGGCCTCAAACCGCTATGATGAAAACTTATTCCAGCTCCCTGAGGGATTAAGCCAGGTAAGTGATATTGTTGCGGAAAGGGACAGAGATTAAGCATTAAACAGGATAGGAAGATGAGCGTCTAGACTTATGAACTACACAGTAAACCTGATATTCCCACACGATGAAAAGAGTATAAATCAATATCGCTTGCTGTGTGAAGAGGCGGAAATAGCTTTTATCGAAAACCTGGACTTGCTTTTCGGTCTGTTTGACCGGCAACGTAATCTAGTCGCCGGTGGAGGCATTTTAGGCAATACACTGCGTGGCCTGGTTTCCGATGAAAGTTTCAGAGGGCAGGGTCTGATGGCTCAACTGGTAAGCTCTCTCTTGTCTCACCAGGCCAAGCGAGGTATTTTTCGCAATTACCTATACGGGAAAAAAAGCTATGAAGCCCTCTATAAAGAACTTGGTTTCTATACCCTGGCAGAGGCACAAAATCTCATGGTTTTTATGGAGAATAGCCCCAGGGCCTTTTCAGACTTTCTGGATAAATTACAAGCAGAGACCAAAGGCAACTTGTCAGACGAGCAGTTTATAAGGGCGAAGGAAGAAGGGAGTGCCGCCATTGTCATGAATGGGAATCCTTTCACGAAAGGCCATCTTTCTTTAATTGAGAAAGCCCACAGTGAGCAAGGAGTTTGTCATGTTTTCCTTTTAGAAGAGGATGTTTCACTTTTTTCCTTTCAGGAACGCTGGGAAATGCTGAAAAAGGCTACAGCAAAGTTCCCCGGAGTCCTTTGCCATAAAAGCTCCTCGTATATTATTTCCCGGCAGAGTTTTCCCTCGTATTTTTTGAGAAATCTAGATGAGGCAGCCATTTTACAAGCTGAAATTGATGCGCAAATTTTTGTGCGTATTGCTCAAAGCTTACATATTCACCATCGTTACTTGGGGTCTGAACCTCATTCTGATTTAACTCGTGAGTATAACAAGATATTGGGAAGGGTGTTATCAGAGGCAGGTATTGCGGTGCATGTGATGGAGAGAAGCTCAAGTGCCGGCGGTCAGATATATTCCGGCAGCCTGGTGCGGGCTTTACTTAAAGAGGGAAAGCTTGCTGAGGCCATGCAGCTTGTGCCGGACAGCTCAAAAGAATATTTACGGAAAAAGGAGTTAAAATGAAAAGATTAAATACATTTGCCAAAGTGAGGCAAGCGGTCAAGGCCTTGCCAAAAAGCCGTATAGCCGTAGCTGCAGCAGCTGACTCCGAGGTACTAAAAGCTGTTATCAAGGCAAAAGAAGAGGGCCTTGCTGACTCAATTTTAGTAGGCGATGAAAAGGAGATTAGGTCTTTGCTTAAAGAAGAAAAGGCCACACCTGATGACTTCGAGCTTGTTCATGCGGAAAGCCCGGAGGAAGCTGCTCAGAAAGCTGTTTACCTGGTCCATGAAGGAAAAGCGAAAGCCTTGTTAAAGGGGCTGGTGCCAACATCCGTTTTGCTGCGGGCTGTTCTGGATAAAGAGCGGGGCCTTCGTGCTCAGGGTGTGATGAGCCACGCTATGTTGTACGAGCACAAGGACTATGACGGTTTTATTCTTAATACGGATGGGGGAATGTTTACTTTCCCCAAGCAAGAAGACAAGATCCGGATTTTGGAAAATGCCGCCAAGCTATTACAGGCCTTAGGCTATAGCTCAATGAATACAGCCATCTTATGTGCCAGCGAAACGGTTGACCCTAAGAATAAGGACAGCCTTGAGGCAGAGGCGATTGCTGCTATGAAAGAACACTGGAATAAGTGGAATATGAATATTTTCGGTCCGGTTGGCTTGGATTTGGCTATTAGCAAGGAAGCTTGCAAGCATAAATCCTATACAGCAGAAGGAGCCGGTGAGGCCGATATTATTCTTGTACCGGATTTTCAGGTCGGAAATTGCCTGGGGAAGAGCCTCAGCTATTTTGGCCATGCTGATTCAGGCGGTTTAATTCTGGGAGCGGCAGCGCCAATCATGCTTGTCTCACGAGCCGATTCAAGCAAGGTAAAGGTGAATTCTATTGCTTTAGCTATGCTTGCGGCAAGCAGGCAATAGTTTTATTATTAAAGTTATTTGGCAAGGGCAGTTGCTGAAAACAGCCCATTACTCTTGATGCAAGATAGGAGAGAATAATTTATGAAAAAGTTGTTAAGCGGCAATGAAGCCATTGCACGCGGAGCCTATGAGGCAGGTCTCGCTTTCGGGAGTGCCTATCCCGGAACACCCAGTACGGAAATTTTTGAAGCCCTACCGGCTTATAAGGATGCGCTCTATGCCGAGTGGGCTCCTAATGAAAAAGTAGCAACGGAGGCCGCTTACGGAGCTTCCATGGCAGGGGTACGAGCCATGTGTGCCATGAAGCATGTAGGAGTCAACGTTTCGGCAGATGCTATTTTTACGGCCGCCTACAACGGTGTAAATGGTGGATTTGTCATAATAAGTGCTGATGATCCAAGTATGTTTTCCTCGCAAAACGAGCAGGACAATCGTCATTATGCCCGAGCCGCTAAAATCCCTATGCTTGAACCGGCAGATTCACAAGAAGCCAAGGATTACATGAAGCTGGCCTTTGACATTTCGGAAAAGTTCGACACCCCTGTCCTTTACCGGGTGACGACCAGACTCTGCCACTCAAAAAGCATTGTTGAACTCGGAGAAAGGGAAGAGTTTCCGCCAAAAGAATATAAACGCCAGGTGCAAAAGTTTATTGCTTCACCGGCAAATGCCTATAGGCATCATCCTGAAGTAGAACAGCGCCTTCTTGATTTACAAGCATTTAACGAAGAACTTCCTGAAAATGTCCTGGAAAAAGGTGATGGGAAATATGGGGTTATTACCGCAGGTGTTGCCTATCAGTATGCGAAAGAAGCTTTCCCTGAAGGGACATCTTTTTTAAAGCTGGCCATGACCTGGCCTCTGCCTAAGGAAAAGATTAAAGAATTTGCCAAAGGGGTTGAAAAGCTGTATATCATCGAAGAGTTGGATCCCTTCTTGGAAACAGAAATCAGAGCCATGGGCATTGATTGTCATGGGAAGGATATTCTCCCTATTTGCTACGAATATAATCCGTCTATTATCAAAGAAGCGGTTTTTGGTATAAAAGAAGAAACCGTTGCTCCGGATGCGAGCCTTGTTGCCAGGCCTCCGGCCCTTTGTCCCGGCTGCCCCCACCGGGGTTTCTTCTATACGCTCTCAAAGCGGAAAGATGCTGTTATCTCCGGTGATATCGGCTGTTATACTCTGGGAAGTGCTGACCCTATGAACGCCATGGATTCTGTTCTTTGTATGGGAGCCTCACTTTCTGCAGGCCATGGCTTTTCTCGCGCCTTTGAGATTAAAGGTGAAGAGAAACTTGTCTTCGGCGTCATCGGTGACTCTACCTTCTTCCATAGCGGTATTACCGGTGCAATCGAGATTCTTTACAATGAAGGCAAGGTCATCCCTTGTGTCTTGGATAACCGCATTACATCCATGACCGGGCAGCAGGATAATCCCGGTACAGGCAAAAATCTTTTCGGTAATCTGGCAGAAAAAGTTTCTATTGAAAAAATATTAAGGGCCATCGGTTATGATGAGATTTTTGTTGTTGATCCACAAGATTTGGCGGAGATGAAAAAAGTGGTCAACAAGGCTGTTGAGTTTCTTAAAAAGGGAAAGCGTCCGGCAATTATCACAGAGCGCCCCTGCGTTTTAATTAAAGGTTTGAATCAAGAAAGAGGACTTTGTAAAGTCGATTCAGAGACTTGTATCAGCTGTAGAGCCTGTTTAGCTGTTGGCTGTCCGGCTGTCTTTTTCAAAGAGGGAAAAGCCTATATTGATTCCACATTATGTATTGGTTGCACGGTCTGCATGCAAGTTTGTCCGGTTGGCGCAATCAAAAAGGAAGGCAAATAAAATGAGTGATGTAAGAAGTATTTTATTATCAGGTGTTGGCGGACAAGGAACAATCCTTGTTACTAAAATTCTTACGGAAGGCCTGATGGAACAGGGATACGATGTAAAAATGAGCGAGATTCACGGGATGGCCCAGCGCGGTGGCAGTGTATCCACCCAAGTCCGCTACGGAAGAAAAGTTCTTTCTCCTATCATCGGTTTGGGCGGGGCAGATGTTCTGGTTGCCTTTGAGAAAATGGAAGCGGTACGTTATGCGGAATATCTCAAACCGGAAGGCGTCGCTATTATCAATAATTATGAAATTGTCCCCCTTACTGTAGCAACAGGAAAATGTGAATATCCGCAGGGCTTGCTGGAAGCTATGGAAGAGAAGTTTGTTGTCCATTCTTTTGATGCTATGGCCAAAGCGCAGGAGCTGGGGAACTCTCGCACCATGAACGTGGTCCTCTTTGGCGCCATGGTAGAAGCTTTCCCTGTTTTACAAGAAATTGACTGGGAATCTGTGGTCCGCAGAACCGTACCGGAGAAGCACATTGAAGTGAATGTGAAAGCCTTTCATGAGGGCAGGGCCTTAGTCAAAAAGTAGAAAGGAAAAGCTGTATGTATAACCAAAGCATGTTTCAATTAGGTGACCAAGCCTCGCCTATACGTGAACTTTTTAATTATGGACAAATCCAGGCGGAGAAAGTAGGGGCAGACAAGGTTTTTGATTTTACAATCGGAAATCCCAGCCTTCCTATGCCGCAAGAAATGACAGAGGCGATGATCGATATTTTGCAGACTGTTGAGCCGGTAGCCCTGCATAGCTATTCTGTCAGCGCCGGCTATCCCGCAACGCGACAAGCCATTGCCGATAGCTTAAACAAGCGCTATGGCACGAATTACGGTAGTGAACATATTTATATGACTTGTGGTGCTGCGGCAGCACTTTGTGCTGCTTTTACAGCCCTGACCATTGACGAAAACAGTGAGTTTATTGGCATGGCCCCCTATTTTTCCGAATACAGGAATTTCGTTGAAACAAAAGGAGGGAAGTACATCACTGTCCCGGCCAGCGAAGATTTTCGTATTAATTTTACCGAGATAGAAAAAGCGATTAATAAAAATACCCAAGCTGTTATTGTCAATTCACCAAATAATCCTGCGGGCAAAGTCTACTCTCGTGAAGAGATTCAAGAGTTAGCCGACATTTTAGAACAAAAGAGCAAAGAGTATGCTAAACCCATTTATATTATTACGGATGAACCTTACCGGGAATTGGTTTATGGTGGTATAGAAGTACCCTTTATCCCCAATATCTATAGGAATACAATTATCTGCTATTCCTTCTCCAAGATTTATTCCATGCCCGGTGAGCGAATTGGCTATTATATCGTACCTCCGGAGGCGGATGATTCCGCAGACTTATATAAAGCTATTGCCGGTGCGGCCAGAACCTTAGGCTATGTGTGCGCGCCGGTTTTCTTCCAAAGGCTTGTCGAGCGGTTCCCCGACCCGGAAGTTGACCTGTCCTTATATGATGAAAACCGTCTTCTTTTAGCTCAGGGCTTACAAGATATAGGCTATGAATGTGTAAATCCGGATGGTGCCTTCTATATGTTTGTTAAAGCCCCTTGCGGAGATGGCAAGGCCTTTTCTGATCGGGCCAAAGAAAAGAATGTTTTAATCGTTCCCGGCGAGGGGTTTGGCTGCAAGGAGTATGTCCGTGTTTCCTACTGCGTGCCCAAAGAACGTATTGAAAGGGCCCTGCCTTTATTTATGGAATTATTTAGGGAGTGCCGGTAGCTGCAGCGGATAGAGTGGCATCTTGCCGCTAGGCTTGTAGAAGCAATCATAAGCTAATGAAAACGGATGGATTTTGCAGGGCAAGGTCCATCCGCCTTGTCTTGGACAGCCGCTGAAAGCAATTCTTATTTTGCTCTTTAAATTTTCCAGTATTATACCTATAATGTAAAGTAAGGTTTTTATCTGTCCGAAAGGGAAGACAAATAGAAGCATTTACTAAGAAAGGGGTAGTCTTATGTGGGAAAGAGTCGTGATTTTTTTCAAATCAATTTGGCAAACAATCAGCGAAACTTTTCTCTACATAGGCACGGCATCTGATTTAGTCTTTGCTGTAGTTGATATCTTCGTTCTGACTTTAATTTTTTACTATCTCTTAAAGTTAGTCCGGGATTCACGTGCCTGGCAACTGTTAAAAGGTCTCCTTTTTATTTTATTTTTCGGCTTTATCTCAAATTTTATCGGTCTCACGGCCATAGGCTTTCTCTTAAGTAGGACGATTTCATTATTTGCCATAGCTTTTGTTGTCCTTTTTCAGCCTGAGCTTAGGAGGGCACTCGAGACAGTCGGACGGGCGGGCTTTAAAGTCATGTCTGATGGCGGTAGTGTGACCTCCGGTGCTTTTGACCACAAAATTATTGAAGCTATTGTCCAAGCTTGTGGGGAAATGGCAGGCAAAAGAACGGGTGCCCTAATTGTCATTGAGCGTTCAACTCCTCTAGGTGACCTTATCGAGCAAGAAAATGCTGTAGCTGTAGACAGCACAATTTCTACAACTGTGCTGAAACAAATATTTTATGTAGGTTCCCCCCTTCATGATGGCGCTATTTTAATTCGTAACGGCCGAATTGCTGCTGCTAGAGTACATATCCCCCTAACCGATGCCTATCACCTGAGAAAAGATTTAGGGACAAGGCATCGTGCAGCTATTGGGGCTAGTGAAATAGGCGATACAATAGCGATTGCTGTTTCCGAGGAACGAGGAGTGATTAGTATTGCCATTGGCGGACGCCTGTACACACTGGATAACGAAGATGCCCTGCGTACCCAGCTGCACCGCCTTCTCTTGCCGCAGAAAGAAAGTAAAAAACGTTCTCCCTTTAGCCGCATTAAAAAGAGCCCGGCCCGAAACTTGCATGGACCTACAAAGCGGACCAAAGCCTTCTTGGCTATGGCCTCGGTGACCATTGCCGTTATTTTCTGGTTCTATGTGCAAATGACTATAAATCCCGTCATAGCCGAAATCTATCAGGTCCCCTTGCTCTATACAGAGCAGGAGAGTTTAGAGCTGAAGGGGCTGGCGGCTCAATATAGAATTGAAACCATTCGAGTTGATTTAAAGGGACGTCAAGAAACCTTAGCCAATTTGACTAGCCGGGATGTGATTGCCTATGTTGATTTGTCAGAAATCAAAGAAGAGGGAAAGCACGAACTCCCCATTCATATTGAAACAAGAGGTAACCGCTATACACAAGTTCATAATTTAACCCCGGCTACGGTGACCATAGTTGTGCGCCATACTGATATGGAAGGAAACATTGATTAATGACCAAACGATTGTTCGGAACAGACGGTGTGCGGGGTATCGCTAATCGCGAATTGTCCTGTGACTTGGCACTGCGCTTAGCCTATAGCGCAGCCCATACCCTATTTGAGAAAAAGGCAGAAAAAAATAAAGTTTTAATCGGTCATGATACACGGATATCTTCAAGTATGCTGGAAGCGGCCCTGGTAGCAGGTTTTACCATGGCCGGTGTTGATGTTTATCTGGCCGGAGTCGTTCCTACACCGGCAGTTGCTTATCTGGTTACAAAATATGCTTGTGATATGGGCGTGGTTATTTCTGCCTCTCATAACTCCTATGAATATAATGGTATTAAACTTTTTAATCAGAGTGGTTATAAACTCCCCGACGAAATTGAAGACGTAATTGAAGCAAATATGAAGCTTTTTGATGAAGAACACGCTAGACCGAGACCGGTTGCCGGTGCTATCGGCCGGTCTTTTCGTCTAAACGATGCTGCTGAAGAATATAGAAAGCATTTAATTTCCCTTGCCGGACTTGATCTTACGGGGAAGAGGCTTGTGCTTGATGCTGCTAACGGGGCCGCTTTTGAAATTGCCCCCTCCTTATTTTCAGCGCTGGGGGCCGAACTACATGTGGTTGGCGACAAGCCGAACGGCTTGAATATTAATTTAAATTGTGGCTCTACTCATGTGGAAAACATCGCTGAGTTGGTTACGGAACTAGGTTATGACGGGGGCCTGGCCTTTGACGGTGATGCAGACAGGCTGATTGCTGTAGATGAAAAGGGCGGTATTTTAGACGGGGATGTAACTTTATCGATCTTGGCCAAGTTTATGCTGGACCGGGGGGTACTAAAAGATAATACGCTTGTGGTTACGGTAATGAGTAACCTTGGTCTTGATAAAATGGCAGAAAGAGAAGGAATCCGGCTTGTAAAGACACAAGTGGGTGACCGTTATGTCCTTGAGGAAATGCTAAGAGGCAACTACAAACTTGGTGGAGAACAGTCCGGCCATATCATTTTTCTTGATGACAGTACAAGCGGTGACGGTATTCTCAGTGCCTTACGCCTGCTTGACGTGTCCGTCAAATCGGGAAAGAGCCTATCTGAATTGCGAGAAGTTCTGACCCTCTATCCACAAGTCCTGATTAATGTACCCGTTCCGAATGAATATAAGACAAAAGTCTTGGAAGATCCGGATGTTCTCCTTGCCGGTAAGCGTGTAGAAGAAGAATTAGGTGATAACGGCAGACTGCTTCTTCGTCCTTCCGGAACGGAGGCTTATGTACGCGTCATGTTGGAAGGGAAGGAACAGAAGTATATTCAAAGTTTAGCGGAAGGTTTAGCTAAACTGATTTCCAGCCGCTTTACTTACTAGAACCGGGATGAATGTGAAGATATGACACAAAAAAAGGCATTAAAAACATTGGCGGCTATTGTACTCTTTAGTGCGCTTTTACTTGTCTTCAATTATTTCTATAAAAAAATTAAGCCGGAAGCTTATCTTGAAGCAAAAAGAGAAAATCCTGTTGAGTTAGCTATGGCCAGGCGTGACTTAATGGATGATCTTCCAATTCAGGAAAATGATCCTAAAACAGCGGTCAAAAATGATCGGGGTCTCCTTGCCTGGTCACAAGAATCAATTATTCCGGAATTTCATAAGGCCGATTTGAGCATTTACAGAGGACGTAATAAAAATGCCCATGCATTAGAGGGGATAGTTCTCTTCATTGATGCGGGTGAAGTAGCAGAAGAGGTTCTTATTGATGATGTACCCTCGGGTGAACAGACAAGAAAGGCTAATGTGGCGGCGACAGACCCCTTTACCCTTCTTCCTGTGCGGCAGAAGTCCGGAGTCTCCCAGCCGGAAAAGGAAAAAGAAAAGGAAAAGGAAAAAGTTGTCGCTCCCGGAGAGATTTTAGATACTTTAGCCAAAAAATTAAAAAAAGAAATGGAAGATATGGGGGCGACTGTTTACTTGACCCGTGAACAAAGCAAATCCGCTTCTGAAATATCCCAACAGGCTGTTATCGGCAATCAAATTGCCCAACGCTTCCTGGCAGAGTTAAAGGAGCAAAATTTCAAGTCCGTTGATATAGAGACCCTCATCCCTACCCTTCATAATTCGGTGACAGACCCCGGCTCGCTTGCGGCCCGGGCTCTTTTCACGAATAACGGCATTAATTCAAACTTACGCCTTTTGCTTGATGTAGAGCGACAATACAAGGAAGTCTTTTATCTCAGCCTGCGCCTTGGTGATTCGGAAACAGAAAGCGGGGTAAAGGCCCTCTATTATGGGGCGACTGTCGGTGCAAGTTTCGGAAGCAGCGCTTTGGATGAGGCAAACCCGCAAAACCAACCGGCCTACGTAGCCTATGATGTATCATCGCGGAGGCGACTTGCCGAGCAAGTTGAGCGAAATATTCGTGAATATTTACCTGAACTAAGCTATAAAGGCAAACAAACGGCAGTACAAGAGAGTGCTGTGGTCAGCGGAAGATATAACAATCTTACGGCTGTGGAGTTGGTTATTGGCCAGAGGGCAAATGAAGAGAATATTCGATTTTTACAACAAGAGTCAAATATTAAAACTCTTGCCGAAGCGATTGCCCTATCGGCCTATGAGTTTTATTGTGACCAGCCCTAGGCTCAGAAGCCAAGAGCTTATTATGCTTAGGCCATGAAAGAAGCAAAGAAGATGAGAAAGAAAAAGAAAAAGAAAAGAATAGACGCTCCTAGCCTTTTCTTACTCTTGCTCATAGGCTTTTTACTTATTTCAATTGCTGTCGTCTTATTTATTATGAATACCGGAGAAGAGAAGAAGCGGAAGATAAACTTACAGGAAAAAATCTGGGTCTCCTATGGGGACTCTATCACTGATGGCGGTTTTTGGCAGGCCGCTGTAGCCAATAAGTTTTCCCTGGAGCATATTGATCTCGGTATCAGCGGCACCCTGGTTTCCGGCTATAGCAGCAGTGCCTACTGGCAAGAGTGGCGGCTGAATGAAATAATCAGCTATTCACCTGACGTGATTACTATTTTAGGCGGGACCAATGATTTCTTCTCGGGTGTTTGGGTTGGTGATCTTGCTGAGTGTGAGAAAGACAAAGCGGATAAAGACTTAGCCAGCTTCTTTGGTGCCTATTCCTATTTGATTGAAACACTTCAAGAAGCGCTGCCCAACTCGCTTATCGTCATCATTACGACCCCTCTTAACTATACCCATTTCTACAATGAAACAAATAGGAGTGGCCATAGTATTGTCGATTTCGCCGACGCTTCCGCCGCCATAGCCGACTACTATAATCTATTGTTAGCTGACCTACGTACTATAAGCTACACGGAAACGAGCTTCCAAGCTGATTTTTGGGATGGTGTACATCCCAATCTCGAGGGATGCGCAAAAATATCTGAGATCGTTATAGCTACACTCCAAGAGGTCCATAGCTGCTTGCTTGATTGATTGCTCGCTTGCTTGCTTGCTTGCTTGCTTGCTTGATTGATTGATTGATTGATTGATGCCTTTTTGTATCTATAAAGAAAGGAAACTCTAAAATATCCAACTTTTTGTTAAGGATTTCCGCTAAAAACTAAATAAATGCTAAAAATCTTGAACTATTATAAAAAGAACTATTGCATTATAGTTCAATCTATAGTATTGTTTTGGTACAATTTAAAAGGGGAGGCCAAAAAATGAGACACTTCGCTGTTCAAGATTTAATTGAACCTATCAAAAGAATGTGTATTAAAGCAAATCGAGTATTGCCCTGTGATGTACGGGTTAAGCTTGATGAACTACACAAGACAGAAAGTGGACCGGCATCTAAAGCCGCTCTAGAGGACATTATATCCAACTATAAAATTGCCGAAGAAGAACAAATGCCCATTTGCCAAGATACAGGAATGGCCTTGGTTTTTCTTGATGTGGGTGAGGAAGTTTTCTTAGAGGGTAATTTAGATGAAGCTGTGCAAGAAGGAGTCCGTCAGGGCTATGGGGAGGGCTATCTTCGAAAGAGTGTCGTCGCTGATCCCATCCGCCGCAAAAATACCAATGACAATACACCGGCCAGCTTATATTTACGCCGTGTACCCGGCGATCGAGTCACTGTAACTGTTGCCCCAAAGGGTTTTGGTAGCGAAAATATGGGCCGCCTGAAAATGCTGAAGCCGGCAGATGGCCTTGAGGGCGTCAAAAATTTTATTCTTGAAACAGTAGAGCTTGCCGGTCCTAATCCTTGTCCGCCGATTGTTGTCGGTGTTGGGGTTGGGGGCACCTTTGATACGGTTGCTCTGGCGGCGAAGCGTTCTTTATTGAGAGAAACAGGACAACCCAATGCCGATCCTTTTTACGCCGAACTGGAAGCTGAGATGCTGCAAAAAATAAATGAGCTGGGAATCGGGGCCCAGGGCTATGGTGGCTCTTCTACAGCCATGGCTGTCCATATTGAAGCCCTGCCGACTCATATTGCCGGTTTACCGGTTGCCGTCAATCTCAATTGCCATGCCGCACGTCATGAAACGGAGGTTCTCTAATGGAATATCGTTTAACTGCTCCTCTGAGCAAAGAAGAAGTTAAAAAGCTGAGAACAGGGGATAGGGTTTATCTTTCCGGTACAATTTATACCGCACGCGACGCTGCCCATAAGCGCCTGGTAGAAACACTGGAGCGCGGGGAAGACCTTCCCTTTAACCCGGAAGGGTCTGTAATCTTTTATGTTGGACCATCGCCGGCAGCACCGGGCCGAGTAATAGGTTCTTGCGGGCCGACAACCTCCTATCGCATGGATGACTATTCACCACGCTTAATCGAAGTTGGACAAGGAAGTCATTTCTTCCATGAAAGAACATGGTGCCGTTTATTTTGCCGCTGTAGGCGGAGCCGGTGCTTTGTTGGCCAAATCCGTTCAAGAAGCCGAAATTATTGCTTACGAGGACTTAGGCGCGGAAGCTATTCGCAAACTGGAGGTTAAAGACATGCCCCTCCTTGTTGCTGTTGATTCTGAGGGCTCCGACTTATACCAAATCGGGCCGGCCAAGTGGCGGAAAGAGACTGTTGAGTAAAAGCGCAAGCCGGATTGAGTAGCGATTAGAGTGAACGATATGTCTCAAGGAAATAATGAGAAAAAAGAGATAGAGGCTGTCCTGGAAAAAATAGTGACTCTATTTGAACAAGATAGAGACATTACCCTGGATACCATTCCTTTGTACCAGACACTTGTCGATATGATTCGTTGTCTTATCTTGGAGGGCGAGTTGAAGAATGGTGAGCGTTTACCAACATTTGCCCGCTTGGCCTCAGAATTAAATATTTCTAAAGGGACAGTATCACACGCCTACAATATACTTGCTGCAGAGGGCTATCTGGAACTTACCCAGGGTAAGGGAAGTTTTGTTTCTTATGAAGAGAAGGAAACTTCCGCAAACTTGTCCCGTAAGGATGCTGCCATGCAGGCTATTGATACCATGCTCCGGGAAATGCAAAAATTAGCTTTTACTCGCCGCGAAATTCAAATATTTATTGATTTAAAAATGCGTGAATTCTATGAGGAAGCCGGCAATATAAGTGTTGCTGTGATTGCTGATTCGCCGGATGAGCGCATTATTTTATTGCAAGAACTTAAAAGTATAAAATATGCTAACTTCACAGCCTATTCTTTCGACAATTTTTTAGAAGGCAATGTTGAGCTGGACCTCTTTGATGCCATCATCACGACAGAGGACGTCTACCTTAGTACCAAGCTGCGTACGGACCATGACAATATAAAACAGGTTTTGCCGGTTATCATGGCTCTTGATCCTCATTCGATTATAGATCTTGCGGCCCTTCCCGGTAATACTCGTCTCGGCATCATAAGTTTTGCCCATAGTTTTTCTAAGATTATGCAGGACAGTTGTGCTAATTATGCCAAATTGCATAATTCTCCTCAGACCCATTTACTTAGTGAAAATCGGCTGGAAATATTTTTACGTGAATCTGACACAATTCTTCTGCCTTTTGTCCTATTTGACTATATCAATGAAGAGCAAAGGAAAGAGTTGGATACTTTTGTTAAGCGGGGGGGGAGCCTCCTAAATTATAAATTAATACCAGAAAAAGCCTCACTTTTTAATATTCATATGAAATTAGAAGAATTGGCAAATCAGGGAAAGGAACAAATTTGAAATGAGTGAGAAAAACGGAAAAAAACTCGTCATCGGGGTAATTGGTGCGGATGTACATGCCGTTGGCATCCGTATTCTGGATTTTGCTTTTACAGAGGCGGGTTTTGATGTAACCAATTTAGGCGTTATGGTGTCTCAGGAAGAGTATATTGCAGCTGCCGTTGAGACGGATGCAGATGCCATTGTTGTTTCGTCCCTCTATGGCCATGGCGAACTCGATTGTCGTGGACTTAGAGAAAAGTGTGATGAAGCCGGATTAGAGGATATACTCCTCTATGTTGGGGGAAATATTGTTGTCGGAAAACAAAATTTCGAAGATGTAGAAAAACGTTTCCACAAAATGGGTTTCAATCGTGTATTCCCACCGGGTACAGATCCGCAGGAAACCATCCGCTACTTAAAACAAGATTTAGACGTTTAAAAGAAAGTTAGGGGAAAACGATGAAGGCTCTTTTACTTAGTGATTTTGGCAGTACATTTACCAAATTATGCGCTGTCAATCCGGAGACGGAAGAAGTCATAGCGACCGCCTCATCCTTTACAACCATTGAAAGCGATATCCACGAGGGGTTCATGAATGCTCTTGAGCTATTGAAAGAAAAAACGGGCCCTTTGGAGATTGTTGACCACAAGGCTTGTTCCAGTGCGGCGGGTGGTCTTCGTATGTTGGTTTCCGGGCTTGTGCCTGAACTTACAGCGGAGGCAGCGAAAACGGCAGCCCTTGGCGCAGGAGCAAAAGTTATCAAAGTTTTTTCCCACGAAATGACAGATGAGGATCTGGAGCTGGTAGAGCAGTTGCAACCGGATATCTTTCTCTTAACAGGTGGTACCGACGGAGGCAACAAAAGATGCATTGTTGAAAATGCAGAAGCGCTTGCGGACATTCAATTTAAGAAGCCGATTATTGTTGCCGGAAATCGAAGTGCCAACCGTAGGATTAAGAAAATATTTGATGAAGCAGGCTTGGATTATAAAATTTGTCCAAATGTCATGCCGAAACTTGGCGAGCTGGCCATCCATGAAGTGCAAGAAGAAATTCGCCGTGTTTTTTTAAAGCAAATTATTGAAGCCAAGGGCCTGACGCGGATTAAAGAGATGGTTTCCAATATTCTTTTACCAACCCCCAGGGCCATGCTCTCAGCCATGGAACTTCTTTCCCAAGGGGCGGAAGGTGAGCCCGGAATTGGTGAATTGTTGGCCGTTGACCCGGGCGGGGCAACCACGGATGTCTATTCAATGGCTTCGGGAAATCCCGAAGAAATGAATACCGTACTCAAAGGCTTGCCGGAACCCTTTGCCAAGCGAACGGTAGAAGGCGACATCGGTATGAGGTACAGCCTGCAAGGAATAATTGATGCTGTCGGTATGGATCTTGTTGCCGAAAGAGCCGAAATGAGTGCTGAAGAGGCCACAAAGTTGGTTGGCTTTTTAAAGTCGGATAAAGCCCAAGTTCCTGATCATGATGAACTGGCAAGACTAGATAATGCCCTGGTTGCCTCAGCGATAGAAGTAGCTGTTACAAGGCATTGTGGAAAAATTGAAGAAGTCTATACACCGGTTGGCAAAGTCTTTGCCCAGACGGGTAAGGATTTGCGCGGGGTAAAACAACTGGTTATTACAGGCGGTGCAGCTATCCACAGCAAAAACATAGAAGAGCTGGCTCAGTATGCCGCTTTTTCAGAAGCACAGCCAACCTCTCTTCGACCTAGAGAATTTACCGTATTGCTTGATAAAAAATATATTTTATCCGCCATGGGCGTGCTTGCACAGGAGCACCCCGCTATGGCCCTGAGAATAATGAAAAAGGAGTTAATTAAAAATGAGTGAGATTAGAAATAAAAAGCTTAGCCATGATGAGTTTTTTAAGCTGCGAGAAGAAGTGTTAAAACAATGGCCCACAGGGAAAGATGTTGACCTGGAGGAGGCCTTCAAGTATCACGCCAGCATTCCTGAAGAAAAAGTTTTTTCTAAGAAGCTGGCTAAAGCAAAGGCAGAGGGTCGTACTTTGATTCAGCCAAGGGCCGGTGTTCCCTTAATCGAAAGGCATATCGAACTTCTGCAATTTTTAGAAAAAGAAGGCGAGGCTGACTTACTGCCCAGTACCATTGACAGTTACACGAGACAAAACCGCTATCAGGAAGCGGAGGACGGTATTGAAGAGTCAAAAAAGTCAAACAAGTCTATGCTGAATGGTTTCCCGGCTGTTAACCACGGGGTTGCAGGCTGCCGCCGAGTAACCGAGGCCGTAGGTGTTCCCGTTCAAGTCAGGCACGGTACACCGGACGCCAGACTATTAACAGAGATTACCTATGCCGGTGGCTTTACCTCCTATGAAGGCGGGGGGATTTCCTATAACCTGCCTTATGCGAAAAATGTTCCCATGGAGAGAACCATCATTGACTGGCAGTATGTTGACCGCCTCACCGGTATTTATGAAGAAGCCGGTATCCGTATCAACCGTGAACCCTATGGCCCCCTAACCGGCACCCTGGTCCCTCCCTTTGTCTCTCACTCTGTTGCTATTATTGAAGCTATCCTGGCAGCAGAACAAGGGGTGCGTGACGTTACGGTCGGTTATGGACAATGTGGAAACCTGGTGCAGGACGTTGCCGCCTTGGAGACCTTGGAGGACTTAACCAATGAATACCTAAAGCGTTTAGGCTACGAGGATGTACAGGTGACAACCGTGCTCCACCAGTGGATGGGCGGTTTCCCGCAAGATGAGGCAAAATCCTTCTCGGTTATTTCTTGGGGCTCTGTTGTTGCGGCTTTATCAAAGGCCACAAAGGTCATTGTAAAAACACCCCATGAAGCTATCGGTATACCTACAAAAGAAGCCAATGCAGAAGGTTTGCGCTGTACAAAGCAAATTATCAGCATGCTGGATGACCAAAGTTTAGATCCCCAATCTTTAGCTGTTGAGCGGGAAATCATCTCGGCAGAAACCCGTGCTATCCTCGACAAATGCTTTGAGCTTGGTGAAGGGGATATGGCTCTGGGCAGCATTCGCGGGGTTGAAGCCGGTGTTATCGATATTCCCTTTGCCCCTTGCCGCTATAATGCCGGTAAGATGTTACCTGCACGTGATAATGATGGGGCCGTTCGTGTCTTTAGCATGGGGAATATTCCCTTTAGTCAAGAGCTTAAAGACTTCCATAAGGCGAAGATTGAAGAGAGAGCTAAGGCAGAAGGTAGAAAAGCGTCATTCCAGATGGTCATTGATGACGTTTACGCTATTAGTAAGGGCCGCCTCGTTGGTCGTCCCAGATAAGTGAATTTTAATACAGAGCCGTCACAGGCTCTGTTTATTATGAAAAATAAAAAATAAAGATGGAGGTCTTTAATAGTGAAAATTAAAAAAATCTTTTGTACAGCAGGAAAAACAGGTTTCTACTTTGACGATCAGAAGGCCATTAAAGAAGGGGCCAAGCATGACGGTTTCGACTATATCGGTGAGCCGGTAACCGAGGGTTTTACCGCTATCCGCCAACCGGGTGAATCCGTTTCGATCATGATCATACTTGAAGATGGTCAAATTGCTCAAGGGGATTGTGCAGCCGTTCAATATTCCGGTGCCGGTGGGCGTGACCCCTTATTCTTAGCAGAAGACTATATTCCTTTTATCGAAGAAAAAATTGCACCGCAACTGGTTGGTGAAGAACTTGATAGCTTTAAGCGTCTGGCAACCTTTATTGATACCATGCAAGTTGACGGCAAAAAACTGCATACCGCTATCCGCTACGGGGTAAC
>JAMNZB010000036.1 GCA_023622515.1 Bacillota bacterium | reverse complement strand
CTCTTAAGCCTGGGTGCAGTGCGGGCCCTTTTAAAAAAATATCCGGACTTGGAAGTGCTCCATTTTGATGCCCATACAGACCTGCGTGAAGATTATCTAGGCGAGGAGCTTTCCCACGCCACGGTAATTAGGCAGATTTGGAAGCTGCTTGGTGACAAAAGAATTTATTCTTTCGGGATTCGTTCGGGCCTTGCTGAAGAATTTGCCTTTGCCAAAGAACATTTGCATTTTTACCCTTTTACATTAAAACAGCTGGAAGAGGCCCTTGAGGCGAACAAGCTAAAAGAGAAGAGGACGCCGGTATATGTCACGATAGACCTTGATGTCCTTGACCCTTCCGTTTTTCCCGGTACGGGGACGCCTGAGCCCGGCGGCGTATCTTTTCAGGACCTGATGCAGGCTATTTTGACCATGCAAGGTTTGAATGTTGTTGGCATGGACCTTGTTGAACTGGCTCCCGGCTACGATAGCAGCGGTGTGTCAACCCTGGTGGCCTGGAAAATCATGCGCGAGTCATTATTAGCCCTGATGAATGATTAACAAAAAACAATAAATCCAACAATTAAGAAGTGAAAAATTAATAATTGTCTTAGCTTTGTAACTCTTTTAACTTATTTTTGCAGCCGGATAAAACGGCTGCTTTTTCTTTGGGAGCCTATAGACAGGTCTTTACGGGTTTTTTTGCTTGAAACTTATACTTATTCAAATATTATTCAAACTAAACTCTTTGAAATAAATAGTTAACAATCTAAAAATTAATGTCATTAATCGTTAAGCGGAATAATAATTTAAGGTTTCCGCAACATGTGCGAATCTTGAAATAAGGACTACAAGGGCGTTTTCGCGTAACATTTGTTATGAACGGTCCGCTTCCTCTTAGCTTATCATTGAGATGCAAAGGGACCTAACCCGAAAAAATAAAAAAGTAGGCAGAAAGAAAAGGAGACATAATTATGCGTTACTTTAATAAATATAGAAAATCAAATCAAGCAAGCGTTTTCGTCATGGCCTCTCTGGTGTTATTGATGACACTGGCCCTACAATTTGTTGGCTTGGGAATAGACGTACAAGCCTCGGGAGTTAGTATCCAAGTTAGTGGAAATAACAATCAAAGTGTAGGCAATGCCTTGTTAAACTTAGTTAATGCGGAACGCCAGGCAGCCGGCCTATCTCCGGTGGCCTATGATTATGGCATGCAGGGTCATGTAGAACAGAGGGCCATTGAGATTAGCTTCTATTTTGAACATCAAAAACCGGATGGCCGAAACCCCTTTTCCGATTATGGTATGTACTATCTGGGCGAAAACATTCAAATGCAGGCCGTGGAAGCTAATGTCGAAGCACAAGCAAGAGCTATTTTTAACAGCTTCAAAGGCTCACCGAGCCACTATGCCAATATCATGCATCCGGACTGGCGCTATATGGCCGTTGGCAGCTACTACGGCGGCACCTTAAGTAAGGACGGGACCGTATCCAACCGAGTCCATGTGGCCCAGTGGTTTTCGGCAACAGCTTCAGGTATTTCCGCTTCAACAAGCCGGTCTGTCTACCGGATCAATTTAGGGCAAATTTCGAATAGAATTAGCGTTAGTGCCCAGGCCGGTCGGATTCAATTTGCCTTGGCGATGAATAACTACGGGGCCTTAAATGGCTGGCAATATAATTTGCCGATTAGCAGTGGAAGCTTTCAATTTGCCAGCGACAATCCCGCAGTTGCCAATGTAGATGCTTACGGTGCCCTTACTGCCGGCAGCGACGGTCAGGCAAACATCACTATCTATGATGCCTATGGCAACTATTTCAGATCGCTAAGTGTCAATGTTAGCGGAGGTCAGGTTTATTAAGATGCAGGACGCAAGTCTGTGTCACGTCATATCCTGCAACATAAGTCAATAAAAGAAGGCCCCTAGAAGTAGAGGCCTTTTTCAATTTCCAAAAAATAAACTCAGCCGGGTTTGCAGCGGCTGAATCTAGCCTTTAAAAGAAGCAAGCAAGCGCAATAAGAAATTCCATACACGTTCTGTTGACGGAATATTCAGGCGCTCTCGCGGTGTATGAATATCTTCAGCCTTGGGCCCGAAGCTGATCATTTCCGTATCCGGCATGACTTCTTTCAGGATTCCACACTCCAAGCCGGCATGGATAGCTGTCAAGATAGGTTCTTTGCCGGTGGTCTCCAGATAAATATCCTTTACTATGTCGATTAAAGGTGAGGCCGGATTGAATTCCCAGGCGGGATATTCCCCATAAGAGTCGGCCTTGGCCTCAAAGCGTTCAGCCAGGCAGAAGAGTCTGTCTAATAGAGCTTTCCGGGAGCTGTTAACAGCGGAGCGCAGGGAGTGCTGGACCAAAACCCGGTCTTCTTTTTCGCTTACTATGGCAACATTGAGGCTGGTTTGTACCAGACCTTCGATGTCCGGACTCATCGATTGGACGCCATGGGGAACGACAAAGAGGTAGTCGATAATGTTTTTACCGGAAGTTTCGGGGATGAAGCTTGTAGCTTCAGTATCTTTAAGTTCGTATTCCAGGTCCGGCTCAATTTTGCCCAACTCCGCCTTGATTTCTCTAAAGCTTTGCTGAACAAGTTCAGCAACCTTGCCCTCGGCAGCAAAAACGACCTCGGCGATTGAGGGAATGGCATTGTGCTTGCTTCCACCGGAAATTGAGGCGAGCTTGACGTTGCCTTTCTTTTTAAGATCATGGAGAATTCGGGCCATGATTTTAATCGCATTGCCCCGGCCCTCATGGATGACTTGTCCCGAATGACCGCCCTTCAGACCGCTTATCCGCAAGCTATAGGCCTTCTGACTTGTTTCGGTGACTTCTTTTTTAGCGGGGAAACTGGTGAAAAAGTCGGCTCCGCCGGCACAACCTAGGAGAAAGGTTCCTTCCTCATCGGAGTCCAGGTTTAGGAGAAATTGCCCTTTGACCTGGCCCGGTTTCAGTGCCTTGGCACCGCCCATACCGGTTTCTTCTTCTGTGGTGATTAATACTTCCAAGTTGGGATGGGGAATGTCATCGGAATCTAAGATGGCCAGTGCATAGGCAACAGCCACACCGTTGTCTGCACCAAGGGTTGTGTTATTGGCCCGGAGCCAATCGCCATCGATAATCATATCAATGGGGTCCTGTTCAAAATCATGGGTTGATTCCGGTGTTTTCTCGCAGACCATGTCCATATGCCCCTGCAAGGTGACGAGTGGAGACTTTTCATAGCCTGCCGTTCCCGGCTTGCGGATGATGATATTGAGAGCCTCGTCTTGCTCTACCTCCAGATTTCTCTCCTTGGCAAAGCGGAATAAAAAGTCGCTGGCCGCTTTTTCGTTTCCTGACCCGCGAGGGATTTGGTTTAATTCATAAAACCAAGTGAATACTTCTTGGGGCTGTAATTTTTTTACATCGCTCATTATTCTTCTCCTAATCTTTCCAAGCTTACATGCTGTTTTTGTATTCTTTTGCCCACTATGCAGTGTGCTTAATTGAAATTAACCTTATCCATTGTACCTGAAATTAGCCGAAAAATTAATGAAAGAGCGGAGGAAATTTGCCTTTATAGTCAAAATAAGGGGAACAAATAATGGTATAATGTGATATGAAGAAACTAGCCGTAAGTATAGTTGTTGAAAACACTTATCAAAAGAGATTAGGAGGTTGACATGAATCCCTATACATTAGCCAAAGAAATTGAACAAGAAGTTATTGCCTGGCGCAGAGATTTGCACGAAAGAGCAGAGCTGGGTTTTAATTTGCCTAAGACAGCAGCCTATGTCCGGGAAAAACTGGAGAGTTTCGGCTATGAGGTTGAAGAATTATATGAGCATGCCTTAGTGACCAGTGTGGGTAAGGGCGATAAGTGCTTGCTCCTGCGTGCTGATATGGATGCCCTTCCCATTCAGGAAGAAAGCGGTGAACCCTTTGCTGCTAAAGAAAATGGCCACGCTTGTGGGCACGATATCCATACCGCCATGCTTTTAGGTACGGCAAAAGTCTTAAAAGAGCATGAAGATAAACTCAAGTCCAGGATAAAGATCATGTTCCAACCTGCAGAAGAACTTCTGCAAGGGGCCGAGAAGATGATTGAGCATGGTCTTATGGAGAATCCCAGGCCGGATGCCGGAATTATGCTCCATATGGATAGCCTTGCTCCGGTCGGTCTTTATCTGAAAACCGGGACCATGACAACCTTTAACAACAACTTCCGAATTAAGGTGAAGGGCAGAGGGGCCCATGGTGCCATGCCGGAAAAAGGCATTGACACGATTGTTGCCGGTTCCCACATCGTCTTAGCCCTCCAGGAGTTGGTTTCCAGAGAGATTGGCCTGACCAATGCTGCAGTTTTAACGGTTTGTCATTTTGCTGCCGGCAACAGCCCCAATACCATTGCCCAAGAAGCCTTGCTTGAAGGAACGATGCGTACCTATTCCAGAGCCAGCCGCGACCACTTGAATAAGCGGATGCCGGAAATTACGAAGGCTATTGCCGAAAGCTTCCGTTGTACGGCGGAGTTTGAATATACCAGTGATGTGCCAAGCCTTTATAACCATGAAGATTTTGTAAAAAATCTTTCTGAGCGTTTGGAGCCTCTTGCTGAAGGGAATTTTGTTTTTGCCAAAGCGGAGCCGGTAACCGCTACCGATGATTTTGGTTTTGTAGGTGAACAGGTTCCTGTAATCATGATGATGGTTGGGGCCAGACAGTAAGGTTCGCTTTAATGAGGACGCCATTGTTCCCGGGCTTACAGCCCAACTGGCGGCAGCCTTTGCCATGCCTGAATTGCTGGACTGGTAAAGCTGACTGAAAATTTACTCTTGAGTTTTGCCAAAGATAGCAAGAGCTAATTTATAAGTACGCCGGCAAATCTGCAAGCGGATTCCTTAGCAGATTTGCCGGTAAAATACTTAGTGAGCTTTTGGCAAAGTAACACTTGCCTTTAAGGGTGGTTTTACCCGGTCCCGCTAGCCGGAATGCAGATAGCGGATAAGAGCGGATAAGAGTAAAGTTTATACAAATAGATAACCTGGACAAAACATTGTTAAGATAAACTGCAAGTTAAATATAAATATTAAGAAAATTAAAGACCAAGGAGATTAAAGTATGGCAAAAGCTATAATTATTGGAGCCGGTGGAGTAGCTAGTGTTGCTGCTTACAAGTGTGTGGAAAACAAAGAGGTTTTTTCAGAACTTACGATTGCCAGCCGTACACTTTCAAAGTGTGAAGAGTTAGTGGAAAAGCTATCCGGCAGGGGGGTAAAATTAAATGCCCGCCAAGTCGATGCTGATAATGTCGGGGAGTTAGTTGCCCTTTTTGAAGAAGAGAAGCCGGATATTGTCATGAACCTGGCCCTTCCCTATCAAAACTTAAGCATTATGGACGCCTGCCTGGAGTATGGTGTCGATTATCTGGATACAGCGAACTATGAGCCGCCTGATACCGCTAAATTTGAGTATAAATGGCAGTGGGCCTACAGAGAGCGCTTTGAAGAAGCCGGTTTAACCGCAATTTTAGGCAGTGGCTTTGATCCCGGTGTAACCCAGGTTTTTACCGGTTATGCACTAAAACACCACTTTGATACGATAAAATACATTGATATTTTAGACTGCAACGGTGGCGATCACGGTTATCCTTTTGCCACCAACTTTAATCCGGAAATCAATATTCGCGAAGTGTCTGCCAAGGGCAGATATTGGGAAAAGGGTGAATGGATAGAGACTGAACCTATGGAAATCAAGCGGACCTACAACTTTAAAGAGGTTGGTGAAAAAGACATGTACCTCCTCTACCATGAGGAGGAGGAATCTCTTGTAGAAAATGTTCCCGGTCTTGAGCGAATCCGCTTTTTCATGACCTTCGGCGAGTCTTACTTAACCCACCTCAAGTGCCTGGAAAATGTTGGTATGACCTCCATTGAGCCAATTGAGTTCGAGGGTAGAGAAATCATCCCCCTGCAATTCTTAAAAGCTGTCTTGCCCGATCCGGCCAGTCTGGGGCCCAGAACAGTCGGAAAAACCAATATCGGCTGTATTTTCCAAGGGGAAAAAGACGGTAAGACCAAGACCTACTACCTGTATAACATCTGCGATCATCAGGAGGCCTATAAGGAAACAGGGGCTCAAGCCGTATCCTACACCACCGGCGTGCCGGCGATGATTGGTGCGGCGATGGTGCTTCAGGGCCATTGGAAGAAACCCGGTGTCCATAACTTGGAGGAGCTTGATCCCGACCCCTTCATGGATGCCTTAAATCAATTCGGTCTGCCCTGGCAAGAAGATTTTGATCCGGTATTGGTGCCTTAATGAGACGTACTACAACTTGCCAGCCTGAACGGCCCTTGTCGCAGAGGCGAGAAGCACCGGCTAGTGACATTCCTTTTGCAGGGCTGCCCAGCCCTGCAGAAATTATTGATTTGCGCCTCTTGGAAGATAACTTACGCTATCTGCATGAATTGGGAGAAGCAGCAGGGGTAAAGATTCTGCTCGCCCAAAAGGCCTACTCTTTATTTTCAACCTACCCGCTTATCGGCCATTACCTCCGGGGTACCTGCTCTTCCGGCCTTTACGAAGCAAAACTTGCCCAGGAGCATATGCCGGAAGGGGAAATTCATGTTTTCTCCCCGGCCTATAAGGAGGGTGAATTAGATGAGTTGCTGGAATTCGCTGATGTAATCATTTTTAACAGCCCGTCTGAGTGGCAACGCTGGCGCAAGAAAGTGCTTATTGCCCAAAAAGAAAGAAAAGAAAAAAATGGCCATGACCTATCCTTTGGTTTGCGGGTTAACCCTGAATATTCCGAGATTGCTGAAGAGATTTACAATCCTTCAGCTAAAGGCTCACGTTTAGGGACAACCCTGATAGAACTGGAAAAAGCTTTGGCCCAAGATGAAGCCTTCTGGCATGGACTTAGCGGGCTCCACTTCCACAGCCTTTGTGAAGAGGGTGCAGAAGAATTAGAGCAGGTTCTTCAAGCCTTTGACGAAAAGTTTGCCCCCTACATAGAGGGCTTATCCTGGCTTAACTTTGGCGGTGGCCACCACTTTACAAAAAAAGATTATAATGTCGAGCTTTTCTTTTCTTTGATGGACCGCTACAAGGCAAAATACAAAGTGCCCATTTATCTTGAACCCGGAGAGGCCATTCCCCTAGATTGTGGTTTTTTATTCTCGCGGGTCTTGGATGTTGGCTGCAACCAAATAAATTTTGCCATCTTAGACAGTTCGGCGGCCTGTCACATGCCGGATGTGCTTGAAATGCCCTATCGCCCGAAACTTTTCCGCATTCTGGGAGGAGGCCGCTTTGAGCGAGCCGGCGTGGCCGGAGAATTTGCTCACAGTTACCGTCTGGGCGGCCCTACCTGCCTTGCCGGTGATATTATCGGGGATTACAGTTTTTCTTCGCCCCTTTCTCGCGGGGACATGCTGGTCTTTTGTGACATGTCCTTGTACTCCCATGTTAAGCGAAACAGCTTTAACGGTATGCCCTTGCCGGACCTGCTTAGCTTTGATGGCAAAAATGTAGAAACAATACGAAAATTTACCTATTACGATTTTAAAACAAAGTTGGGAGATGCTCATGTATAGAAGAACAAAAATAATTTGTACAATCGGTCCGGCATCGGACGATTCAAAAACCTTACGCGACTTGGTTCAGGCGGGAATGAATGTCGCCCGCCTGAATTTTTCGCACGGGACGCATGAAGAACAAAAAGTCCGCGTTGACCGGATTAAAGAAATCCGCCAAGAAATGAATGTGCCCCTGGCCCTGATGCTGGATACCAAAGGACCCGAAGTGCGCACCGGGAAGTTTCGGGACGGCAAGGCCCTGCTGGAGGCAGGCCGGGAAGTGACGATTGTCGAGGAGACTATTGAGGGTGACTCAGAGCAATTCTCTGTTACCTACAAAAAACTGGCTGATGATGTAAGAAAAGGTTCGCGCTTATTGGTTAATGACGGGCTGATTGTTTTAGAAGTCGATCGCATTCTTGGCCGCGACGTTATTTGCAAGGTGCTGGTTGGCGGAGAAGTTTCCAATCACAAGAGTATTAATTTACCGGATGTAGAACTTCAGCTTCCTGCCCTTACGGAAAAAGATATTGTGGACTTAGAGTTTGCCGTTGATAACGAATTTGACTGGATTGCCGCTTCTTTTATTCGTCGCCCGCAAGATATCATGGAAATTCGTAAAACCCTGGCTTCTTTTGGGGATAAAGAAATCAAAATTTGTGCCAAAATTGAAAATAAAGAGGGGGTGCAAAATTTTGATGAAATCCTGAAAGTTGCCGATGCCATTATGGTCGCCAGAGGTGACCTGGGTGTGGATATACCGGCCGAAGAAGTTCCTATCCTGCAAAAGAAAATGATCCAAACCTCTTACAAGGCGGGCCTACCCAGCATTACAGCTACAGAAATGCTGGACTCTATGATCCGTAACCCAAGACCGACCAGGGCCGAAGTCTCTGATGTAGCCAATGCCATCATGGATGGGACATCCTGCATCATGCTTTCCGGTGAAACGGCCATGGGTAAATACCCTGTGGAGAGTGTAAAAATGATGGACCGCATTGCCCGCCGTACCGAAAAGAGTATTGATTATTGGAAGGCCTACCGGGCAAGGCATTATGATATCCAAACATTGACATTGGCTATCAGCAATGCGGCCTGTACAACAGCTATGGATATCGGGGCTAAGGCCATTTTGTGTGTTACCCACTCCGGCAATACAGCCCGCAGCCTTTCCAGTTTCCGCCCGGAAACACCGATTATTGCGGCAACGGTAACCGAGCGCAGTAAAAACCAATTGGCTATTTCTTGGGGGGTAACCCCGCTCCTTGTGCCTGTTATTTATGATACGGATGAATTGTATGAGGTAGCCAGTGCGGCAGCCCTGAAAACGACTATTGTCGAGGATGGGGATGTGCTTGTCTTTACCGGAGGAAGTCCGGCCGGTATGAGCGGGACGACCAACACTATACGGGTAGAAACGCTGGGCGGGCAAATTACCAAAGGCAGCCCTTATTATTCCGGCAGTTCACGGCAAATTTCAGGTGATGCCTTAGTTATGGTAAATCATAAGATTTCGGAGTACATGGCAGACACAAGACAGTATATTTTGGTTGCCGAAGAAACGTGCAACGAGGACCTGGCTATTATCCGTGAGGCAAGAGCTATTATTGTTGAAGACGATAATCCGGAAAGCCACGCTGTCACCTGCGCTAAATTGCTAAATATACCCATTATCTATGGAGCGAAAAATGCAACACGCTTAATAATTGACGGACAAATGGTTTATCTTAATCTGGATAATGGTATTGTTTCCTAAGTAAAGATTGAGAAGCAGCATTACTCGGAAGACTTTATTGGAAGACAGGAGAAAATTAAGAGAGATGAGAATAGAAAACAAGCATCCTTGCAAAATAGGATCGATTAACTTTGAAAAACCGGTGAAGGTGTATTTCATCCGCCACGGACAAACAGAAGGAAATGTCCAGGGTTATATTCAAGGATCAACCGACACTCCGCTTAATGATGTCGGTATAGGGCAAGCCAAAGCCCTGGCCTGTGCTTTGAAAGATACACCGCTTGATGCTATTTATGCGAGCAACCTGCAGAGGGCTTATATAACTGCCGGTTATCTCGCTGAGGGGAGAGAAAATATCAGTGTAGAGCAAGACCCCCTATTGCAGGAAATTCATGGCGGTGTCTTGGAAACCATGACCTGGCAAGAAGCCATCGAGGCTTATCCGGAGGAATACTCCGGATATACGACACATTTGTATAAATTCCGTGCTCCGGGGGGTGAGACGAGTTATGAAGTCTTTGACCGGGCACTGGCCTTCCTGGAAAAAACCTTGCCTAAGCACCAAGGGGAAAGTATTGCCGTTGTAGCCCACGGCTTCCTTCTGGCTACACTCATTAATTTTTGTCACGGAAGATCCTTGGAAGAGGCGCCTTATGAAATTTATGGCAATACCTCAATCAGTGAAATCGATTTTTACGGTACACGTGAATTTGAATTAATTCGTCTGAATGATACTCGCCATGTTCATGAGGCAAAAGCCTGATAGACTAGAGGAAAAGCAGTATCAGCCTAGAAGGCAAGAAAAACAGGAAAATATAGAAAAATAAAATGAAAATAGAAACGGAGATCAATATGAAGATTATTGTTGGGGCAGACCAGGGTGGCTTTGAATTGAAAGCCTTTATCCAGATGAAATTGGAAGAAAAAGGTCACAAGGTAAAGAATATGGGGCTTGATGAAACAATAAGCATTGATTATCCGGATAAGGCAGAGGAAGTTTGCCAAGCACTTCTTGAAGAAAAAGCAGACTTGGCCATTCTCTTTTGTGGAACAGGCATCGGCATTTGTATTGCAGCTAACAAAATACAGGGCATTCGCGCAGCCCATCTAAGTGATGAATATTCTGCTAGAATGGCAAAAAAGCATAATGATGCTAATGTTATCTGCTTAGGCGGAAGAACCCTTGGCCCGGAACTGGCATGGAGTATAGTTGAAGCATTTATCAATGCAGAATTTGAGGGGGGAAGGCATCTTCGCCGAGTAGATAAAATTATGGCCTTGGAAGGAAAAAACTAGATATGCCTGAACAAAAGAAAGCAAAAATAAGAGCACGTGTTCCTTACCTTGCCCTTCGCGGCTTGGTCTTTTATCCGGGTAGTACCATGAGTTTTGAAGTTGGTCGAGAAGAGACCATAGCCGCCTTAAAAGAGGCGATGGCAAGGGATCGTAAGGTTTTACTTTTATCGCAAAAGGACCCTTTGGTGGACCAGCCGACCGCAAAAGACTTATATAGGGTAGGAACCTTTGCCACAATTCGCCAAGTGATTGAATTGGGTTTTAATCACTATAAGGTATTGTGCACCGGAATCAGCCGAGCCAAAGCTACTCACTTTGGCAAGCGGAAAGGGGTCCGGGTGGCCAGTATTGAGCTTCTGGAGTCAGAGGACGTTGCGGAAGAAGATGCCCTCATGCTGGAGGCCTTTATCCGGGAAGTAAAAAAGTTTTTCGAAATTTTTGCCATGAATTCGGGACTTGTTGCCCCGGATACTGTTGCCATGGTTACCTCAGAGGCGGATTCACATACCATGGCCGACTTAATTTGTACCAGCCTGGGTCTTGACCTGGAGGAAAAGCAGAGGCAGCTGGAAGAGACAAATATTATTGCCCGCCTTGAACATTTACTTGTTCTGATCCATAGAGAGATTGAAATCGTTGAAGTGACCCGCGGCATTTCGGAAAAAGTGCAGCAAAGTGTAGATCAGAACCAGAGAGAATATATATTGCGCGAGCAGTTGCGTTCCATCCAGGAGGAACTGGGTGATGATGAGGAAAGTGAAATAGACCGGCTTAGTGAGGCCGTTGAACAATCCCGAATTCCGGAGGACTACAAGAAAAAGTTACGCCGGGAATTGAAGCGCCTAGACCGGATGCCACCGAATTTCCCTGAAACAACCGTTCAGCGTAATTGGTTGGAGTTGATTGTGGAATTGCCTTTTGGGCGTGTGGATGAAGAAAAATTAGACCTCAAGCAGGCGGAAAAAATCCTCAATAGCGACCACTACGGCTTGGAGAAAGTAAAAGAGAGAATCCTGGAATATATTGCCGTTCGGGCCTTGCAAGTGCGAAGTGGTGAAAAGCGGATAAAGGGCCCCATTCTCTGTTTGGTGGGCCCTCCCGGAGTCGGGAAAACATCTATTGCCAAGTCTATCGCCGATGCCCTTGGCCGGCGCTATGTTCGGATGTCTCTTGGCGGGATTCGTGATGAGGCGGAAATTCGCGGTCACAGACGAACCTATGTCGGGGCCATGCCGGGAAGGATTATTCAAGGAATCCGCCATGCCGACAGTGACAACCCCCTCTTTCTATTAGATGAGATTGATAAATTGGGGAATGATTTTCGCGGCGACCCTTCCTCAGCCCTTCTGGAGGTTTTAGATCCCGAGCAGAACAATAACTTCCGTGACCATTATGTGGAGTTCCCTTATGACTTATCCCAAGTTCTTTTTATTACAACGGCCAACTCGGCCTGGGATATTCCGGAACCCTTACTCGACCGGATGGAATTGATTGAACTCTCCGGCTACACAGAAGAAGATAAGATTCAAATTGCCAAACGCCATCTTTTGCCTGCGCAAATGAAGGCGCATGCCATCGACAAACAGAACTTCACAATCAGCCAAACTGCGCTGGCCCGCCTTATTAGTTGGTATACCTCAGAGGCCGGTGTCCGCCAGCTTGACCGTGAACTGGCAAGGCTCTGCCGGCGTGCTGCCGTAAAAATCGCTCAAGATCCCGATACGAAAATTTCGGTAACCGTCCGCAATTTGGAAGAAATTCTTGGCCGCCGTAAATTTAATTTTGAAGTGGCCGAGCAAAAGGCGCAGGTTGGCATGGCCACCGGTCTTGCCTGGACCTATGCCGGCGGTGACACCTTGACGATTGAAGTTAATGTCTTACCGGGACAAGGCAAGATTGAGTTAACCGGTTCCTTGGGTGATGTCATGAAAGAGTCTGCCCAGGCCGCTGTTACCTACGTCCGTGCCCAAGCGGATAAGCTTGGTTTTGCTGATATTAATATTAGTGAACAGGATATTCATATCCATGTACCGGCCGGTGCTGTGCCAAAAGATGGGCCCTCTGCCGGTATCACCATTGCTAGCGCTTTAGCCTCCGCCCTTAGTGGACGTCCTGTGCGTAGTGACCTGGCCATGACCGGAGAAATTACCTTGCGTGGTCACGTCATGCCCATCGGTGGTCTGAAAGAGAAGGCTGTGGCTGCCAAGCGGGCCGGAATCAAGGAAATCATTATTCCCAAAGAAAATGAACGTGATATTGAGGATATCCCGGAATCAGTCACCAAGCAGTTAAAGATTACTCTTGTAGAAAATGCTGAGGAAGTTTTTGCTGCAGCCCTGCTGGCTGAGGAAGAGGGGAAAGCAAAGGAAAAGAAAGAATAGCCGCCAGCTAATAATTTGAGGAATATACTATGGAGACATTTGAACAATTAGGCCTATTTTATTTGGGAAGAGAAATAGGACAGGATGAAGGCAAGGATGCCCCCTTATTATTGTATCCTTCGTCAAATCTTTCTACCCATGCCCTCTGCGTTGGTATGACCGGCTCAGGGAAAACAGGACTTTGCATCGGCCTGTTAGAAGAAGCGGCCATTGACGGCATCCCCGCCTTAATTATTGACCCGAAGGGGGACATGACAAACCTATGCTTAGGCTTCCCGGCCATGCGTGCCGAGGATTTTTTGCCCTGGGTCGATGAGCAAGAGGCCAAAGCCAACAACATGACCCGGGAAGAATACGCCGGACAAGTTGCGGATACTTGGAAAAAAGGAATCAGCTCCTGGGGGCAAAGCGGTGAACGTATTGAGTTGCTGAGAAAAAAATCTGATATAACGGTCTATACACCGGCCTCAAATGCCGGAGAGCCTTTGTCACTCATGGAAAGCTTAGCAGCCCCTGCCCCTGAAGTCATGCAGGATTTTAACAGCTTAAGTAACCTTGTTCAGGGAACAGCAGCCGGCCTGTTAGGCCTTTTGGGTATCGAGGCTGACCCCTTACAATCTAAGGAGACCATTCTGTTAACTAATATCTTGCAACAAGCTTGGCATAGGGGGGAAGATGTTCATCTGGCCAGTCTTATTGCCTTGATTCAAGAACCCCCTTTCGATACCGTCGGCGTCATGGATCTTGATGCCTTTTATCCCAGGGCAGAGCGTGATAAGCTGGCTATGCGCTTTAACAGCCTGATTGCCTCACCTGTTTTTGCCCGGTGGATGAAGGGCCACCCCCTGGATATTGACACTCTGCTTTACAATGCAGACGGTAAACCGAAACTTTCCATATTATCAATTGCCCATTTGACAGAAGAAGAGCGGATGTTTTTTGTTTCACTCTTCCTGACCCGTTTGCTTGCCTGGACCAGAAGTCAGACCGGCAGCCAAAGCCTGCGTGCCATACTGTATATGGATGAGATTTATGGTTACTTCCCGCCGGTCAAAAATCCCCCGTCAAAGCGCCCCCTGCTTACCCTGTTAAAGCAATCCAGGGCTTATGGTTTAGGTATTGTTCTTACGACACAAAACCCCCTGGACCTGGATTATAAAGGACTGGCCAATATCGGTACCTGGTGGATTGGTCGCTTGCAGACGGAAAATGACCGGGCTAGGTTACTTGATGGCATGCAAGATGCCGCAAGAGCTTCCGGAGAAAATTTCAGCCGGAGCGAAATGGACCGCTTAATTGCCGGCTTGAATAAGCGGGAGTTTTTAATGAATAGTGTCCATGCAAGACGCCTGACACGATTTGAGTCAAGATTTTGCCTGTCCTATTTAAAGGGACCGATGTCGCTGGAGGATATTCGACAGCTGAGCCTTTTAGGCTTATACGACAGGCTCCCCCAAGCGGATGCAGGAGAGGAGATTACCGACCCTATACCTCATGATAGAGCTGTTGCTGAGGGGATGGGGACTTCTCTACAGACCGGTTATGCTCTTGAAGCTATGGCAAAACCGACCGCCGGCGGGAGTTTTGCCGAGCAAAAGCAAGTACTTGCTTCCTTACCAAAAGAAATTCCCTCATATTTCTTACCGACAGATGGTCCGGTCAGTTATTATGCACCACTTCTGGCCGCCTTTACAGAAGTCTATTATCTCGATAAGAAAACGAATGAGTCAAAGACTGTTCGGGAGCTAAGGATAGTTGAACCGGAAGACAGCCCGCTCCCCATAAGATGGGATAAGAGCAGTGTTTTGGATATGAAGCTGGAAGAACTGGAAGGGCAAGGCAGGGAAGGGGTTCCCTTGCGCCCTTTGAGTAAAGAATTCAGCGACAGCAAAAATTACAAAAACTGGCAGGCCGGCCTGGTGGACTATTTGTACCGCCATGGCAGCCTTATTCGCTATGAAAACAAAACCCACGGTATCCGTTCACAAGAAGGAGAAAGCTTGCGGGATTTCCGTATTCGCCTTGATAAGGAGACCCGTGAATACAGGGACCTGGAAGTAGAAAAATTATTCGAAAAATACAAAAGGAGGCTGGAGAGCCAAGCGGAGAAAGTTCGCAAGGCAAAGGAGCAAGCGGAAAAGCGTATAGATATGAGGGAAGACGCTAAGCGGCAAACAGCTATTTCCGCAGGTAGCTCTCTCCTCACCGCCCTTTTCGGCAAGACAAAATTGTCTGCCGGAGCTTTAGGTAAAGCCACGACTGCCGGTCGCAGCGCCTCCAGAGTCAACCGTTTAGACCAGGATGTAGAGCGGGCTGTAAATAATCTGGAACTGGCAGCGGAAGAGTATGAAAAGCTTATTGAAGAGACGGACAGCGAACTTGCCAAGCGGAGAGAAGAGGTGGAAAAATCATCTTTGTCGTTTGAAGAAGTGAAAATAAAAGCCTTAAAGCGTGATTGTAAAGTCAGGCTTTTAATGATTCTCTGGCAAGGCCGCCCTTAAGTTGTTAAGATGGAAAGAAGCTGTTAAAAGTTACTTTTGTTAAAAGTTAATTTTGTTTAGTAAAAGTATAATTATTAATCACAATAAGGGTAAAAGGGCATTTTTTTTAAATGCCCTTTCTTATTATGTAAAAAAATGCGTCCGAATGATTAAAGATAAAAAAGCTTGAAAGCCCCTAATTGCCGTCTTTTCAAGCATCTGATACAATGTTTTTAACATTAATTAATTAGTGGGAGAACTCACATGAAAGAACAACCGTTACAAGTCAACTCGGAAATAGGCCGACTGCGGAGTATTATTCTCCATAAGCCACAAGACGAATTACACAACTTAGTTCCGAATAACATGGAAAGACTTCTGTTTGATGATTTGCCTGACTTCATAATTGCAGGGAGAGAATACGATCATTATATAGATATTTTAGAAAATGCCGAAGTAGAGATTTTGTTTGTTGACCGCCTTGTAGCAGAGGCTCTCGATGCCGGTGGCGTGAGAGAGGATTTTCTGCGCAAGTTTTTTGCTGACCACAACATTGATGACGAAAAAATGGTGGATACTCTTCTTTCCTATTTTATGGATTTTAAAGACAACTTGAGCCTGGTCAGGAAGTTGATTTCCGGTCTGCGAAAAGAAGAAGCCCCCAATGGGCTCAGAAATATGTTTCATGGCCGGAATGGTATTTCTGACTTTTTTATCCTTGACCCCTTACCCAATCTGTACTTCACGCGTGATCCCTTTACCATTATTGGGGATACGGTGTCTATTAACACTATGTATGCTCAGGCCAGGCACCCTGAAATAAGATTTGCCGAGACTATTTTTGCCCACCACCCCAGATTTAAAGAGACCTTTGTCCATGACAGGGAGGATGCGCGTTTTCACGAGCGTAGTGACCATATTGAAGGTGGGGATATTCTCATCCTTTCCGAGGAAGTTGTAGCTATCGGTATCAGCGAAAGGACGAATAAAGAGGGTATTAAAAAGCTTGCAAGAAGCATGTTTAGCAATGGAGGAACCAGAAATCTGCAATATGTCTTAGCTTTTGAGATTCCCGCCAAGCGTGCTTACATGCATCTGGATACCGTCTTTACCCAGTTGGACCGCGATTGCTTTGTTGTTCACCCCCTAATCGAAGGAGAACTTACGGTTTATGAAATCAGCAAAAATTCTTTTGTTGGTGATAAAATACAGGCTAAAGAGATTCACGGTACACTAGAGGAAATTTTAAGTGAGTATAGCGGTATTAAGGACATCAGGATAATCCGCTGTGGTGGAAGCAGCCCCGTGGATGCCGAGCGTGAGCAATGGAATGATGGAGCAAACACCCTAGCTATTGCGCCGGGTGAAGTCATTGTTTATGAGAGAAATCGTACCACGAACAGACTCTTTGAAGAAGCGGGTATAAAAATCCATCCGCTGCCGGTTTCTGAACTGGTCTTGGGGCGAGGTGGCCCTCACTGCATGTCCATGCCGGTATACCGTGACTTATTAGACTAACTAAGAATCTGCATAGCTGAGCGTACTTCTGCAGGATAGGGACCAGGTTTGTAGATAATAGAAGGGGAGATATGACAAGAATTGTTCTGGCCCTGGGTGGCAATGCCCTTGGGAAAGATTGCCGGGAGCAACGGCAGCTGGTACGCAAAACGGCCGTTGCCATTGTTGATTTAGTGGCAGAAGGTTTTGAAATTATTATAAGTCATGGAAATGGCCCGCAAGTCGGGATGATTAGTCTTGCTTTTGAGGAAAGTCATAAGCCTATGCCTTTTCCCGAATGTGGAGCCATGAGCCAAGGTTATATCGGTTTTCATCTGCAAAACGCCATCCAAAATGAACTGCGAAAGAGACAGATAGAAAAAAAAGTAGCCAGCTTGATTACCCAAGTTGTCGTAAAAGAAGATGATCCGGCTTTTTCCAAGCCGACAAAACCAATTGGCGCTTTTTATTCTGAAGAAGAAGCCGGAGAATTGGCAAGGAAAAATCCGGCCTATTGCTACAAGGAAGATGCCGGACGTGGCTACCGGCGGGTTGTTTCATCCCCCAAACCATACGATATCCTTGAAAAAGACATAATTTGTGATATGTTTGCAAAAGGTCATTTGCTTATCGCCTCAGGCGGTGGCGGGATACCGGTGGTGGAAAAAGAGGATGGCTTTTTCGGTGTGGATGCGGTTATTGACAAGGATTTTGTTTCGGCTCTGTTAGCTGATATCGTTGATGCGGACAGTTTAGTTATTCTGACCGCTGTAGAGAAAGTTGCCATTAATTTTGCTAAAGAAAATGAAGAATGGCTTGACCGGGTGGGTGTGCCGGAAATGGAAAAACACATGAAAGCCGGCATGTTTGCCCCCGGCAGCATGCTCCCGAAGGTGGAGGCTGCCCTAAACTTTATCAAGGGGAAAAAAGGCCGAACGGCCCTTATAACTTCTCTGGAAAGGGCGAAAGAGGGGCTTGCCGGAGAAACAGGCACCCTGATTAGCGGCTAGTGCTTGTCTCTGCTTTATTTCAATATAAGATAAAAGAAAGGGGCTAAGGCCCCTTTCTTCTTATTACAGTGCTTCTCTTACTTATCAAAGATGATATGAATATCTGTAACGGCAGGAATACGTAAGCCACTTGCTTCCTGGATACTCAGCCCTTTTGAATCCAGGTCCTGGGCAATCCGGGCCCGTTCTTGGTGCCGCTTTACCTTTAAGGTGGTGGTCATGATGAGGGGCTCCTCAGACCAAATGAAGGCGCTAATGGCTTTGTAGACAGGCATTTTGTTGTTGGTTTGCAAGACGGCTTCATGTAGATAATGGGAAATTTCCTCGTCATCAGCATCCTTGCCCAAGGGCAGGTCATCCCGGTTGATTTCCATTTTGGCGCAGATAATGACATTCCCCCGCTTGCTTTCCTCATCCCAAACAAAGGACTCCTTGACTCCCGGAATAGCTTTTAACAGCATTTCAATTTCTTCCGCAAAAGCCTTTTTCCCGTTAGAAAGGACCAGCATGCTCTTTTTCCGGCCGGTCAAGTGGAGGGCACCCTGCTCATCAAAGTAGCCCAAATCACCTGTTCGGAGCCAGCCATCAGCTGAAATTGTTTCCCTGGTGGCTTCTTCATTTTCAAGATAGCCCAGCATAATATTATCGCCCAGGGCCATTACTTCACCAACCATGTTGCCACGCCCGTCATTGCTTAAGTCACTATTGTCAATTTTCAGGCTGACACCCGGCAGGGGCCAGCCAACACTTGAAGGAATACACTTGTCTTGCAGGTTGCAGCTTAGGACAGGGGCAGCCTCTGAAAGGCCGTAGCCCGGTAGGCAACAGATGCCAATACTGTTAAAAAACTCAACCACCTTGCTGTCGACAGCCGCCCCGCCGCAGACCATGAGGTGTAAATTACCGCCTAGCTGGTCAAGAATGGATTTAAAGATATTCCGCCTTTTATCCTGCCTGAAAAAGAGGAGAAATTTGGATAGCTTAAGTCCGGCCTGAAATTTCTTCTCTAAATTTTGCTTGCGCAAGGCCCGCTCAATCTGGTTTTTGATATTTTCAGCAATAGCAGGCACGGCCATCATGATATCGATCCGCCAGCTATGCAAGTTTTTTGCGATGTAGCGCAGGCCGTCATTGATACAAATGGTTAGGCCTAAATACCAGAAGGCATACATACCAACCGTATTCTCAAAGGTATGGTGCAGGGGCAGGACGGAAAGACAGCGGTCGCCGACCCTCACATCGAAACTTTCCGCTGCGGCATGGGCATTGGTTGAGATGTTACGGTGGCTGAGCATAACCCCTTTAGAATTTGAGGTAGTACCCGAAGTAAATACAATGGAGGCGAGGTCCTCCGAAGAGGGAGCATAGGTAAGCAGCTCCTTCAAATCAATCTCCGAAAGGGCCCGGCCTGCTTCGAGAAGTTTCCAGAAGTTATAGACCGGCTTGCCTCCGCTAAGTTCCCCATCTTTCCCATCTGTTGCAAAGGAGACAAAGAACTTAATCCGGGGCAGCCTTTTACTTGCCTCTTCAGCGAGCTCCCGGTGGCCGGGACTAAAGAAAAGCACATCAACTTTTCCCCGTTCTAAGAGGCTAAGCCCTTCTTCTACAGGCAGCTGGGCATCAAGGGGGACGGCTACCCCCAGATAGGAGATGCTGGCATTATAGGAAATAACCCAGGGATAGGAGTTTTCACCGATTACAGCGAAGCGCAAATGACCGGGTGTTAAACCCTTTTTCAGCATCATGGCCGCTATAGCCCGCACATCCCGGTGGAGCTCGCGATAGCTGACACAATAATCCTCAGCCTGGCTTTCTTTACGGTAAATGTAGGCATCAACATCAGGATACAGGTTGGCTACATTTTCCAGCAAAATACGAAGAGTAGGCGCCTTGCGTTGGGGATACCTGGTGCTGCCGATATATATTTTTGTCATAATTACCAACTTTCAAATTTAAATACTTTTGGTCGCAACTTTTTTCATTATAGTATATCCTTTATAAAAGTTGCACATACTAGTCTTCATTAAGCAACAAGAATTTTATTTTGTTGCCTATGATGATTCATATACGTGTTAAAGTAGATAGGGGATACAATGCGGCTGGAAGGTATAGTTTATCAGGGTGACAGAAGGCTCGGTATGCAAATTGTCGAGATAGAAGAAGTTTCAGAAAGTTTTTCAAAAAATCTTGACACAGCCTTATTACGGCTTTGCAAGGATTTGCAGCTACCGATTCCCATTTGGATGAGGAAGAACACAAGAGAGTTTGCCCGCTATCATACGACGCAATTTTTCCCTGAGCAATTTACGGAAGAGGTCTATTTTTCTGCCTTTCAGATTAAACTTTTGGAAAAATAGGGGCCGCTTGACCAAAATTGGCTAATCAGTGTGACAGGAGGAAGAATGGATAGTTTTTGTGAAAAGGGCAGGAAAAAGAGCAGGCCAAGTAAAGAGGATTTTTTCTTGAAAGACGGCTATCGGTTTGGTGAGCTGGTTGATTTGCTGGATTTTTTGCGGTCGCCGGAAGGCTGCCCCTGGGACAGGGAGCAGAGTCACCAAAGTATCCAAGCCTCCCTCATTGAAGAGGCCTGGGAAGCGATTGATGCCCTTGCCGGCGGTGATACCGGGCAATTCAAGGATGAACTGGGCGATGTCCTCTTGCAGGTAGTCTTCCATGCCCAAATCGCCAAAGAAAAGGGGGACTTTTGTATTGATGATGTGGTCACCAATATTTGTCGAAAATTAATCTCGCGGCACACCCATATTTTTGGCGAGGATGAGGCCGACAATCCGCTGGATGTCCTAGCTACCTGGGAGGCTAACAAAAAAGAAGAAAAAGGCCTCCGCTCGGCAAGTGATGTCCTGCGGGACGTTCCTAAACACTTTCCCGCCCTTATCCGAGCCTATAAAATTCAAAAAAAAGCAGCTAATGTCGGCTTTGATTGGCCGACAGTCCAAGGTGCGGAAGAAAAAATAAAGGAAGAGACGGAAGAACTTCTCGCCTTAGTTCATAGGCAAGAAGCCGGCTCTAAAAGCGAAAATGAAGAAAGAGTCTTAGAAGAAGCCGGGGACTTGCTTTTTGCTGTTGTAAATACATTACGCCACCTGAAGATAGATCCGGAGCTGGCCTTGCATAAGGCCAATGAAAAATTTATTCGCCGCTTTTCTGCTGTAGAGGAAAAAGCGACCGAATCCGGTAAGAAATTGCAGGAAATGTCTTTAGAAGAAATGGATGCCCTTTGGGAAGAGGCTAAGAGGGAAGAAAAAGCAGGAAAAAGGAAATAGGGGATTTATTATGCGTTTAGATAAATACTTGAAGGTATCCAGGTTGGTCAAGAGGCGCACAGTGGCTAATGAGCTGGCAGCACAAAGCAGGATTAAAGTGAATGGGCAGGTGGCTAAGCCGGGAACAAAATTAAAAGTAGGCGATTATCTGGAAATTCGTTTTGGCGAGCAAGTTACAAACGTTAAGGTCCTTGCCTTGAAAGACCATGTCAGAAAAGAAGAAGCCGGAGACATGTATGAGCTTGTGGATTAGCCGGAAAGAATCTGCCGGTATTAGTTTTGCCTATTTGAGAAAAGAATAATAAGTATTACGAAAATATTTCATAGACATTGCAAAGAATTTAAAAAACAAGCTTTGAGGCTTAATTTTTTGCATTTTTATACGATTAACCATAGTATATGGTATATCAGCCGACCGGGTGAGTATAAACTGAAGTGAGATGTTTTTATGCAAAAAAACAATGCAGAATCAAGCAAACAAGGACGCAAGAAAGCAGGTGCTAAGCTTTTACCGGTCGTGGCTATTTTATTACTCGTCATTGCCGGGGCAATCTCTATTTATCTCAGACAGGAAAGAGAAATGAAACGTCTGGCTGCTGAGCATGAGGAACTGGTCCTTCTGTTCGAAGCGGAAGTGCGTGCAGGCAAGGACATTGAAGAACTTAATGCCATTGTAGGTAGTGACCGCTATATCGAAAGCTTTGCCCGTGATAAATTGGGCTTGGTACGCCCCGACGAAATAATTTTTATTCACGATTAAGAGAACTAAAGTTCTTGTCTGCCACTTAAGGCTCTGGCTAAAGTGGCTTCATCGGCATACTCAATATCGCTCCCCATGGGAAGTCCGTGGGCAATTCTCGTACAGCGGATCCCGCTTGGCTTTAGGAGCCTGGCCAGGTATAAGGCGGTAGCCTCACCCTCAACAGTAGGATTTGTCGCAATAATAAGTTCTTGAACTTCTTCGTGAACCTGGAGACGGTTTAATAATTCACGTAGCTTTAAGTTTTCCGGCCCCCGGTCTTGCATGGGAGAAATGACGCCATGTAAGACATGGTAAAGCCCCTTGTATTCATGTATTCGCTCCATGGCGGACAGGTCGCGCGGTGTTTCTACAACGCAGATTACAGAGCGGTCTCGCCTGGGATTGGCACAGATGGAGCAAAGCTCATCCTCGGTAAAATTGCAACACTCCCGGCAAAGCCGGATCCCTTTTTTAGCTTTCAGTATGGCCTCGGCTAAGCGCGTAACCTCCTCAAGGGGGGCATCAAGAATATGAAAAGCCAGCCGGCTGGCAGATTTTCTGCCGATACCGGGCAGCTTGCTGAACTCCTGAATGAGGTCGGAGATTAGGGGGGAGAAATCACTCATTAAAAGCCGAAGCCTCCTAAACCGCCGGTGAATTTACCCATATGTGCATTGGTTTTCTCGTCTAATACACGGTTGGCTTCATTAACAGCGGCAATAATCAAATCCTGAAGCATGTCAAGGTCTTCCGGGTCAACAACTTCCGGTTTAATAGTTAAGCTCACGACTTGATGGTCGGCATTGACGACGACTTTTACCATGCCACCGCCGACTTCAGCTTCTCCGGTAAATTCAGCGGCCTCTGCCTGGGCGTTTTCTAATTCTTGCTGCATGCGTTGGGCTTGCTTCATTAACTGATCCATATTGGCTCCGCCGGGGAAGCCACCTCTTCTTCTTGCCATAAATAATTCCTTTCTTCTGCTTGTGACCGAACCTACACCTGGAATTACCTAAATGAATGTTGCGGTCAGTTATATAGTATAACAGTCCTTAATAGGGAAGTCGGTCATCATCGGGAAGAGAGAAGTCGTAGAAGGGGCGACCGCTCTCAGCTTCCTCTTCCAGCTTAGTTATCTGTAATTCAAGGTCATGGGCAGAGCTTGCTTCACGAAGTTTTCTTACCCACAAGGGTTCATCCGGATTGAGGTTCTCCGCCTCCTTGACCTCCGGCTTTTCTCCCTCGAAGGAAAAACGAATATCCGGATTCTTGACACCGGATTCCAGGAGGGCGGAACGCAGAACATCGACATTATCAGGCCGGCTAAGCGCTTTTCCATGGGCCCTTTGAGCCTCCGCATAGTGGATATGCAATTCCTGTCCCGTCAAATAGACCTTTGCCGGGCGGATGAGCATAACCAGGTCATAACGGCTCTTATCTTTCAGCTTGTCCAGGACTTTTTCCCAGACTTCTTTATTATGAGAAAAAGAAATTTCTTTCTCTGTCTTCTCAGCCGGAGTTTCTTTGGCAACTGCTTCTGCCGCTTCTACCGCTAGAGCTGCTTCCGGCATCCCGGATTCTTCCTTGGGCAAAGAGGATTTTTCTATTTCCTCAATTTGTGCACCAAACTTTTCCACAGTTTCTGCTGTTCGCCCGGTTTCTGCCTTCTCCTTACTTTCTGTTCTTCTTTCCGGCTTAGCTTTAACCGGGCTTTTATCCTCCTTGTGAGGCTGAACATCCGCTGCTATTGGTGTCTCGTCCTCCGGCTCAGCAAGAACCTCGGCCGCAGGCTCGCCTTCGAAATAAGCTTCTTTTACAGCGGCCGGTTTGCTTTTAGCTTTAGGCTCGACTGCCGGTTCAGTTCTCTCTACAAAGTCAATTTGACCGATGCGGCTAATTTCCGCAATAAGGGCAAGTTCCAAGCTTGTCTTGGGGTCACTTGACCAGCGCATATCGTTATTTAGTTTTGATAAACGCTTAATTACCGCTATTAAATCAATATTCTCAGCTAGTTTGGCCAGAGTTCGTAACTCCTTGATATCATTCTCACTATATTCCAGTAAATGTTCAGCTTTTGGACTTATCTGCACAACTAAGATGTCACGCAAAAAGCGCAAGAAATCCTGTAAAAAGCGTTGGATATCTCGGCCGGACATCTGGATTTCATCAATATCAACCAGGGTTTGGTGCAAATCGCCCCGGAATATATGGCCGGCAAATCTGGCTAAAAATTCGTCTTTGACCAGGCCGGCAATATTTAAAACATCATCGTGGGAGATTTTTCCTTGAATCCCTGATTGACACTGGTCTAGGAGGGAAATGGCATCTCTAAGAGCCCCATCGCCCAGCCTGGCAATAGTGAAAAGGGCTTCTTCATCAATGTCAATCTTGTCGGCATAGGAGATTTCTTTCAGCCTATCTAAAATATCCTCTAAGGGAATACGGCGAAATTCAAAACGCTGGCAGCGGGAAAGAATGGTTGGCGGAATTCTTTGCGGCTCCGTTGTGGCTAAAATGAAAATGGCATGTTCGGGAGGTTCTTCCAAGGTCTTTAAAAGAGCGTTAAAGGCTCCTTGAGAGAGCATGTGAACCTCATCGATGATATAGACCTTATAGCGGGCCCTGGTGGGCATGAAAAGGACTTCATCGGTAATCCTCCGGATATTATCTACGGAGTTGTGGGAGGCGGCGTCAATTTCCATGACATCCAGCAAAGTAGCATTATTGATCCCTTGGCAAATCTCGCATTGGTTACAAGGGTTGCCCTTTTCGGGCGCCAGACAGTTCGCCGCCTTGGCGAAGATTTTGGCCAGAGAGGTTTTCCCGGTTCCCCGAGTCCCGGAAAACAAATAGGCATGCCCGATATCTCCGCTGATGATGGCTTGTTTTAGCGGAAAAACGACCTGCCTTTGGGCAACGACTTCATCAAAGTTTTGTGGCCGCCAAGACCGGTATAAAGCAAGTTGAGACAAAGAAAACACTCCCTTCTTTAAAAAGAAAACTGCCACACCTGATCCGCAGCCACCCGGAGAGCCCGCGGCACATACGGTTTACCGCTTACCGCTGCTTCCTCTCAGACCTGACGGGGTTCACGGGCCGTATCGCACGGGACCGGCATTGACTGCGGGTCATGCGCGGCAGTTTTTATATTATAGCAAAGAAATACTTGTCTTGCTCGGATTTTCCTTAAACTATAGTAAGCTTCTAGAATTGCAACGTAATTTGAAATCCGATTTTCTATAAAACCACCGGTAAGAAGTTTTTGTGTAATTACCTGTCAACCTCAGCTTTACTACTTATATTTCTAGAAGAACTCGACCCGTCCTAGCAAAAAATCGATTAGATTACAATGGAATATTCCGTTAGCATCAAAAAAATTGTGAGGAATATCCATCCTGATTACAATTTTTTTGAAAAAATCCTTTGTGAGTAAAAGTGATGAAAGTTCAGAAGAAATTTTATCCGGCGTATCCATCCTATAGGCAGACTGAATGTATATTTTTTTATCTGCACTGTTTACAACAAAATCAATCTCTTTTTGACGATTTTGCCCCTTTGTCCGGTCACTCACTACGCCGATATCAACGGAATACCTGCGCCGAATCAATTCATTGTAGATGATATTTTCCATGATGTGCCCGGGATCGTATTGCCTATAATTTAGCCTTACGTTTCTAAGCCCGAGATCAGTGTAGTAATACTTGTTGGGATATTTAAAGTATTTCTTTCCCTTGACATCATAGCGCTTAGCCACATTTATAAGAAAGGAATCGACAATATGCTGAATATAATTTGATACTAGTGCCGGGTTAACTTTTTCTTTATTTTCGCCGGTGAGAGTATTCGCAATATTAGTCGGATTGGTGAGCGAACCTATCTGAGAAGCAAGAAAATCCAGAATATGATTTAAAATATCTTCACGTTCAATGCCGTTACGTTCTCCAATGTCCTTAATATATAGCTCTTGATAAAGTGAAAATAAATACTCCTTCTTGTCTTGCTCGTTTTCCATATAAATAATTCTTGGCATCCCTCCGTGAAGTATATAACTATCTAAAGCTGTTTTCTCGTCCCCCCCGACAGCAGAATAGAATTCTGCGAAAGAAAACGGATGTACTCTAATCTGGGTGGCTCTACCTCTGAACTCTGTGGCAATGTCACTTGATAAACCTTTTGAATTGCTACCTGTAACATAGACGTCGAGATTTTTATAGGCTCTCAACTCGTTGAGCATGTCATAAATTGTGACCACTTCATTTCCATGCTCTTTATCTACAAAAGGCCTCGTAAATTGAACTTCATCGATAAATAAATAGAACTTTTTCTCCGCTTTGTCCTTTACTATAGACTCAACAAAATCACAAAGCAAGACAGGGTTTCTATACTGATAATAGCGTCTCTGGTCAAGTTCAAATTTTATAATTTGATCTTCGACCACTCCGTTTGCTAATAAATATTCGTAGAATAATTCGAAGAGCAAAACAGATTTTCCGCACCTCCGAATACCGGTAATAACTTTCACCTCTCCATTCCACATGGAGCGAATCATTTGGTTTAAATAAAAATCTCTCTCAATCATACCTTACCTCGAACTAGCGTCGTATGCGTCGTAAGTTATAGGTGTAATATAAGCAAACTATCCCTGAAGAGCAAGATTGTTCTTAGTCTCGCGTTTATGACATGTACTGCAAATTAACAGGCTTTTTTTATTATTATTTATTGCATAGAGCAAATAGCAGTACTAGCATTAAACTGGTACAAAAGAAACGAAGGCTAGCTGCTGACATCCTTAAACTTCGACCAGCTCCTTTTGGAGGGCGACCATCTGCCTGGCTGCGTCGCCGATAAGGATAAAGCCGACCAGGTTTTCTCCCTTATAAACCAAACGCTTATAAGAATAATTCTCTTTGTCAATTTCATCCCTGAAGCTGATATCTTCTGACTCTTCTTCCGGTAAAAAGCCCTGAGAAACAATTCTTGTCTTCATGGTGTTGACCATGTAGGGGGGTGTCTCTTTGATGAAATGGTCGTCTCCACCGGCGGCATTCTTACCGGCCACCTTTCCTTGCTTCATGGAAATGGGCCAGAGGCCAAACCAATAGTCTCCATCCACTTCAGCGTTGTCGCCTGCAGCGTAGATATCCCTATGGGATGTTTCCATCTTGCTGTTTACGGTGATACGGCGACCAATTGCGAGACCGGCTTCTGCTGCTGCCTGGGTATTGGCCAGGACGCCGATGGAAAAGAGAACGGCATCGCATTCAATGAGGCGTCCGTCTTTGAGCTGTAAGCCGCTGACAGGACCTTGGTCACCCTCGCCCCGGATTTCAGCAGTATCTGCCTCGGTGTAAATTGTGATGCCGAGAGACTCAATATAGTCTTGGAGAAGAATAGAGGCTTCAGGATTAAGTTGGCGCTTTAATAGATGACTGCCCCGCTCTAAAATGGCCACTTTAACCCCGCGAAGATGGAGCTGCCAGGCGGCTTCAAGGCCTAAAACCCCTCCGCCGACAATAGCGCATCTTTTTATCCCGTAGTCCGCAATAGCCTTGCTAAAGCTGCGCGCATCGGCCATTGACCAGAGAGTAAAGACGTTCGGCCGGCTGTCACCCGGTAAGTCCGGTTGCCGGCTTCTTGAACCGGTGGTGACAATCAGTTTGTCGTAGGCGAGCTCCCGGCCATCAGCCAGGCTTACAACTTTTGCTTCAGGGTCAATTTTATCAAGGCTACTTCCTAAAAGGACCTGAATATTTTGCCCTTTAAACCAGGCTTCATCCTTCAGGAAGAGCTTTTCCCCTTGTGCAGGGTCGGCCAAGACCTCAGCCAGGCGCAGGCGGTAGTAGGGGAGGTCTTTTTCCTCCGACACAAGAATGATGTCCGCTTTTTCATTTTGCTTGCGGGCCGCTTCCGCAGCAGAAAGTCCGGCGATGCCGCCGCCGATAACCAGTATTTTTTCTTCCATATCTAAACTCCTCAAATTATTAGGCCTCAATTGTTGGCTTTAGCTATATTCCAATCGTATGAACTTCTCTTGTCTACTTCAGGACAACTTTTTTCTTTGGGGCAAACAATAGGAATATGTGTTTTGTCACAGTCTTTGTTACTTGCCCCGCTCCGTCTCTAAGTATATCATTTTTGTGATTCTTTGCCGGAAGCCCGAGTAGATTATTTGCGAATATTTAAATGTATGTCTTACTAATCATTATGCTTTCCTGCCGGAAGAACTTTTCCCCTATAATATCGGGTAGACCAAAAGGAAATATAATGAGTCCTTTAGCCCATGCCGGATAAAGTAGCTGACAGGGGTCTACCGCCTAGCTATTAGAAAAGACAAAACAGGTCGCTTAGCGAAATGGTAAAATGTTCGGAGCGTAAGAGCAAATAAACAGAAAGCAGAATAGAGAAAAGAGAATAGAGGGTAGGATGAAAGAGATGATACTGGAGGGAAGAAGCCTGGGCTATACCAGGGATATTAGTCAGGCCGGTGAGGGAATTGTGGCCTTGGAGTCAGCCGAAGCCGAACTTAATGGCCGTGTTACCTTTATTCCCGGCCTTATTCCGGGTGACCTAATCGAGATTGAGGAAGTCTATACAAAGGGTAAAAAGGTTCATGTTGACCGCTACAGACTAGTAGAAAGCTCTCCCTACCGGCAAGAAGCTTTCTGCCCTCATTTTGGCGAATGTGGGGGCTGCCAGCTCCAGCATATGACCTATGAGGCGACCCTGGCTTGGAAGACTAAGCGGGTCAAGGATCTTCTTGCCCGTATGGCGAAAATAGATGAGGCGGATGATCTTGTTGCCCCTTGTCAGGGTCTTGCTGAACCCTTTGCCTACCGGAGTATAGTTCAGCTTAGGCCGGATAGGCAAGGAAAGCTTGGTTTTTATAAGAAAAATAGCAAGCATATTATTGCCCTTGAGGCATGTCCGCTACAAACTGAGGCTTTTCATTTTATCCGGCAAACAATAAATTCCTTGTTGGATGATATCCAAGCGTCAGAAGTAGTTAAATTAAAAGAAGTTGAAATCCGGCAAAATAACGAGAGTAGCCGCTTTATGGTCCTGCTGCAATATCGTGAGGAAATCATCGAAGAAGACTGGGAGACTTTTTTTGACGAGCTGATTATAAGGCTGGAGGCTGAATTCGGTGAGAGTTCGCATAGCCTCTGGCTGGAGGATCCGGAATATCTCTTACCCCTCTATGGTGAAGAAAAACTATATGTGGAAGAAAAAATAGACGATGATCTTGAATTAAAGTTCCACTTTTCCGTGAAGTCCTTCCAGCAGACCAATATTAAACAAAACCGGGTCTTGTATAAAACAGTTGCTGACCTGGCTAAAAAAGCCCTTACTTCCTGTGATGGGCCTCGAATTCTGGAACTTTATTGCGGCAGTGGCAGCCTCAGTCTCTGCCTGGCTAAAGCGATCCCGGAGGCCTCTATCCTAGGGGCGGAAATTGTCGAAGAGGCTGTCCTGGATGCCCGAAGTAACGCTGCCTTAAATTTTATTTCCGAAGAACAAGCCCGCTTTGTGAAAGCGGATGCTACTGATTTTTTCAGTAAGGAAATGAATCTTGCCGGTGACCGGGGAGAAGCGGAAGACCGAAGCTTTGATCTCTTGCTAGTTGACCCGCCTCGCCAAGGCCTGGACAAGGAACTCTGTGAGGCGATTCTCCGGAGTGGTATAGACCATCTCTTATATGTCTCTTGCGACCCGGCAAGCCTTGCCCGAGATACAGGCATTTTAAAAGAAAAGTACACTGTGCAGGAAGTAAGGCCAATAGACATGTTCCCCTGGACAACCCATGTGGAGACGGTTGCATTATTGTCCAAACTTGATGTCGACAAGCATATAGAGGTTGAAATTGAGATGGATGAGCTCGATTTGACCACCTCCAAATCTTGTAAAATTGTTTAGTTATTCAAGAGACTTTCTTTATCTCTCTTTCATCCCCTGCAGGGATGAAAATTTTTCTCGGGATTTTCTATCCCTCTTACTTTCTCCATAGACTTCTTCAAAAAGTCTGGCTACCTGAAATCTGACTAGCTTAAATCCTTTATGGATTCTGCTGGTAAATTTTGCATTGTACTCGCTTACATAGCAGTAGTCCGCCATGGAAGGTTGACGATACTAGCACACATACTTCTATTTATGCTATAAATGTTGTAAAATATAGCACGAATGGAAGTGGGTCGCTATGCAAACCGATAAATACCAAAAAGTTCGAGAACTGATTGAACAAAATAACGGGATACTGAGTGCTAAGGAAGCGAGAGACAAAGGTATTCAATCTTGGTATTTGACTAAAATGACCCGCGCCGGCGAACTGGAGCGGGTGGGTAGAGGCATTTATTATGACCCCAGGTTTGAAAGTTATGATGAACAATATTTCTTTCAGCTCTCGAATCAGGTCTGCATCTATTCTTATCAATCAGCTCTGTACCTTCATCAACTTACTGATAGACTCCCTTTTATCGATGAGGTTACGGTATATCAGGGTTATAATGCTTGGCGCATCAAAGACCAGGTATCTGTTCATTGGGTTAGTAAAAAGCACTATCCCATTGGAGTGACGGAAGTAAAAACTCCAATGGGCAATCCGGTTCGTGTGTATAATAAAGAACGGACACTATGTGATATACTCCGGGACCGAAAAAAACAGGATCCGGAAATTTTCTCCAAAGCATTCCATCTATATCTTAGGCAAGAAGACAAAGATATATGGAAGCTACGGGATTTTGCTATGATTTTCGGTGTCGAAGAAGCATTGGAAGAAGTCTTAGAGGTTATCACATATGAATAAAGACAGTATTACCCAACGTCTGCGAAATCGCGCCAAAGAACTGAATGTAAACTACAATACATTGCTAAACCAATTTTTCTATGATGAGTTTTTAAAACTGCTTTCCCAAAGTTCATGCCGAGACTTATTCATATTAAAAGGCGGTATCTTACTTACTCATAATCTAGGTATTCAGCAGCGTTCCACTATTGATATTGATTTTCACGTAAAAGAACTAACTTTGGATGAAAAGGAATTACGAGAAGCTTTGGAAGATATTCTTCAGTCTCGAAAGGGAGATCTCTATTTTGAACTTGAGGGGGATGCTCAAGAAATACGTAACGAAGATAAATACGGAGGGTTACGTTTTCGTATTTGGGGAAGATTATCTAATATTCGCGTACCATTCTCAATAGACTTTGCCACGGGCGATCCTGTATACCCATCGGCCAAACTGTTAACATACACTACTGCGTTGGGAGATACCTTTGGTCTCAGAATGTATCCTCTTGAAACAGTTTTAGCGGAAAAATTGGAAACAATTCTATATCGAGCAGAGGCCAATGGCAGAAGCAAAGACCTTTATGATATTCATGCAATCCTCAAAGCGAATGAGGGCAAGTTAGATTTTGGGACAACAAGGCAGGCAATGAATCTAACTTTTACCTATAGGAAAACTAATTTTGATAAAAAACAGGCCGAGGATATTCTTAGTAAAATTAATCGAAATACAGGAATGAAAGAGCGTTGGAAGCGGTATTGTGAGAAAAATCCTTATGTGGGCAAATTGGAATTTGAGACGGTTATTAACTCAATCCGCGAGCTCATAGATAATTGTTTTGGCTAGGACGATTATTTGTTCCATCTAAGTTGGGCTTGAATGGTTTAGGCAAGGAAAACTCTCAACATGTTCCCCTGAACAGTTAGGCATTTCCAACATGTTCCCTTGGACAAAGCTGCAATGTAAAAGTAACCAGACATCTGTTGTACTAACTCCACGCACGTCAAGACGCTAGTGCTACTGTCCCGGAGGCCGGGACAGGGCTAGAGACTGGTGAATTCCTTTGTTTGACAAAAGCTGGGCAGGCTTATTGCTAGAGGATCCGCCCCTTCTTATACATGAATCTGGCGACAGCGACCGTTACGATTACACTAACCGGGATTAGAATGCTTACGGCACCGGATAGTGATGGCTCGATCAGGAAAATGGTGAGCATCAGTAAGACGGGGGCCACCGCAATCTGCCAGTTCTTGGCCAGGAATACGACGGCCAGTCCGCCGAACAAGGCGGGGAGAACATTGGCGAAGGCCGGAGCGAGTACCGGAGACTCCAGAATTGGGCTAAGAATATTCAATAGAACAATACCCAGGACCAAAATCACGGTAGTGACAATAGAGCTGACGGCAATGGCTATGGTCGAAATCAATTCACCCTCTTCGGTGTTGGGTTCAACTTTGGCAATCTGCATGGCCCGGAGTGCCGCGGGGACCTTCATGGCGGTGAGGTTGCCGGTCACAAATCCCAGATAGGAACCTCCGGACCCCAGCATGGGGCTGAAGGTAAAGGCCTCGATGATGCCGACCGTCCAGAAAACGGGGGCGACAGCCAAGAGTCCCTGGCCGATGATGCGCGCATCCGGCCAGACATCGAAGATGACGGAAGTGAGCAAGGGGTAGGAACAGAAGGCAAGTATGGCCAGCACGAGGGACAGGCGTCCCCAGCTGTGGATTCTCTCAAGATAAGGTGAGTTCATTTGTTTTTTATTCATAGCGATTAGCCTCCAATCCAATGGGTGAGGGGAATGGCAAAAGCCATGCCGCCCAGCATACTGAGGGGCATCGCATAGTTTTCCAGCCAAGTCCACTTGAGTAATTTAATTGCTGCGCCGCAGAGGAGCATGAGGAAGGCAGAGAAGAGCATGACAAAGACCGGTATCCAGCCCGGCAGGCCTAAACGAATATCCGCAAAGACCATGCCTAGGAAGGTGGCAATCATACCGACAAAAAGACAATCCATCAGGAGCGTGCTCCAGCGCTTGTCTTTGCTGGCGAGTTTCTTCAGGCTCTTATTCATGTTCTTCTGGAAGAATAAAATCACCAGGATACCGGACATGATTCCCAGGGTCATGACCCAGGCAATGGCGACATAGCTGGCGCCGTCCGTTAGCGGCTGGTCCATTGGCAGATTGAGCAGTTTGCCCACGGAAGCTGCTGCCGGCAGTTCATAGGTCAAAGCGCCCAGGACAGACAGGCGAAGCCAGGGGAGGGGCAAGCCCAAGAAGCGCGACAAGCTGATTAGGCCAAGCAAGACCCCAATAGCCGGCGCAATGGTGAAGAGTCCGCTTCCGATGACCACGCCTCGGAGCGTCTGCCTGCTGATGTTGAGTTCGCGGGCCCGCCGCCAGGCTTTGACCAGGAAGAAGAAGGCCTGGCCCAGGACATAGGCGATGATTAGACCGGCGAGTAGGAACAGGATTGGGTGGTTGATGTGGAATTCCATGTTTAGTCCTCACTCTCTGGATTATTGCAGATTCTGAATAAATTCTCGATAGAATTGAATCATGCTGTAGACGTTTTCGTGACTGATTCGCTCATTGCGACCGTGCATCGTGTCCAGCTCCTCTCCGGACAAGCGGCTTGGAAGGAAACGGTAGGCGTTGTCAGCTACGGAGTCATAGTAGCGGCAGTCGGTGCCGCCCACCATCAGATAGGGTAAAGCAAGGGCGTCCGGAAAGACCCGGGCGATTGTCCGGCGGATGTGGTCCATCCCTTCACCGTCGACAGCAGAGATAGCAGTCGGCTCATTGACCATAATCTCTTCAAGCTCATATTCGTGACCGAAACCGGCAATATAGGCGAGGATGCTCTCCACGCTGTCACCTTGGAGAATCCGAATATTCGCTACACAGGAGGCTGTCCGGGGTAGGACATTGTAACCGCTGCCGCCTTCGGTCATGGTGAAGGCGATGGTCGTGCGCAGCATGGCCGCTGTTTGTTTGTTCTTGAGGAGAATTTTTTTGATCAGCGGGGCAAATAGCCTGGGGTTCCGCATGGCGACCTGCTCGGCTCCTCCTTTATAAGGGGCTAAGGCGAGCAAGGTCTGCTCAAGTGTTTTGGTCAGTCGGGCGCGAGGGGGGTGGGTTTCGATATCCCGGATAAAGGCAGCCATCTTGCCCACCGCCGTACTTGTCGGCGGGGAGGAAGAGTGCCCTTCCTCACCGTGGAAGTGAAAACGGAAGCTGTTGTTGCCCTTTTCGGCAATCCCGATGACAGCCAGTTCTTTATCTATCCCCAACATTTTGCCCTCGGCTACCGCACCCCCTTCGTCCAGTACATAGCGGAAGCGAATTCCCCGGTCTTGGAAATAGGCACTGATTTGCTGGGCCCCTAAGGTGCCGCCGACTTCTTCATCAAAGCCAAAAGCGAAATAAATGTCGCATGCCGGGATAAAGTCTGCTGCAAGGAGCTCGGTGGCAGCTTCCAGAATGGCAATTAAAGACCCCTTGTCGTCCAGGGTTCCCCGGCCCCACACTGATTCACCATCATCCAGGCCGGAGAAGGGCGGATGTTTCCAGCCGTCAGGGCTTGCGGCGACAACATCATAGTGAGCCGTGAGCAGGACGGGCGCCTCCCGACCCTTCCCCTTCCAGTGCAAAACTATGCCATAATCATTGACGGGAGTATAGGTAAGCCTTTGGAAAAGTAGGGGATAGGCAGAGCGTAGGTAGTGGACAAAGGACCGAAAGATCGTCCAGTCTGTATCAGCCGGATCGGCATGGGAGACCGTTGGGAAACGGATCGCTTCTTGTAAACGATGGATTGCGCTCATAGCTAGCCTCTTTTCTGCTGAATGGATGTAATTTTTTTCCATTATGCCATAAGGCCTGCGACTCCGTACACATAGGACAAAGGAGGGTGATTTATGACTTTAATGAGAAATGTTGAGAAAATGTATTTTACTTGCCCTGAAATTGATGTATCGGCATATCCACAAGCAGCTTATGAGGACTTCTTGTCAATGGAGCAAGATTTTGAAAGTGAGTTTGTATGCATCTTTCCTTTTGTAAGAAAAGAGAAGAGCGGTGCTCCCTATGTGGAAATATTTATATGGGACGTCATGCTTTATCCGGAAGTCTATGAGCGCTTTATTATTTGTGAAGGCAGGCGACTCCCGGCAGAACTTGAGGAAAAACTACTTGGATATTTCGCAGAAGCTTTCGTTCGCGTGTCGGAATGGGATATGGAGAGGTTTAATTTGGCTGTAAGAGAGCATTTTCCACAGTGGCATTACATTCCCTATTCTACAGAAGAAATTGGGAAAGCAATCGAACATATTTATTATGCAAGTCATCGCTCAGGCCCCAAAGAAATTTTATACAAGGCAAATTTGGCTAATATAGCATTTAATCTTCACAAGCTGCCGATGGTTAATCCCACAGGCACAAGGGCAACTGAGATTGTGGGCCGTGATGTGCCGCTTAAATTCCTTCGTATAATGAATAATTTGGAGTTGATAGAGAATCTGTATGACGAAGAGACCATGGAACATGCCCTTCAGATATATAAAAAGTACTCTGGTTATCTGGGAAAAGAAATTCCAACGGCGAATCAGTGGAGATACCTCGATGAGTTGTATTCCCATAACGGCAAGCTTGCAGGCCGGTGTTTCAACAGGTCTCTGTACAGATGTCTGGCGAGTCCGGCAAACAGGTATCTTCTCATTGAATACAAGCGATTTCTTGAACTAGGCAAAGAATTAAAAATAGATAAACACTTGAAAATTCCAAAAGCTGAAGAGCTATGGGAGGCTATAGAAAGGCTTGAGCATCTTAAAAATTACAGGAATGAGAGACCGGACCTGGACAGTCTATATAAGGACAGGAAACAAAACGACCGTTCTACATATGAATATTCCGATGATTCCTATATGGTTGTTTTACCGAAATCTTCTTTTGATATGTGCAAAGAGGCATTCTATCAGAGAAATTGTCTTATGAATTATATATCTAAGCATGCAATAGGAGAAAACACTATCTTGTTTTTGAGGAGTAAAGACAAGCCTGACGAATCCTTTGTGACAATTGAAGTAAGAAACTTGCAGATTGAACAGGTGTATGGGAATTACAATAAAGTTCCCTCAAAGGACGTCTATCAGTTCCTCATTGAAAAATATTCAAAGGAAAAAAAATTACTCATAAATTATCATTCCATAATAGATAGTTGTCTGAATGACAAAGCTGAAATTGACGAAGACCTGATAAAGTACTTAAAGGACTGTCTAAGAAGAAGCCTGCTCATTTGGACAACATGTGATCCGGATAATCCTGAGTACATACAGCTTACGTTAGAAGATTTGTTTCCGGATTTATTTGCTTACTGAAAATGGAGATTTTGCTGAGGGGCATTGTTTCAAGATGTCAGATTAGGATGCCAATGCCTTGCAAAGCCTTTAAAGGAGCTGCAAAAGATGTGCTCTGAATTGATTGCCGGGGCATAGAGATTAATCAAAAATCGAGTGCTCGGAACCCTCCATGAATATAAATTTGCCGCTTTCCGGGTCAAAAGAGAAGTAGTGCATGATGTAGTCATGGAAGCCTTGAGAATAATCATTTGTGGTTCCGCCAAAAAGGCCTTCTTCTCTCGGCATAAAGCCCATATACTTGCCGGAGCTATTAGGCTCGTAAACCTGGCCCTCCCGGACGCCAAAGACATAACTTATGCTGGAAGAAACGGAAGCACAGAGCTCCCAGGAAATAAATTTTGACCGGCCGGCTTTTAATATGGGCGTATCCGGAGTGTTTTCGGGTGTGTTTAGATAACCGCACAAAAGATCACCCCAATCGGACGTCGCCCGTGCGAGGGCGATAGCCCCCTCCGCACTGATAAAATAGATTTTTACATCATAGCCGGCAGCCCTGTAAATTGATGAGAATGCGGACAAGATTGAGATAGCATAAAGAAAATTCTTGCTCAATTTTGCTAGGGAGTTTTCTAAAAAGGAAAATGCTATGTATAAAAAAGGTGGAAATCCACCTAAATTATTCGTTTAATGATGATAAACACTTATGGGGTAAACAGATATGATGTCAGCGAAATATCTATTACGACCGGGCTGTTTGCGCCGGTTCTGCTTTTGCTAAGGGCTGAAGTTTCATAACCCTATTTGATTATCGCAAGCAAGATAAAACTCTCGGCTAGGGTGGCTATAAGTAAGAGGACAATAAACTTGGAGTATTTCTTATATAGGGAAGCATTATCCACCCCCATATATTCCATGGTAAAGAGCTGGCAGAGGTGGAGGGGGGAAAAGAAATAGCCCAAAAAGCTCCAGGCAAAGGCTATATGAGCCAAGACGGTCATTCTTCCTATGGACAAGGACATGCCGGCTATTACCGGTAGGATGACCCCTAAAGCGGCCGGTTGGTAGCCGGTGGCCAGGCCGAAAAAGGCGGATATCCCTATCATGGCAGGAATAAGAGAGGCGGGATTAGCAAGGAGAGCTTCCAAGATCCTGTTAAATTCAGGGAAATTGCCTATGGTAGCCTGAATCAAATAGACCCCGAAAATGGTCAAAAATACATTGATATTAATCCCTTCGATAAAGTCTTTTAGTATAGTTTTTCTCGGTTTCAAAAGGTAGAGAATGAAAATATTGACCAAAACGCCGATATAGAAGGGTAGCTTAAAAACAATATTCAAAATGACCGCAAAATAGATTGGCGATGTATATAGGGCCAATTGTAAAAAGTTTTTTATGGCAGAACCCTCCCGGCTTTGCGGTCCTTCACTTTTGATCTCTCTTATGTAGCTAAAATAGCCAATACTTACATAAATAGTAACAAATATAATATTAAAGGCTATGACCTTGTAAATATCAACTTGGGGCAACAATAAGGCCATCAGCAAGAGGGAATTGGAATAGGGCATGATGTGCATGGAAATATGGCGGTAGATTAAATTGATGACGGCCCGCCGGGGTTTTTCTATAGCCAATTCGTCACCAATCTTATCAACGAAGGGAGCGGAAATGATGGCCCCGCCCGGTACCATCAAAAGGCCGATTAGGGCCGGTATAAACATGAGTTGGAGCTTTTTATTGGCCACTACTTTATTAAGTTTATCAATAATAATATCGATAAAGCTGTATTTCTTAAGCAGGGCCCCCAGGGCGCCGATTTCCAAAACGACCAAATATTGCTTGATCCTTTTCGGGTCCAGCAGCGTGGACTTAAAAATCTGCCCTATGACATCCAAGCCTAGGCCTGAAATCAGCATCATGGCCAAGGCACTAATCAGAATGGAATAGGCGATGGCTACTCTCTTTTTTGTCAAAATAGGGATAAAAGAAAAACCTACGATTACAGCTAATATTTGCCCCACGAGTAATCCTCTTCTTTACATAAATTCTTTACACAGTTAACCTGTCCGGCAGATTTATTATCCATGGAAACGAGGGCCTTTTCAATAGGAGAAAAGCTTAAGAGAAGTAGTTTCAATACATTTATTGTAAAAAATCTTTTTCTGAAGTATGCTTTTAGCAATTGGTTAGCATTTGCTAATAGCATTCTTAAAGTTACAGTTTATTCCAAGTACATTGTTATCTATTCCTTAGAAACGAAGTATGTCAGAGTGATAAAGGTGAAAATGTGTAAATTAAATTGATTTCCGAGACTCAAAGGGGGTGTCTCAAATAAAAAACCAGGGTAGTATTGAAAAAACACTAAAAAATGAACGCTTCTCAGTTCTAAACACGATGACTGTTTGTGAGGGTGATATAATGAAATTTGAGCTATCTCCTAAATACGGCAGGGGTGAAGAGCTCATAATCCGGATTGTTGACGGGTTGTATGTCACATATACAGATTGTTGTGTGAATCATGGAGAGAGTAGCAACGCTGATGACTATCACGAGATTATTTGTATGTACCAGCTGTTTGACGGTGAAGCGCAGATTAACTTTAAGAATAACAGGGCCTGCTTTATCAAGAAAAATGATATTGTTAATTTTGCTGGGAACGCAGAATTTGATGGGTCAATAGTTTATAAAAATAGCTTTGTCGCGGTAGGGCTTCTTTGCTATTACAGTCAATTGAAAGACTCTTTAATGAAGCTGAATGTGGACACTAGTATTCTGCAAACCTATTACAGGGAGGTATCATCATTCAAAGATGTGCTGGTCTACAACAATGACATACAGTTTTCAGCCATCGCAAAACAGCTTGAAGAAGCCGTTCTTAATAACAACTCATTTTTGACGAAGATAAAAGCAATGGAAATGTTGTATTGCGGCATTAGCAATTATGGGAAGTATAAGAAAGCGCCCAGACGCAAATATAACAGACAATACTTGGAACGGGTTGCCTGTGCTAAAGCAAGAATTGATGAAAAACCACAAGCAGCCTACTCGATATCTGAACTGGCCGAATATTGTGAAATCAGTCAAACCTATTTTAAAAAAATTTTCAGAGAATGTTTTGGCCTACCACCCCACCAATATATAATCCAAAGACGGCTGCAACAATCGAAAATAATGCTTTCGGAAAGTGACTTAAGTATTGCCTATATCGCAGAAACAATGGGTTTTGCTTCTTCAAGTCGCTTTGCTGATGCTTTCAAAAAAGAATACGGCTACCTGCCTTCCACCTATCGCAAGGAAATAAAATCGTAAGGAAATAAAGAGGTGAGTAATTTAAATACGCAGATATAACTAAAACGCGCTTGGGACGTGTGTCTGATTTGTGTATTTTTTGTCTTTTGTGCCCTATAAAAGTTAGTGATAATTAATTATAGTAGGCCTAGTTAGCTATGACTAACTAGGTCAAGTATGTGCAAATTAGATATTCTAACTAGGAGAGGGATAACATATTGAAAAACTTAATGAAGTACACTCTTGCTTATAAGAAGGAACTATTTCTTGCGATATTGTTCATTCTGTTTTCTGTAATTGCAGGAATCTTACCTTACTTTATTGCTAACAAGCTGATTGTTGCTTTTATCAATAAATCTGCGCCCGGCACTATACAAATTATCTTTGCAGGCTTTCTCATTGCGCTTTTCCTAATCCTTAAGTCTGTCTTGAATGCGGTTGGTATTACGCTTTCCCATAAAGCTGCTTATGGCACCTTGTACGAAATGCGAAGGAAATTTAGTGAAAAAATGGTAAGTATGCCGCTGGGAGATGTTATCGACGAGGGTACCGGCTTTTACAAAAAAAAGATTATTGACGATGTCGGTAGCCTTGAAGTTATGATTGCCCATATCTTTGTAGAGGGAGTCCCTAACATTATTATTCCGCTCATTGTGCTGATTATTATATTTTTAAATGATTGGCGTATGGGCCTATTATCATTGGGCTCTCTTCCCATTAGCCTGTTTGCTATGAGTAGCATGATGAAAACGGGTATGGAGAAGCTGCCGAAATACTATGAAGCCCAAAGCAAACTAAATAATACGATAATCGAATATATCTCGGGCATGGATGTGGTTAAGATTTTCGGGCAGACTACCGCCTCATACGAAAGATATGCTGGCGATGTAAAAAACTATGAGGAATATGCCTATAAATGGACTGCTAATGCCTGGCTTCCCATGTCTGTTGTGGGAGTTGTTTTACCATGTACCATTATTCTAACCTTGCCGGTTGGACTGCTTATGTACATGAATGGGAATCTGCCCCTTGACACTTGGCTTTTCACACTGTTGTTAAACTTAGCCATTGGTATACCCTTCAATAAAGCCCTCATGTTTTTGCCCACAATACCGAACCTAAGCTATGCGGTGTCTGAACTGGTTGAAAGTTTTGAAGGAGCCGGCATACAGACCGGTGGAGATAATGCTGTGCCGGTAAAAGCAGATGTCCGTTTTGAGCATGTAAGCTTTGCCTATGGTGAAATAGATGTTCTGAAGGACATAAGTTTTACAGCAAATGAAAGATCGCTGACAGCGATTGTTGGTCCTTCCGGAAGTGGTAAGAGTACCATGGCAAAGTTACTGCTTCATTTTTGGGATGTCAAGGACGGGAGCATTAAGATTGGTGGCAAGGATATACGGGATTATCGGGCAGACACACTCATGGATGCCGTCAGCTTTGTTTCACAAGATATTTTTCTCTTTGACGACAGCATCATGGAAAATATTCGTGTTGGTAAGCCGGAGGCATCTGATGAAGAGGTCTATGAGGTGGCAAAAGCGGCGGCGTGCCATGAATTTGTTTTGAGTTTGCCAGATGGGTATCAGACGCGTGTTGGTACAGGGGGTGGAAAGTTGTCGGGTGGTGAAAAGCAAAGAATTACAATTGCGCGGGCTATGCTTAAAGACTCCCCCGTGGTAGTGCTGGATGAAGCGATGTGCTATATAGATGCGGAAAATGAAGATCTCATCCAAGTGGCCATAAACAATCTCATATTGGGGAAAACCGTCATCATCATCGCCCACCGGTTGGCCGGCATTGTCGGAGCGGATCAAATACTGGTCATGGATAAGGGAGAGCTGATTGCCCAAGGGAAGCATACTGAACTGATACAAGATTGTGCCTTGTATCAGGCTCTATGGGCAGCCAGTGGAGAAAGAGCCAACTGGGCGTTGGAGGTGTAAGAATGTTACAGGTTTTAAAGAGAATGACGCTGCTGGCCGGTGAATACAGAAAAAATCTGTATGTAGCGTATATTGTCAGTGTTTTCGAGGCAATTGCAGAAAAAACTCCGATTATTATGATCTTATTTGCCCTGATGCAGCTAACAAGTGGTAGGTTAAGCAGGAAAGATTTTTGGCTCATTCTTGTAATTGTTTTATGTAGCCTTGTGCTCGCTGTTCTATTGCGCTTTGTGCGAGAAAAAAATCAGAGCGGCAGTGGCTATAAGATTTTTGCCAGAGAGCGTTTAAATCTCGGGGAAAAGATTAAAAGGCTCCCCATGTCTTATTTTACAGAAGGAAATATCGGTCATCTTTCCGCTGTCATTACTTCGGATATCAAATTTATCGAAGAAATGGGGGTAAACCAGCTTACTACTATAACAACCTCCATGATTACCCTTGTCGTTACACTGGTGATGTTAGCATTTTTTAGTCCGGTGGTTGCCCTAATTATGTTGGTGAGTAGTTTTCTTGTTGCCCTCGTTTTTGCTGAAATACAAAAAATATCTCAAAGGCATTCAAAACATGTCCAAGAGTGTCAAGAGGAGGCTACATCGGCTGTTATTGAATATGTAAAGGGTATGCAGGTCGTTAAGGCTTTTCATTTGATTGGCGAAAAGCAGGAAAGAGTCAATCATTGCTATAAAAAAACCAGCGAAGCCCTCTTTGACTATGAAAAGAAATTTGTTGTCCCTGCAGTACTTGCCGATAGTCTTATTGCTCTATCAATCGGAGTTATTATAAGTTTGGCTTCCCTCTTGCTGTTGAGAGAAAGTATGTCGCTGGCCCTTATGTTGATGCTGACGATTTTTGCTTTTGAAATCTACCGGCCCCTTAGTGGTTTGGTTAATATTTCTGCGCAAATTCGCCTAATGGAATCCAGCTTGGATAGGTATGAGCGGATTCTGAAAGAAGAGACCCTGCCCGACACTGGTAGGCAGGTAAGATTGAATAACCACGAGATCGAGTTTAAAAATGTTAGTTTTGCCTATGAGGATAATAGGGTATTGAAGAATATAAGCTTTGTTGCCAAAGAAAAATCTATGACTGCTTTGGTTGGGAAAAGTGGTTGTGGCAAGACGACAATCTGCAATTTAATTGCTCGCTTTTGGGACTGTGATACCGGGCAAATTCTTTTGGGAGATGTAGATATTCGAGAGATGGCCTTTGAGCAGCTAATATCTAATATTAGTGTAGTATTTCAACGAGTATATCTGTTTAATGACACTATCTATAACAATATTGCTTTCGGCAATAGAAAAGCCAGCCGAGAACAAGTGCTTGAAGCAGCTAGAAAGGCACGTTGCTACGACTTTATCCAGGAAATGCCGGACGGCTTTGATACGCTTGTTGGCGAAGCCGGAGCCAGACTTTCCGGCGGTGAAAAGCAACGGATATCCATTGCCAGAGCCATCTTGAAAGATGCTCCGATTGTGCTCCTTGATGAAGCAACTGCCAGTATCGATCCGGACAATGAGCGTCATATACAGCAGGCGATAAACGAGCTTGTTGCAGAGAAAACGTTAATTGTCATTTCCCACAAACTGACCACAGTCAAGAAGGCAGACCAAATCCTCGTGATAGATGGCGGGGAAATAGTTGAGCGTGGTCGGCATGATGAGCTTGTCGCAAAAGGAGGATTGTATAGAAAAATGTGGGACAAAAGAACAAAAGCAACTGTTGGTAAATGGATGAACTAAAGAAGAGATGAAATGAGTTTAGCAAAGAGGTTGATAGGATTTGTTATTGTGCTAATCGGTGTTTCTGTGCTGAGTTTTGTCCTTAACGCAATTTCAGGTGTGGACCCCGCGGAGGCGATTGCAAGGCAACAGATTGTCAATGTGTCCCCTGAATTGATTGAAAGTATACGCAAGGAGCATAGACTTGACCGTCCGCTTGTAGAGCGTTATTTTTCGTGGTTGACCGGTATATTAAAAGGTGATTTTGGAGTTTCCTTTATGACGCGCTGTCCGGTTGGAGAAGATATTGCATCACTACTGCCCAATACGCTTACAATCTCAGGCCTTGCACTTTTGCTTGTCATCATTCTTGCCTTACCCCTTGGTGCCCTGTGTGCTCGGTATCATAATAGTATCTTTGACAGGATTGTGCGCTGGGTGACAGTACTGGGAATCTGTATTCCGGTATTTTGGCTGGGGTTTTTACTGCTTCTACAGTTTGCTGTAAATATACCTCTCTTTAAGGTGGTGGCCGAACCGGGATTAAAAGGCTATATTCTTCCTGCCCTATCCCTTGCCATCCCTTCGTTATGTACTGCTATTCGCTTATTCAGATCATCTCTTTTGACGGAGATGAGTTCCGACTATGTTGCCTATCTGTATTCGAGAGGCCAAAGTAAAAGCCGGATTTTATGGAGGCACGCCTTCAGGAACGCGCTTTCGCCTATGATTACCCTCTTGGCCTCATATACCGGAGCACTAATTGTGGGCTCAGCAATAGTCGAAAAAATTTTTTCTATTCAAGGCTTTGGGAGCTATTTGATCAGGGCGATGGTTGCCCGTGATTTGCCGGTCATCAGTGCGTCCGTACTAATCATTGCCAGCATTTTTGCCTTACTGAATTTACTTGCCGATATAATAAATCGGCTGCTTTGTCCGCAAGTGGCTTTTAGGGAGGACCCCCATGCTTAAAAAAATAATACACAACCCCCAAGCATTAATGGGCCTTTTCCTAATTGCTGTTCTTACAGTGTTAGCCATATTTGCCCCGCTTATTGCACCGCATCCTCCTGATGAGATGAACCCGGCTGCGCGCTTTGCCAAAAATTCTACAGACTACCCTATGGGTGGAGACCAGCTTGGTCGTTGTGTTTTTTCCCGTTTAATTTATGGTGCGCGATTATCTCTGGGTATTGCCATTCCAACAGTCGCTATGCTTACAATTTTAGGCCTGCTTATTGGAAGCCTATGTGCATATAGAGGCGGTTGGTTGGATCGGCTGTTTATTATTATTTGTGACATATTCATCGCTTTTCCAGCTCTTGTTGTTGCTATTTCTTTGGTTGGTGTTCTCGGAAACGATTTGGCTGTAGTACTGCTTTCAGCAGTGATGTCTCTTTGGGCATGGTATGTACGTATAGCGAGGACATATAGCAAAAAAGAAGCCGCAAAAGACTATGTATTATCAGCAAAAGTTGCTGGTGCGAGTGATTTGGGTATCCTATTACGTCATATCATACCGAATGCCCTGCCCCAACTTCTGGTTTATGCCTGTACGGGTGTTTCATCAATGATTATGACGGTTTCCGGTTTCGCTTTTCTAGGTATCGGGCTTCCTGTCGGTACAGCGGAATGGGGTGCCATGATGAATGATGCACGATCTTCGCTTTATTCTCATCCCAGGCTAATTATTTGGCCGGGAATTTTTGTTTTTGCTGCTGCTGCCGGATTTACCTTGTTTGGAGAGGCTATGCGAGACATCCTTACACCGGAGGATATAACAATATGAAAGAATTGCTCAAACTTGAAGACGTACATATAACTATAAAAAAGGGCGGTATTCCTATTGTGAAAGGGGTGAGCCTTTCCGTATACAGTAGCAAAACTACCGTGATAGTCGGTGAGAGTGGCAGTGGTAAAACAATGTTGATAAAAGCCGTTACGGGCATATTGAATCGGAACAACTTTCACCTTGAAGGCCATGCCTATTTTGATGGTATCGATTTATTCGCCCTGAATGAAAAAATGCGAAGGCACTACTGTAGTCGTCTGGCTCTTATCATGCAAAGCCCCATGACTTCCTTTGATCCCTCCATGAAAATTGGGAAGCAAATGGCAATAGGAATGAATATATCCAGAGCCGAGGCTAATAAAAAAGCGATTCAGGCACTTCATGCAGTAGGCCTAACCAGTGCTGAACAATTGCTGAAATCTTATCCTCATGAGTTGTCAGGCGGGATGCTCCAGCGTGTGATGATTGCTATTGCCTTGATGGGAAAAGCGGAACTAATTGCTGCGGATGAACCGACAACGGCTCTAGATGTGGTGAATCAGGAACTTGTCTTGGCTGAGTTAAATATGCTGAAAAATAAGGGTGTTGGAATTTTGCTTGTTACCCATGACTTTTTTGTAGCAAGAAAAATAGCGGATACTATTGCCATTATGAAAGATGGAGAACTTGTTGAGAGAGGAGAGGCTGAAAGCATACTTTGTAACCCGCAACATAATTACACAAAAGCATTGCTAGAAGCAAGTATTTTACGCCCTAAGGAGGCAGCAAGATGCTAGTTGCAGACCAGCTATCAAAAGAATATACAGTCAAAGAAAAGGGTAAAAGAACACGTCTTTATGCTGTTAAATCCGTCTCTCTGACCATTCGTCCGGGAGAGCGTTATGCCCTTGTTGGGGAAAGTGGCAGTGGCAAGACTAGCCTTGCCCATATGCTGGCAGGCATTACAGTACCATCTAAAGGCAAGGTGCTATTGGACGGTCAGGATATTTTTTCGGCAAGAAAACGGCGCAGCATTTATAAAAAACTTCAAATCATATTCCAGGACACCGAAAGTTCTCTAAATCCACAGATGACAGTTTATAAGCTGATTGCAGAACCGCTGCGCAACTTGCTGAAACTATCCTATGTTGAAGAAAAAAAACGAGTCCAAGAATTAATGAATCGTATGGGCCTATCTGTGGAACTTTGTAAGCGGAAAGCTCGCGAATTGTCGGGTGGCCAGCGAAAACGTGTCAGCATAGCTCGGGCCATTGGCGTTAAACCTGACATCATAATATTTGACGAAGCATTTAGCGGATTGGATGTCATCGTGCGAAAAAATATTTTAGAGCTTTTGCACGATTTATATAGAGAGTTAGAGTGCTCCTACTTGATGATTACCCACGATATTGATGTTGCCTTATATAGCGCAGATACAATTTTTGTCATGAAGGATGGGGAAATTGTTGAGTGTGCTAAGTGTAAGGGTAATAAAAAATGTTTCAAACACGAATATTCACGGCTTTTGTTGCAATAATAGCAGCGTGGCCGTTTATATAAAGCAAATTAATTAGAGGTTAGGAGGTCTTAAAAATGAAAAGATTTATAACATTATTGGTAACGCTCAGCATGGTCTTCAGTTTGAATGCTGGCAATAAAGTTGAGAATAAAGAGGAAAGTTCGCAAAGCGTAGTAATGAAAACAGTGGCACTTTGCGAAAATTGGGACTTTGAAAGTGGATTTTTCACGCCGCTTCACCCAGGCAATAGTGCCGGAGGGCATGGTGTCTCATACTATTTGCCCAATATGTATGAAACCCTTGTTAAAGTAAAGCAAGGAGAAATTGTTCCGGGTTTGGCTGAAAGTTGGGAAATTTCGGATGATGGATTAAGCTATACCTTCCATCTTAAAGAGAATGTCAAGTTCAGTGATGGTTCTGATTTTAATGCGGAAATCGTTAAACTGAACTGGGATGCTCTGCCTGGAATTATGGGGCCGTTCAATGGAGCCTATGGTCTAACAAGTACTCTTATCCAAAGTTCGGAAGTGATTGATACACACACCGTTGTCCTGCATCTGGCAAAACCCTATTATGGTGTTCTTAATGATTTAAGCATCATGTCCCCAATGGGAATTATGGGGGCGGCTGCCTATAACGAAGACATGACACTTAGTGATGCTGTTCTAAAGGCTTCTTTTGGAACGGGCCCCTATATGTATGCCGGAGATTACGATGGCACAAGCTACACTTTTGTAAGGAATCCCTATTATCATGGTGAGGAGCCGGATGTGGATAGTTTTACAGTTACTGTTATCACAGATACAAACGCTGCGGTGCTCGCGCTGAGAAGTGGTGAAATTGATATGTTATGGGGTTCACGCTCGGTGAGCTATGAAGCAATGTCTGAATTTGAGAATGATGATAATTTTAAAACGCTGTTGGACGAAAAGGTTCAGAATGTTAAGTACCTCTCCTTCAATGTTTCAAAGCCCCCCTTTGATAATGTAAGTGTGCGCAATGCTACTGCAATGGCTATTGACAAGGTGAGCTTGTGTGAAACGGTTTATAATGGCCTTGTTGCTCCGACAAATCGAATTTTCCCTAAATCTTATCCCTACTGCGATATCGATGCAGAAGGAAAGGGATTTGACTTAGAGGAAGCAAACAATTTACTCGAGGCAGCTGGATATGTTGATACAAACGGAGACGGCATCCGCGAAAAAGATGGTCAGCCCCTTTCTATAAGCATGCCGTATATTTCCGATAATGTGACAAGTGATAATGCTATGTTATTCATCGCCAATCAACTCAAGGCCATCGGTATAGATGTGACCGTGTTGGCTATGGATCAGATGAGTTGGTTTGGGGTGATGATGCAAGGTGATTGGGAAATATCTGCTTTCCATACCTATGGCCCTAGTTTTGACCCCTATACGATTATGTCGAATATGGATATAGACATGCAGTCCGATCCATGTGCATGGCAGGTTTCACTTGTTCTGCCTGACGGGGATACGATTTTCAAAGAACTGAATGTAAGTACAGATGAGAGTAGAATACAGGAAATTTATAGCTATGTCTTAGGAGAGATTTATGACAAGTCGATTTTAATTCCTCTCTATGAGAATAACCCCCCTGCAATTTTCAATACTGATAAAATTGCTTCAGTAGATATTAATGGCTCAACTTATTCTGATTGTGTAGAGGTGAGCCAAATAAAAATGAGATAAGTGTATGTCTGAATAAGATTGCATTATGAGATTGCATTGTGAAAAGGGTTGTAGTTTTAACTGCAACCTTTTTTGGTATGGCGGGCATGTTGCCGCTCTGTGGTACAAGTACTCACAGTACATCGCTTTTGCCCTAGCCCGGAGCGAAAGCTACAAGACTTAGCAAGTGGAAATATCTTGCTAATGAAAGACGACATTCAATAATTAGTTTGCCGGTTAGGTAAAGCATGGGCTTAATAATAAGTAATAAGGCAGTAGAAAGCCTTTCAAAGCCTTATAATTGCCGCAAATACAATAATGCTCCTCAATGGTGCTTGTTGAATTGACATCAGTATTTTGCTAGTATTAGATAGTTAGTAAAGGCTAACTAAAACGAGCGTCATTCTTTCACCCTGAGGAGGAAATCCGTGTATGAAGGAAAAAATTCAATCAAAAGATAATATCGATTGGAACAAGGTCAGTCTCTTTTTAAAAATAGGGCTGCTGGGCGCCCTGATTAATCTTGCCGGCGACTTGCTTATCGGTTGGAATGTCAGAGATAGGAGTCTTGCCGGGATAGAGGGCTTGGTTGCTCAGTATCTTAGCGTATCTGACAGGAGGATATTCTGGTCGGCTATTTTGGGATTGGTGGGTGCCCCCATTTCCGGCTTTGGCCATCTCAGTATATATAAACTAATCAAGCCTTATTCCCGGAAATATGCCGGCTTGTATGGCGCGGGAGGGCTGGGTCTCATAGTATTAGGCGGTTCCGGTGTCCACATGTCTTCCCTGGCCTCTGCCTTTTTTTATAAGTATATGACCGCAGCCGCTCCCGAAACTGCCCTGGCTGCTTCCATAAAATTTGTATGCTATTTTTCCTTACCTCTTTATTTAGCCTTTTTCGTCTTCTGGCTTATAGGGACCTATGCCCACATACGTGCCGTTTCCGGAGCTTTTAGCCCTTACCCTACTTGGTGCTGGGTCTTTTCTATGCCGGTGGGTGGTCTGCTTTTTAGCCTTGTTGGGCTCTTCGGAAACTATGCGCCGGTAAATGCCATAGCCCTTGCTTCCATGACCTTGGGCAATATCTGGACATTAGCCGGGGCCTTGCTGATGCTGGGCCGGGCCAAGGAAAACTGGAAGAAGCTCTCTGCTTAGTTATGAGGAAGATTTTTAAAATTTAGGGAGGCTGCTGTTATCATGGAAAAAATCAAGATAGAAAAAAACACTGTTCAGGAAACACTTATTATTCCCTTATACGGAAGAAAAATGTGTTCCGAAAGATTCCCTGAACTTTATACAGATATTTTTGCAGAGAGATTATGCGAGAGATTGGACTATGATTTTTCTGAACTAGAGAAAAAGAAAAAATCATTTTTTTATGAATTCGGTGCGCTTGAAGCGGCCATGCGTCAGTTGGACATTATTTGGGAAATTAAAGAGTATTTGAAGGAATATCCTAAAGCAACAATTGTTAATCTCGGTTGCGGCTTGGATGAAACAGGAAAAGCTTGCGATAACGGCCTTTGCCAAATTGTCAATATCGATTTCCCGGATGTTATATCGGTTCGCGAGCAATTGATTTGCAAGCATGAAAGAGAAAGGAATATTGCTTGTGATTTAAATGATTACTCCTGGATGGATAGAGTTGATGGCTCAAAGGGAGTCATCTTCTTTGCCGCCGGAGTCTTTTATTACTTTAAGAAGGATGAAGTAAAGTCCTTAGTGTTGGAACTTTCCAAAAGATACTCGGGAGGCTGCCTGGTATTTGACAGTGGGGGAAAACTCGCCTTGAAACTGATGTTATCCACGGTTGTAAAGAATATGGGCATCGATGATGTAAGCGGGTATTTTTATGTAAATAACCCGGCAAAAGACTTACATTGGTCAAAAAACATCAAAGTTAGTTCAAAAGGGTATATGCTGGGTTATTATGACATGAAAAGTCCGGGTATTCATTTTCTGCATCGCTTACTTGCAAGGATGGCTGATAGACTAATGAAAATGTCTGTACATAAAATGCTTTTCAAATAAAGCGCCAGCGAAGAATGGCAGAGAAAAGGTGCAGAAAGAAATTAAACTTGATGAACGTAACATACTTTAAACGGTTTTTTCTATATTTCCTGCTATGCAGCCTAGGGCTTGCAGCTGCTGAAAGCTTACCCTCAGCGGCTGAGAAGAAGGAATACGACTACGATTTTGCTGTCTACGCCAACCGCGAAGTAGTCACCTTTAAGCAAGACGGCAAGGAGCTTCTTTTGCTTGACCGCCTAGCGCGCAGCGGTGAAAAGACCCTCTATTTCTGGAAAGAGGACTTTATCGAGCAAGATGGTTTTTACTATACCAAGACAACGGTTAATCGCAAGAATTATCAATTGTTGGCTAGGGTTAATAGCCATAATCTTGCCATTGATTATTGTCAGACTGACGGGTTTGATGCGGCCTACAGTATGGCTGTGGATGAAGAGTTCTTGTATATCTCAAATAGTTACACCGATAGGCTTGAATTTTCACGCTACGATTTGGACCTGAATTTTATTGGGAAAAAGAAAATTCCGGTTGACTTTATGGCTTTCCCTAATCAAATGCTTGTCGACGGTGAATATATTTATGTGCTGATGGGTCAGGTTTGGCCTGATGGTGGCTTGGCCAATAAAATTTGGAAGATGAGTAAAGATTTTGACCTGGTCGAAGAGATAGACCTCGAATACTCTGCCGGAGCTTTGCTAAGAATGGTTCTGGCAGACAATAGCTTCTACATTACCAATCCCAATGAAGGGGTCGATGCCAGAGGAGAACCCGGCCCTGCCTACAGGCTTTTCAGCTATGATTTAGAAACAGGAGAGCAGAAGACGATAGAGCTTGAAATCCCTTATCCTCTGAAAATCTATTATGACGAGGCCAGAAAGAATCTGATTATCTGGCATTATGAACTCTATCTGCCGACCTTCACCTATACCATCTATTCCTTGGAGGAGGCCAGCAGCCAGATTCTCCGTTTTCCCGAATATGAGGAGATTCGGCAAAAAGAACAAGTCTTGCCTCCCTTTTTACTCTTTAAAGACCACTACTATTTTTTGTTTTCCGATAAAATTGTTGACTATGATCCTGACCTGGATGCGAGGCAAGAATATGATTTAACCGGCTTCAATTTGACCGGAGTTATGGGGCTCTTGGTTAATGAATAGCCTTGCCCTGGTCGATTCGTTTACTATTCCTCCAAGACGGGCAAGATAAGCTTGGAGGGATAGTTACTACCCATATGCAGGCGGATGGTTGCTGTCGTTGGCGTTAGTACGTCCCCGCTCCTCTCCCGGGAGTTATAATTTTCAAAGACATAGGCTTCGGCTGATGAACTTAACAGGAGGCGAATTTGATGGCCCTTCTGAAAGCAGTGGGCAATCTTAGTGAAAGCAAAGCGGTATTCCCGGATTTCTCCGGGCTCGGCAAAAATCTCTTGGTCAAAGCCCTTATAAAACTTACTCCTCAGTATGCCGTCGGCCAGTTTAAAAGACCGTCCTTCTTCATCGACATCAGTCAATTTAACAATGAAGTCCGTGTCCGGTACATCGATATCTATGAAAAGGGAGACCTC
>JAMNZB010000025.1 GCA_023622515.1 Bacillota bacterium | reverse complement strand
GACCTGCCTTTTACCAACTTCTATTTGAATGATAAAGACATTAAAAAAGTGCTAAACTACAAGCTCGAGTAATTTTAGCACTATGTTTTCATTTTTATTCCTAAAGTCAGGTATAATAGCAAAGGGATTTTGTCTTGTCAAGGGTTCAAACTATCTTTTAGAGAAAATGGGGGAGAGGGGAGGCTTGAAAAGAAAAAATCCTCTCCTACCACAAATTTCCTCCTACGCATTACAAATAAAAATTAAAAAGACTTGCTTTAATTTATACCACAGGTATAATTTTGTTCAAAAGCTTTATTTTAAGTAAAAATATTAACTGGCAATTGCAATGAAGTATATGAGATGAACTTGTGTAGACTTTTGTGCTGAAAGCTGTTTAAGCAATTTAGGCTAATTGCGGTAACTGCAGTATAGAGGGATGTATTCAAAAGCTATATGGAAACTATTGAAATCATTTCAAACAATCAGACAAACCTGCCCTTCTCTAGCTAGTGGATAAGGTTTGAGGAAAATGATGGAGGGAAAATGAGCAGAGTAAAATATTTTGATCTGAAGAGGTGGTCAGATCATGAGCCGGGTTATTCAGCCGGCGTACGCTACAAGGGGGAAAATGTATTTATCGGCCACAGGGGCATGGCCGAAATGGAGTTTGGCCATAAAATAGATGATGAAACAAGATTTCATGTAGCTTCTGTCTCAAAGCAATTTCCTGTTTATCTGATTATGCTTCTAGCCCGTGAGGGAAAGATTGATTTAGATGCACCGGTTTCTGACTATGCCAAAAATTTCCCTAAATTTGATGAAGTGATTACTACAAGGCACTTAATCCATCATGTTAGCGGTTTGCGAGACCACTGGGAGCTTTTCCGTATGGCCGGTTGGACAGACGCTGATCAGAAAAGCATGGACCAGGCCTTACGTATCCTTTCCAAGCAAGAGCGATTAAATTTTTCTCCCGGGACAGAGTATAACTACTGTAATACGGGTTACACCATGCTGGCCTATTTAATTGAGTTGCTTACAGGAGAATCAATGAATGCCTATGCTGATGAAAAAATATTTACCCCTTTAGGCATGACCCGCTCTTTCTTCAGAGAAAACAATAGGCTGCTGCTGCCTAAGCGAACCTATTCCTATGAGTTAACAGAAGAGGGGAGTTATCAAAAAGCCTTGTTGAATTATTCAATTTATGGAGCGACCTCGCTCTTTACCACAGTTTCTGATTTACTGCTCTGGGGAGAACATATTTTGACTCTTAGAAAAACGGACCCCGACTTATATCAATTGATGACCTCTGATTTTATCTTAAAGGATGGGACTCCGGCTAACTATGCCGGTGGCCTTATACCCGATGAATTCCTTGGCTATGACTTAATCAAGCATGGAGGCTGGGATGCAGGCTATCGGGCCTCGCTCATTATGGTACCCGAGCTGGATGCTGTTTCCTGCTGCTTAAGCAATAACTCTACCTTCAAGCCGGAAGGCTATGCCAAGTATTTCCTAAAAGAAAGCCTTCCCGAGTTACAAGAGATAGAAGATCCCTTCTTGCAGCAGGTTGACGTATTGAGGAAAGAACAAGCCGGTCTTTCAGAAGAAGAAATATGCGGCATATATTCGCCATTAATCGGCTCCTATTTTCTTGTAAGAAAGAAGGCCAAGGGCCTGTACATGAAAATGCCGGGCATGCTTGAGTTAGCACTTTCTCCCCATCCTGATGGCGGCTACTGGATTGAGGGGACGGAAATGAACTTTTTCTTTAGGCAAGATGACCGGCAGAAGTGGACCCTCATTTCCGCCTATCCTTATGATATACAATACAGTCCGAAAGTGGAGACCATAGAACTGCCCCCCGCGGAACTTGAGGCTTACTCCGGCAGCTACTATAGCCCTGAACTGGAGACAATCCACACCATAAGCCTGAAGGACGGCAACCTGCATATAGGCCAAATGAGGCTGGATGAGGCCAGGCTATATAAAGTGCAAGGGGAGGAGCATACTTTTGTTACAGAAAGCCATAGGGACAGTATTGAAGGACAAATAGACTTCATTTTGGAAGAGGAGGCTGTTGTTGCTTTTGAGCTGAGCCGGCCTAGAACAAAATATGTCAAATTTGAAAAATGCAGGTAAGCAAGCCTATGTAGCCCTACAGGCAAATCCTGATAGAAGAACGATGAATAGAATGAATAGAGCAGGAGTGTTTTAAACAAAAAGTATAAAAATTCTTAATGAAAGGCAGAGATTATGAAAATAACAAAGGTTCAATATAAAATACAGGAGAATAAGGCAAGTGTTCCCTTCCGGATAGCCTTAACAGAAAATGCAACCAATGATGCCGTCCTCGTGAAGATTACAACGGAGAGCGGGATTACAGGCTATGGTGAAGCCAGCCCCCTGCCCCCGATAACAGGAGAGACAATTGGCACAGTAACCGCTGCGCTCGACCTGCTAATCCCTCTTATTATGGGCAAGTCTGCCCTTGCTCTGGAGCCTATCCACCGCCTGATGGATACCGGCATCCTCGGAAATCCGTCGGCTAAGGCCGCCATTGACATTGCCCTTTATGATATTTCGGCCAAAGCTGCCGGCCTCCCTTTATATCGCTTCCTAGGTGGAGATAATCCCGTTATTTATAGCGACATGACCATCGGTATTGATGAGCCGCAAAAAATGGCTGAGATGGCGGAGAAATATGTCAAGGAGGGATTTACAATCTTGAAGGTCAAGGTCGGCCTTAACCCGCTAGACGACCTTAAGGCCATAAAGCTCATTCGCAAGGCCGTGGGTGAAGATGTAGAGATACGCCTTGATGCCAACCAAGGCTACACAAAGAAAGAAGCAGTTTATGTTTTAAATGAAATGTTGAAGTACGATGTTGATGAAATAGAGCAACCCATACCTTATTATGATTTAGACGGCATGAGATTTATCACCCAGCGGGCAAAACAGCTTATTGTCGCTGATGAGTCGGTACAATCTCCGGAAGATGCCTATCGATTTATTAAATCAGAAGCTTGCGATATGATTAACATTAAACTCATGAAATCAGGCGGCATATTCCCCGCATTAAAAATCAACAGTATAGCTGAAGCAGCAAATATGACCTGCATGGTTGGCTGTATGAGTGAGTCAAGAATCGGGATTGCTGCTGCCGCCGCCTTTGCTGCAGCCAATAGGAATGTTGATTATGTAGACCTGGACAGCCATAAATTAATTTCCGAAATAGAGGGGATTTCGGGAGGATTTAGCCAGGAAGGCGGAAGGATAACCTTGAGTGAAGAACCGGGTCTTGGGCTCAACATTAATCTTGACTTTTAATAATTGGAAGAAGGAGAAAAAATATTGTGAAATTATTTATCAGTTCAGACATTGAGGGTGTCGCCGGGATAAGTTCCTGGGAAGAAGCCAGAAAAGAAGTTGCCGACTACGAATACTTTGCCGGGCAAATGAGTCTTGAAACGGCTGCAGCAGCAGAGGCCGCACTCCGGTTTTCTGCTGAAGTAGTAGTCCGGGATGCTCATGGTACGGCACGGAATATGAAGCCTGACTTGTTCCCGGAGGGTGTGGAGTTTATCCGTAACTGGTCTGGTGATCCCAGAAGGATGATGGACGGTATTGATGAAAGCTTTACTGCCTGTCTGATGATTGGTTATCATAGCGAGGCGGGTAGTGGCGCTAATCCCTTGGCTCATAGCTACAGAAGCGGATTAATATACGCATTGCGGGTTAACGGCGAAGTCCTTAGTGAGTGTGAATTTAACACGATGATTGCCGCCTACTATGGCGTGCCCCTCCTATTCCTTTCCGGGGATGAAGGCTTATGCCATAAAATGATGGGAAAGATTCCCGGCCTTACTACTGTAGCAACAAGCGTAGGTACAGGAGCTTCATCACGGTCTATCCATCCCAAGACAGCGGTAAAAAGGATTTTTGAAGGAGTTGAAGCGGCCTTGCAGGCCGGTATACCTGATGTAATAGCTTTGCCGGAAGAGTTTCGTGTGGAAGTAGAATATAAAGATCACAGCGAATGCTACGCACGTTCTTTTTATCCGGGCGCAAAAAGAAAGGACTCAAGGACAATTGCCTATGAGACAAAAGATTTTTATGAGGTCATGCGATTCATACAATTTGTCTGCTAATAAATCAGTGCACTGTAGTAGATGACCATTTTTATATCCGTATCGTTGGGATTGTAAAAATTATGTAGTTTACCTTTCGGTATATAGATACTGTCGCCTTCATACAAGGTGTAGCGATGAGATTCGATAAAAACCTCCATTTTCCTTTCCAGCAGCAGAACACTTTCGTCATACTCGGTATGGCTCAGCATCTGTTCACTTACCCATTCGTGTGGTCTTATCGTAACAATAGCGCCGGTCATGGTGGCGGCAGTATCTTGATTTATATAAGAGGGTGTGAAAATTTCATAGTCGGTTGTATTTTCCGGGATGCGCAACAGAATACGATTTGCCTTGCGTATTTGAAGTCTCTCCATCATCTTCCCGTATTCAACGCCCGTTTTTTCATCTTTCTCGATTTCTTCCGAATCTTCTTGAAGCAACCATATTTCAGGACAATTCAAAGCCTTAGATATTTTCCGCAAACTACTAATAGACGGTGTATTAGCATTATTCTCAAGTTGGCTCAAAAAGCCAATGGTCAAATCTGTTGCATTAGATAAATCTCGCAAGGTCATCCCCTTGTTCTTTCGAGCTTTACGCATTCGTTTGCCGTTCATACATACCTCGTTTCATCTAGCAGTGATCTCCTCAGACTCAACAATTCCCCTTAAATTTTATAATCTTATCTTCATTATTGCAAATATACAAGATTGCCTCTTGCCCTATTTTTTCATCTTTTTCTAAAAACTACAAAATTGTTATGCAAGGAAATGGAGGATTTTGTTCTTGGTTTATTAAGCATGTGCCCCTAATTCATGCTAAGCTTAGCTGGGACAATTTTGATTTTATTTGGCAAATCACAAGATGGATTTATGGATTTGCATTAGACAAGGAAATATAGCGTGGCCAACATGTCTCTGACACTAACTGACTTTGCCGGCATAACAATATATAGAACAGCTTTGCTGGCCCTCTTTTTGGACCTGCTATTAGCTGATTCACCATACCTTCCCCAGGTCATGAAACCTGTTCGAAAGCTTTGTGCCTTGCTGGACCGGTCTGTAAATCGCCCCCTTTTGCTAGCCAATCAGCGGCTGGCACGTGGCCTTCTTCTTGCTGTCATGTTGCCTGTTTGCTTGACTTTTGCCTTGCAAGGAGCCTTGCAAGTCTTGTATAACCTTCACCCTTACCTTTATTACATTATTCGCCTCCTACTTGTTTGGCAACTAATAAGCTTTAGGGGACCGCTAATAAGGGCGGAAAACATTGCCCATGCTTTGCGGCATGACGGTCCCGGCCTGGCAAGAGAAGAACTTGCCCAAGCCGTGGGGCGAAGGGAAGTGCCTCAAAGCGGTTCGGAGCTTATTCAGAAAACGGTGGACTATCTGCTTGAAAACTTTATAACAGCGATTGTAGCCCCCTTGTTTTATTATATGCTTTTTGATCTTCAGGGCATGTTTTTTTACAAAGTAATCCATACTCTGGAAAACATGATTGGCCGGCAAAATGCTCGCTATGAGGACTTTGGCAAACCGGCTCTTTTCCTCAGCCAGATCCTGCATTTTTTACCCTCGCGGCTGGCTGCCTTTTTTCTGGCTTTAGCCGGTTTCTTGACAAGGCTTGATGGTAAGCAAGCCTTCTTAGCTTTGTTGGGAGGACCTCATCAAGATACTTCCTATTTGGGGCAAACAAAAGCTGTTGTGGCCGGAACTTTAGGAATTCAACCGGAAGGAAACTCCGGCCGTAGGCCGGACATCGCTGATATTGATAAAATGGTCCGCCTGCTCTACCTGGGAGTCGCCATTACATATGTATCCTTTTTTGCCTTGCGCCGCCTCTTCTTTTAGCCCAAAGCTTCTTATATATTTCAGCCTTGCTTTAGCTTTAAATCAGGTTAAATGTGCCTTGCGATTTAAGCGTACAGAAATCAGGAACAGCATCAGACATAAAAGCAATAAGGCAAAGGGCGAAGGTAATTGAACGCCGTCCAGCAGGGCTGTTGCATAGGCATGGGGGCTGATAATAATTGCTTTTAGCAAGATAGGTGTGGGGACAGCAAAAAAGCAACCGCCGACGCTTGCTGAGATAATACTGTAAATGAGGGCGGTAGTGAGCCTGTGGTCCGGCGATAACAACTTAAAGAAATTGGCGATGACCGCTTGTGTGCAAAAGAAGGTAAAGAGAATGAGGAGGGCCCTCGGGTCTAAATCCATTTCTTGAAAGAAGAGTCTTAAACCAAAATGGAAGATTATGATTTGGGTAAAACCAAGAAAGAGAATGGCTATAAGTTCAGCTAGGCTGGTTTGAAAGTATTCCCTAAAGGACCTTTTTAAGCGTTGATGGTAGGCCGTGCTATCCTCAGAAAGCATAGCAGCCAGCGCAAAAAAGCTTAGGAAGATCATCTCAACGCTATACTCCGGTAAATAGAGGAGGTTTTGTGCCAAGGAGCGAACATCACCGCCCGCTTCCATCTCCAACTCAATGAAACCCTGTTCGTGAATTTTTTCTCGTAATTTTGCTTCGAACTCTCTTTCGACTTCCTCCGGCACCCTATCTTTTGCCGAGGCGAGGAGCGTGTCGGTTAATTCACTCTGAAAGAGTACGTTGATTAAACTGTAGGTGGCGTTCTCAGCAATCATGTTCAGGGCCTCTTTCCGGCTGCCTGAAGCGAAAATAAGCTCCGGCTTCTTGGGCAGTTCAAAGTCTTCAGGTATTTTCAGGAGGACTTGAATATCGTCCCGCTCCAAGTAGATCCTTGCGAGGGTTTCATTGGGGAAAACCTGCCATTTTTCGTCTCCCTCTTTGAGATAGTATAAGAAACGCTCGCTATCCTCACTTTGTGCCAAGTCAACAATACCGGGCAAAATGCGCTCGGAGTCATTATTTTTAACGGCGATTCCCATCAAGGCGCTCATAAGCAGCGGAAGGATGAAAAAGGGCAGGACTCTTTGGGGCTTGTGAAAAAGAGCCTTCAGTCTTAAAAGAATTAGAACAGCAAGTTTTTTCATTGTCTGGCACCTCTTCGTTCACAAATTATGGTGATGAAGCCAATGGCTAAGAGCGGAAAGAGAAGCTGTTTTGCCATGCTCAGCGAATCAGCCAGGTTATCCGTTAAAACATCAAGGAGGCCGAAATAATAGCCATGCCAAGGGCTATAAGGGGCGATGGCACTGACTTGTTCCGGTAGAAGCTCTAAAGGGATAAGCATGCCGCTAAGGAAAAGGAGGAGCAAAAAGAGAATACTGGCGTTAATCATGGCCCGCTCTCTTTCCTTAAAAAGGTTGCTGGCCATAAGCCCGAGTAAGATGGAACTTAGGGCGGCACAGAGAATATAAAGAACGACGAGCCAGCTTTGCTGACTTGTAAGCGAAGCATAAAAGAAAATAAAAATGATGAATGAAGAAGTGAGAACCAAGGCCAGTAGAAGGTGGACGCTTATTTGGCTGCTTACCAGAATCCCCCTTGCCCCCTGCTTAGTAAGTCGCATGGTAAAAGAGCTGTTCTTCTCTGCCAATTTTCGGTCGAGGAGGAGCATGCCGGGTATAAGGGCAAAGATGAGCATGAAGGGCACGATGACTTGCCATACTCCAAGCTGGGCCGTGAAGTCCTCTGTAATAAGCAACTGAAAGCGTGTGCCAAACTTGGAGAGGGTATTAAAAGCCATCGTAGAAAGCTTTACCCAGCCCATTTCTCCTTTTCCGGAATAGAGATCGTACAATTCCTGGAAGCTCACTCCGGCCAGATTCATATAGGAAAGTGCCCGGAAAAAATTGCCGTAGGTGCGGGCTAATAATTCTGCCTCAAAGGGGAAATTCGGATTTATGGCTACGATGGCCGGACTTTTTATTGAACCGCTGGTAAGCGCACGCATAAAGCCTTCCGGCATAGTCATAGTGAAGAGGACGGTGTTGTTTTCTAAGCGCTCACGAGCTTTTTCCGCTGTGTCAAGATGCACCTTGCCAACATGGGGCATGGTCTCTATTTGTGGTATGACTACGGACATAAGAGAGTTGTCATCGTTTTGCAAAACTAGAGAGACATCATAGGTCATGCTTTCTTCTGCGGTCTCATTATTCACCTCAACGGATGAAAGTAGGGTTAGGGAGAAAATGGAGAAAAGCAGAAGGGCAACCAACCACGCCCGTTGCGCCTTAAGTTCGCGTACAAGACAAGTGGCAAAAATTCGCATAGTAGTTTGTATTTTTTGCATTTACACAAATCGTCCGTTCTCTAAATCTAGGATGCGGCTGGCCAGCTCCTGAATGTGGCCTAACTCATGGGAAACAAAAATAACCAGGGCTCCATTTTCAGCCAGGCTAACCACCTTCTCCTGCATCAAGATTTGGCTTTCCGCATCAGCGCCGACAAAAGGTTCGTCCAGCAAAACCAGCTCGGCAGGAAGAAAAATGGAAGATACAAGATTTGCTCTGCGCTTCATACCACCGGACAAATCGCTTACTTTTTCCTCAAGGAAACCGGCGATTAAGGGATCCACATAAGCTTGCTGCAAAAACTTGGAAAGATCGGCTTGTCCGTAATGTGAAACGGCTGCCCAAAATTTCAGATTATCTTTGACACTGAGTTTTTCATCGAGGGCTAAGTCTTGGGGGACCCAAGCCACTTTTTCCCGCCAGGGGGAGGAAAAGGGGTTCTTTATACCGTCAAGAGAAAGGCTTCCTCCATCGGCTTGGAGGATGGAAGCAAGGATTTTGATAAAGGTGCTTTTCCCGGCCCCGTTTCCACCGCGAATGGCGATGATTTCACCTTTTTCCGCCTCGAGAGAAAGTCCCTTTAACACCTGCTTTTTCTCTATTTTTTTTGAGATATTGCTTACTTCTAAAAACGCCATATATATTTTAATAAAACCTCATAATTACAAACAAATTTTCTGCTGCAAACAAATTCTCCTACATTATAGGGAACTTCCTAATAAGAAGCTAGATTTTAATTCAAAAGTGTCAATGACCGGTAAAAAAACCAGCTTAATCTTTTAATTCGACCTGCTTTTTGATTTTTTCACCAAGCAAAGCTCAAGACTACTGCCTCAGGTATTTATCTTGAGGCAGTAGCAAAGGATCCTTCTACAGACGATTTATCCGGGGTTTGGTCCCTCGGAGAGGCCGGTTAAAAGCCCAGCAGGCGGCTGGCTACTTCAAAATAGATTAAGAGGGTAAAGGTGTCGACAATGGTCGTGATAACAGGCCCGGCCATGATTGTCGGATCAACCTTTATTTTATCGGCCATTAGAGGCAGAATGCCCCCTACCAGCTTTGAAAGCATCACCGTTAAGAGCAAGGTGACGGATACGGTTAAATTGACCCGAAGGCTTACCCCGTCCAGGATAAACATCCTCGCCATGTTAACCAGTACGAGGGCCAAACCGGCGAAGAAACCGATTTTTATTTCTTTGTACATGACTTTAAAAAATTCCTTATAACCGACTTCTCCGGCGTAAAGGGCACGGATAATTGTTGTTGAAGATTGAGTTCCGGCATTGCCGCCGGAGTCCATCAGCATGGGTATGTAGGCGGTTAAGATGACACTGGTTGCCAAAACAGCTTCATAGCGTTGGATAATAAAGCCGGTAAGGGTGGCTGTGATTAAGCAAATGACCAGCCATGTGGTCCTATCTTTTGCCATCTGAAAGCTGGACTTCTTTAGATAGGATTCAGTTGTTGAATCCTGGATACCATGAATGTTGGCAAGGTCTTCTTCATATTCCCGGCGCAAAATATCAATAGCCCATTCTGCAGGCACAAAGCCGATTAATCTGCCTTCAGAATCGGTTACCGGTATTTCTGCCAAGTGGTACTTGTAGGCCAACTTGGCTACGATTTCTTGGTCGTCACCGGCATAAACGCTGGTGGTGATGGGACAGAGAGAATCCTCCAGTCTTTTTTCTCTGTTCCTCAAAAGGTCGGCCAAATATATATAGCCTACAAGAATTAATGAATCATCGGTGACCCAAATCTGCTCTAAACGATTAGCGTCCAGGTCAGAAGCGAGAATCTTTTCAATAGCCTCGTCGGGCTTGGTTGATAGCTTTACGGAGAAAAAGTTAACCGACATAACAGAGCCAACACTCTCTTCAGGGTAGCCAAGCAGTTCGTTGATGATCGGTCTTCTTTCTTCATCGATATAATAGGTTAGAAACTTTCTCACCATATTAGCCGGTAATTCCTGGAGGGTGTCTACTAATTCATCTTCATCGAGTTCTTTGAATAAGCTTCTGATTTTTTCATCAGAAAGAGAGTCGATAATCTGAATTTTCCGGTCCCGAGTTAAAAGGGCGAAGGTGTCGGCAAGCAAATCCTTACTTAACAGCTTCATCCAGATGACCGTATCCATTTCTGATAAGTTTTCAAATTCCTCTGCCAAGTCAACAGGATTCATGACATTGATTTTTTCTTGCAAGAGATGCAGTTCGTTAGCTTTATAGATTTTTTCTTTCATTTTATTTGCCTCCTTCTTACATTTTGTTGGAAATTTTCGTGTAAAATTTCGCAGCGAAAGGGATGTGAATCTTGCGTAAAATCCACAAAAAAATACCGCTTTGACGGGTGTTTAAGCGGTAAAGAAGGCACATAAAAGAGGACTTGCTGCTAGCTCGTGCAAGACGATAAAGGCAAGTCTTTTGCTGTGCTTATATAACCGCAAAAACAATAGATTAAATAACTTCGCCCATAAGGATCACAACTATCCATGCCTTTACCTCCATTACTTTTATACTGAAACTGAATCATAGCATAAGTACTTTAGCTTAGCAAAACATTTTCCCCTTCCCCATCAGTGCGGCTGATTATCAGGCCGGTAAGTGTGGTATCATTTAAGCCAATTATTTGTCAGAAATAACCGGGAGATATTTAAGGGAAACCCTAATGACCTTGCCTGAATAATGAACGGAGAAATGAGGGTTAAATAATGGATAAATATTTGCAAATACGCATTTTAAAAATTACCTTTGCCGCTGTTATGTCTCTAGCCGTATCTATGGCTTTAGGTTTGCAGTTTGCCTCAACGGCTGCGATTGTTGCCATTGTATCTGTGTATAATACGCGGAAGGATACCCTGCTTTCAGCCTTGAAAAGGATAGGTTCAGCCCTGGCAGGACTCGCTCTTGCAGGTATATTATTTAAGCTGTTCGGATTTAAAATCTGGGTTTTCGGTATCTACCTGCTTATCTTTTTGAGTTTTTCCTATCTCACAAAAACTGATACCAGTATTACCCCGACAACCGTTTTGGTGACCCATCTTTTTTCTGTTGGCAGACTTACTTTTTCCATTTTAGCGAACGAATTTGCCCTGCTTCTTATCGGAATCGGTTTTGCTATTTTGACGAATATCTATGCTCCCAGCATGGTGGATAAAGTGAAAAAACAACTAAGAATGATTGATAATAAGATGGAAGAGCTCCTCCAACTTGTTTCAGTGAGCCTGACAAGCGATTTTGATTTGGGCAAAAAAGAAAAACTTATTGACGAACTTCGTGAACAAATGCAGAGTGTTGAAGTCTTGGCGGCAATGGCCGTAGGGAATAACCAGACCGGTGCAAAATTGCTGTTTGAGGATGTGGGCATTCGTCAGCGGCAAGCGAATCTGCTATATGAGATGTTCCGGGATGCGCTTGCTATCCCCAAGGAGTATGCCGATGGCAACGAAATGGCGGAAGTGATGAAACGAACCTCTGAAACCTTGTCAAAGGGTTCTGCCATACGAGAACTTGAGGAACAGCTTACCCTTCTTAAGGCTTTTATGGAAACAATGCCGATGCCGGAAACGGTAGAAGAACTCAAAATTCGCAGCCAAATTTATCAATTGTTCCGGAGCTTTGCAGACTTTTTAGATTGCCATAAGCAGATTAGCTATTTCCCCGGATCCGAAGAATAAGTCATTGCCTGCGGGATAGTTGTTATGAGTAATCTAGCTACTTGTTTATTTTTTTAATAGCCTTATAATTGGCAGGGTAATTTAGTTCTATTTAGTTGAAATAAACTTCTAAAAAATGTTTTATCTCCCTTAAATCAGTTCGGAATTATTAATACAGAAAAGGAGGTAAAGCATATGTCTCAAGGAACAGTAAAGTGGTTTAATGACACAAAAGGATTTGGCTTCATCGAAAGTGATGAAGGCTATGATATTTTTGTCCACCAAACCGCTATCCAAACTGATGGCTTCAGATCTTTAAGTGAAGGTCAAAGAGTTCGCTTTGATGTAGAAGACAGCCCCAAGGGGCAGAAGGCTACAAATGTCGTAAAACTGTAAGATGCTCATACTCCGGGTCCTTTTAAGTCCCGGACCCGACCTTAAACAGTGAATACAAAGCATGCTTATGAAGATAGGCATGCTTTTTTTTTCAGAAAAAACAAAGTAGTAGACGTAAAAAGAAGTTGCTGTTACAATCTAGCAGTTATCATAACTGCGAAAAGAAAGGAATGATTATGGAAACAGAAACAAAAAAAGATAGGTCAGGTATCTTAAAAAAGTCACTTGCAGCTATTTTGCTTATTCTTTTTTCGATACTGGCGATCACGCTTATTATTTGGGTAAATGAAATCCGGACCCTTATAAGTATTAAGGAAATTATGCCGGCTGATGCCGAAAACAAGGACGGCAGGGTCTATGAAATGACGGTTTTTGGTGATTACTATTTGGATGACTTTGTCGCACAGGGTGGGGTAAAAAGTGATGCAGAACTTATTCAGTTTGTTACACAGAAAATTACCAAAGGTTTATTTAATCTATCTATTGAAGAATCAGAGATAGGCTGTAGCTCTTTTACTGCGTCTACAGAGGAGGGGGCACGCTTATTTGCAAGAAACTATGACATGACCCCCACCAATGTGGCTATTGTGCATACGAATCCGGGCGGGGGTAAATATAAGTCCATCTCTTCCGTTGACCTTGGTTTCCTCGGGATTGATTACGAAAAAGGGATGGATAGCCTTGGTTCAAAAATCAATGCCCTGGCTGCAGCTTATACGCCCTTAGACGGGATGAATGAAAAAGGCCTGGCTGTAGGAATTTATATGAGCTACCAGGGACCGGACAACGACAGCGTGTCAACGCATCAAATGACAGAAAAACCGGATATTACCTCAACCGTTATGCTCCGCCTAATGCTGGATACGGCGCAAAATGTGGAAGAAGCGGTAGCTATAGCAAAAGCCTACGATATGCATGACTCGGCAAACAGTTCTTTTCATTACATGGTAGCTGATAGTAGCGGGAAGAGCGCCATCCTCGAATGGGTTGGTGAAAGTGATGCTAGTGATATAGAGGGCGAAAAAAGAGAATTAAAGATAATTTACAACGATGACCCCACAAGTCTTGCAGAATCTAGCGACTATCAAGTTGTGACAAACTTTATTGTCTACCCTGACTACTACGAAGATGTGGCAGACCAAAAAGGCAGAGACCGTTATGACCATTTGAAAGAAAAGCTGGAAGAGGTTGAGGGTGTGCTTTCTGATGAAGCGGCCATGGATCTCCTATCCCAGGTTGCTCAAAGAGAGTGGAAAACAGAGGGTTACCGCGGTGTTACAACCCATAGTGTCATCTACAACATGACTGAAAAAACCATAGACTGGGTGGGCAATGAGCATTTTGGTAAGGAAAGCTACACCTTGCATTTTGATTTGTTAAAGTAAGTGAAGTGAAAAGTT
>JAMNZB010000067.1 GCA_023622515.1 Bacillota bacterium | reverse complement strand
GGCTATACAAGTTAGAAAAGAACTAACAGATGCTTGGAAAGACCATGGTGTAGAAGAAGGGTTGGAATACGCTATTCTGACGAATGAAATTTCCAAAGCATGGTCAGGGATGACAACTCGCCAATACAAAGATTTTAAGAATCTTAAGAAAGAAAATCTTAGAGATAATATGTCTACTTTGGAGCTTGTTTTAAATATGCTTGCGGAAGCGACAACTACTGAATTAACTCAAACCCTTAATCCTTTTGGATTAGAAGAAAATAAAGAGCTTGCTAAAGAGGGAGGGACAGTTGCAGGAAATGCCAGAAAAGATATTGAAGCAAGGACAGGGAAGTCAGTTATCTCCCAAAAGAATGCCATTGATTTTTCTAAACTCATTGAAGCTGTTGAGGATAAAACAGAAGACAATTCTAAACAAGATTAAAAGATAAATATGAACTTGAAAAGGCGATATTATTTGACTTTATAAAAATTCAGAACTGCATTATGCATATGTCGCAATAATACGAAACCCGGTGGCCATGTCGAGCTTGGTGAGTCATTATGAAATTTATAATCGTGTCCTTACATCATCAGCTATGAACCGGCGAATCGAAAACAAGGTCATGGAACAGAAACTTTTGTCGCCTATGCCACGACCAATATCCCCTATGCTTTGCTTTTTGTATGGGATGAAACGATTACCGGTTATAGTGGAAAACACATTACTGGCTGGATTAAAATATGAAACAATACTTTAAGGAGGCTTGGATGCGAGCCCTTGCCACTGAGGAGACATAAAGGAAATAAACTAGTGGGGACGGCAATAAATATCCGGAAGAACCCGAGAGAAAGGAAACATTCAATTACCATCACCGATGATTGGATGATACGTACTATTTATGATAAAAATTATAACTACAGTCGAGTCTATAGACCAAGCGAAAGAACTTCTTGATGCAGGTGTTGATGAGTTATATTTTGGGCAAGATGAATTTGGATTAAGATTGGCCAATTCATTTAATAGAGCAGATCAAGAAAAATTAACGAAAATGGCACATGACGCAGGAAAAACAGTATCTATAGCTGTTAATGCTATATTTCATAATAGGGATATTGAAAGATTGCCTGAGTATCTTAGCTTTCTAAAAAGTATTGGCGTGGACAGTATAACTGTAGGTGATCCCGGAGTAATCCAGGTCATGAAAACAAAGGATTTGTTTATTCCTTTTCGATATGATGCTCAAGTTACAGTAACCAATAGTGGGCAAATTAACTTTTGGAAAGACAGGGGAGCCATTGAAGCGGTTATAGCAAGAGAAATTCCCCAAGAGGAGCTTGTAAAGCTAGCTAAGAATTCAAAGCTTCCCATCGAAATCTTAGTTTATGGAGCGACTTGCATCCAGCACTCAAGAAGACCTTTATTAAAAAATTATTTTAATTATATAAAAAGACGTGATGCCTATAGTAAGGAAAGAGGGTTTTTCCTATCAGATCCGGCGGACAGCCAGACCCATTACTCTGTATACCAAGATAGTAAGGGAACACACACTTTTGCCAATAATGATATCAGTATGTCGCTTCACCTTTCAGAACTGATGGACATGGGTGTTAGAACCTGGAAATTAGATGGAATATTTAGTTCGGGAAATCATTTTGTGCAAATCGCCAAACTTTTTATTATGGCAAAAGAAGACCTATTGAATGGGCAATGGAATGAGGATAAGGCCAAGCTTTTAGAAAGAAATGTTAGACTCTTGCACCCGAAAAACAGAGGCTTAGATACAGGTTTTTATGGAATAGACCCTAGTACAATAGAGTAGGTAAATATGGTTATGAAGAGAAAATTAAAAAAACCGGAGCTTTTAGCCCCCGCCGGTACTTTAGAAAAATTAAAAGTTGCTGTCCGATATGGAGCCGATGCAGTATATTTAGGCGGTGAAGCTTATGGACTAAGAACAAGAGCAGGTAACTTTGGCTTTGAGGAAATAAAAGAAGGCCTTGATTTTGCTCACGCAAGAGGAGTGAAAGTGTATGTTACCGCAAACATCATTGCTCATGAAGGGGATGAAGCAGGCTCCGGCGACTTTTTTAGAAAATTACGAGACCTGGGCGTTGACGCGGTTATTGTTTCAGATGTTTCCCTAATCCAAATATGCCTAGAAGAAGCACCCGGATTAGCCATTCATTTATCGACACAAGCTTCTGCCGCCAACTATGAAACACTAAATTTTTGGGCATCAGAAGGGTTAGATAGGGTCATTCTGGCTAGGGAAGTTTCCATGCAAGAAATACTTGAAATGAAAAAAAAGACAAGTATTGACCTTGAAGTGTTTATACATGGTGCCATGTGCATAGCCTATTCCGGAAGATGCGTTTTATCCAATCATATGTCACAAAGAGATGCAAACAGAGGGGGTTGTTCCCAATCCTGCAGATGGAAATATAGCTTATTTGCTATGGATGACGAACTTGAAAGACATTATATTACTAGGGGGAAAGAAGACACCCAAATCGAACCCTATTCCATGAGTTCGGTTGATATGAGCATGATAGAACATATTCCTGACTTGTGTGAAGCTGGAGTTGAAAGCCTGAAAATCGAAGGCAGGATGAAATCCATTCACTATGTTTCAACAGCAACAAGCGTTTATCGTGCCGCTATTGATCGTTATTGTGAAGATCCGGACAATTATGAATTAAAACAAGAATGGGTTGATGAGCTTTGGAAGACGACGACAAGAGAACTTTGCTCAGGATTTTATTATGCCCTTCCGACTGAAAACGAACAGTTGTTTGGTGAAATAAGAAGAGAATCAGACTGGGATTTTGTCGGAGAAGTTATAGCTTACGAAGAGCAAGCAAAGATGGCAACGATAAGGCAGAGAAATTACTTCAAGCTTGGAGATCGCTTAGAATTTTATGGACCTGGCATGAAACATTTTAGACAAGACTTGACTGCTCTATGGAATGAGGAGGGTGAGACTGTAGAAGAAGCGAATCAAGCCATGGCCATTTACCAAATAAAAGTAGACCAAGAGCTTGAAAGAGGGGATTTTATTAGAAAATATGTTGGTGAAAACAATGCTGAATAAAAGCCATTCAAAGATCATTTTTACTGTAGCGGCCTTTGTACTTTATCTTCTTTCTTGGGGAAATCAGTTGTTTGCTTGGCATGCCTTTGGCCTATCTCCGGATGCCTTATCCGTTATTTGTATTTTTTCAGCCTCCATTCTTTTATGGATATTTGTTGCAACAGACTGGCCAAGCCTTTTAGCTATCCTATCCCTAGGCTTACTTTCTAAAGTTGGCTTTAAGTCAGCCTTAGCAGGCTCATTCGGGAATACGACCTTCGTCTTTTTACTCTTCACTTTTGTCGTTACTTTTTCTCTAAATCAGACCAGCTTCTTAAAGAAAGTTTCCTACTTTATGCTACATTCTAAACTTGCTAAATCCAGTGGCTACGGATTTATAATAAGTTTTCTTTTCGTGGTCTTGTTTATCAGCAGTATCATGTCGCCAACGGTTGTATTTATGTTCTTGTTTCCCTTATATGAAGAATTGGTTCAACAAATTGGCTGGAAGAAAGGGGATAGGTCGGCAAGCAAATTGCTATTCACTTTGTATACAACGATCGCTATAGGTACAGCCATGACCCCGATTAATCATGTGTTTTCTGTAACAGCTATGTCAATTTTGCAAGAGACATCTAGCTTGGAAATTACAAATTTACAATATATGTTGTTAGGAATTCCGACAGGCTTATTATTGTTTGGGTTTTTAGTTTTTTCTATTAGAAATATCGATTACAAAAATATTAGAAATGTTGAACTTGAATCCTTAAGCAATATGGGAAAAATGGATAAAAGAGAAAAAGTTATAGTCGCTATCTTTTTTGCTATGGTTGCTTTATGGATCTTTCCTGAAATGTTTGTATCGGTGTTCCCGAATTTTGCTAGCTTCATAAAGAAAAATGGTCTAGCCTTTCCTCCTTTACTTGTTACCATAATCCTATTAATAGTAAAGATTGATGATAAGCCTTTATTAAATATTTCGGAAGCCATTTCCAAAGGTGTCTATTGGCCCAGCTTACTTTTAGTAGCTGCCACTCTCTTACTAGGAACTACAATCTCAAACAAGGAAATCGGTGTGGTCGATATAATACAAAAAAATATAACCCCCTTAATTCAAAATCTATCCCCAATCATTGTCGTTTTAATTTTTTCTTTACTGTCCGGATTAATGACAAACTTTACATCAAATTTGGTTACAGTATCCTTTGTTTCTACCATTTTGATGACCTTGAGGCCGGAAGGAGTCAATCTGGCAGCCTTAATTTCGATCATTGGTTTTTCCTCATCCCTTGCTTTGATGACTGCTCCGGCTATGCCTTATGTTGCTGTCTCGATTGGTAGTGAATGGACGGATGCGAAGACTTGCCTAAAATATGGGGGGCTAATGTTGATGATATCAACCTTGCTATTAACAACCATTACGTATCAAATAGGCTTATTAGTGTTTTAAGGGAGCTAAGTATGTTAAAAGAACAAAGAGATAAAATCGATAAAATTGATAGAGAGCTTGTAAGGCTTTTTGAAGAAAGAATGTCTGCAGTGCTTGAAGTGGCAAAAATAAAGAAAGAAAACAGTATAGAAATCTTTGATGCTAACAGAGAACAAATTGTAATTGAAAAAGTAAAATCCTATCTTAGAGACAAAAATCTTGAAAAATACCTTGAAGAATTTTATATCGATTTGATCAAGCTATCGAAGGACTATCAAAGAACGATTATTGGAAATCGCGCTGGCGGAAGTCCACCAGCGCGGAGTTAAAAGGCCAACCAGTGAACTGAACCCCAAATGTTGGACACAAAATAGATTAAAATAGACGATGGAGGTCCAACGATGGAACAACGGCTCATACTGCGGCGGAATAAACACGTTCTGATTGTTTTAATGTATGTTCTGCTTAAGTTTACCTGTTATAGTATCGTTCCCTCCGAAAGAATATCCACATATTTTTTATATACATATTGTCTGTATCTCTTCTTTTCCTGTATTTGGCAAGATAGAAATGGGCCAGCGCGGTCACTAAGAAATCCCCCAGTGTGGACATAAAAAGTTCCACTGCTAACCCCCATCTAGTATCCTTTTGGTTGAATCAAAAAAGGCCGAAAGGATAATGCAGGAGATGTTAACAATGGAACAAATCTATCATATCAGATACGAGTACAATATATCAGGTAAAAGCCTTAGGCAAATAGCTAGAGAGACAGGTCATGATCGCAAGACCGTTAAGAAGTATGTCTCCCAAAACGATTTTAACCAAGAGAAGAAAGTTAAAAGAAAAAGGAAGCGCAAGTCAGATGCTTATCGGGCTCAGATAAGAACATGGCTAATAGAGGATGAAAGAGCCCCAAGAAAACAACGCCACACAGCTCATCGCATATATTTACGCCTAAAAGAAGAAAGCAAAAAAAGTGGTAAACCTTTAGCTATATCGGAGCGGACAGTTCGCCGTTTAGTTGCTGAATTGCGAAGAGAGCTAGTACAAAATGAACTCGTTTGCTTGCCTCTTATACACCCTGCAGGTGAGGCACAAGTAGACTTTGGCAAGACCGTCTTCTTTGAGAACGGCCAGCAGTACACTGGTAGCCACCTAGCCTTAACTTTCCCGCATTCCGATGCCAAATACACCCAACTATTTAAAGGTGAGAACTTTGAATGTTTAGCGGAAGGCTTAATCAATATCTTCGAGTATGTAGGGGGAGTACCAACATGTATTCGTTTTGACAATATGTCAGCAATCGTCAAGCAAATTAAGGCATTAGGAGGAAGGGAGCTAACAGACAGCTTCAGGCGTCTGCAATGCCATTTTGGCTTTAGCAGCAACTTCTGCAATCCCGGCAAAGGCCATGAGAAGGGCTCAGTTGAAAATTATGTAGGCTACAGCCGCCGTAATTACTTCGTACCTGTCCCTAAATTCAAAAGCCTTAAAGAGTACAACAAAGAGCTGTTACAGCACTGTGACAATGATCTTGAGCGTGAACATTACAAGCTGGGGCGCAAGGTATCTTCGCTCTTCAAAGAAGACAAGGCACACTTCCGCGCTCTGCCAAGATATACGTTTGAAGCGTGCCGCTATGTAGTCTGCAAAACCGATCAATATGGCATGTGTAGGTTTGAGAAAAATCGTTACTCTACTGCTGGTAATCTCAGGTCTTGTGAAGTTACTCTAAAGGTATCGGCTAACCAGATTACCGTATTGGCAGAAGATGGCAGCCCTATAGTTAGACATCCGCGCCTTTATGGGGAAAAGCAGGAGTCCATGCGTTGGAGTCCTTACCTTCATGTACTTGCTAAACGCCCGAATGCTTTGCGTTACAGTGGCTTCTTTGAAAAACTGCCTCCTCCACTAAAGGACTTCCTGAACAAGTCTGAACCCCAGGACAAAAAGAAAGTGCTGACTTGTCTTGCTAAGAGGAGTGAGGAGAAAGATTTAGAAGTGCTTGTAGCCAGTATGTCGGAAGCCCTGGAGGAAAATGTAAAGGATGCCGACGATCTAATTGCCGCATTTGATTTCCTTATTAATAGACCCTGCCCTTTACCCAAGAATGCCGTACCGGAAGCACTTCCTGAAACTCCGGAATACGAGTTAAGTTTTGATGCCTACGCACTGCTGTTAGACAGGAGGGAAAGATGAAGAGGGAATTGATTAGAGAGCTTTGCAGGACGCTTCGCCTTGGTACGAGAATTAGTGAGGTTTACCAAGACATTGAAGCAGAGACTCGGGAGGAATTTCTCATTAAGCTCTTAACCGATACCGTTGAAAAACGCGCAGCTGACAGGAAAAACCGACACATTCGCCAGGCTAAGTTTGACTTAATGAAGAGTCTTGACAACTTTGATTTTTCTGCTGTAACTCTACCGGATAGTCTTGGCAAGGAAGAACTTTTAGCTTGTCATTTTGTAAAGCATAAACAAAATCTAATCCTTTACGGCAGGCCTGGTACGGGAAAAACACACCTTGCCATTGCCCTTGGTATTGAGGCCTGCAAGCACGACTACAAGGTTATGTACTACAAAACCGCTAGGCTTGTTAACGACTTAGCCTTAGCTAGAAAGGAAAAAACGGACGGGGTGTTTTGGAAGAAACTAGGACGTGCTGACCTTTTGATTCTTGATGAATGGGGATACATACCCTTCGAGAGAATGGGCACACAATTATTGTTTGAAGCTGTGTCAGATTGCTACGAAAAGAGAAGCGTTATTATTACAACCAACCTTCCCTTTGATGAGTGGAATACAATCTTCTACGACCAGAAGCTGACTGCGGCTATTTTGGACCGACTTGTGCACCACGCTGTACTACTCTTACACGATGGACCAAGCTACCGCTTGAAGCACTCGTCTATGCAGTAAAAAACATGGAGGGGGTGGGGGATTTCTTAATGGCCAATGTGGCCCATTTCTATCTTGCCAAATACATCTTTTCCTCATCTACAAGTTCTAATATGCCAAGTTCCGTTAAGTTGTCCAAAATTTTATTTATGGTCGGCTTGCTGAGATCTAATAAATCTTTTATATCACCTGCTTCTATAAACGGATGTTTCATTAAATAATCATAAACTGAAAGCAGATTTGATATATTCCCTTTAGAAAATGAACGAATTTTTTCCGTGTCATTCTTTTTGAGTTCAACAATTTTTTGAATTGACATAATAGCATCTTCGGATATTTCGCAAATACCTTCTATGAAAAATTTAATCCATTCTTCAAAATCTCCCTTGATACGAACATTATTGAGAAGTTCATAATATTTATTCCTATTTTTTTTGAAAAAATAACTTAAATACAAAACGGGATATTCAATCAAGCCTTGTTCCTTTAAAAATAAGACAATGAGCAATCTGCCCATTCTTCCGTTTCCGTCTAAAAACGGGTGTATCGTTTCAAACTGATAGTGAATTAAGGAGGTCTTTATCAGATTTGACATTGCAGTTTCCTCGTGCATATATTTTTCTAAATCGCTGAGGCAAATATCCATCTCACTTGGTGCCGGTGGAATAAAGCTTGCATTCTGTAGCGTTGAACCTGCATGATCTATCCAATTTTGAGTTTTTCTAAATTCACCCGGCATTTTTTCTTCCCCTCTGACATTAGCTAACAACACGGCATGGGTTTCTTTAATCAATCTCATACATAAAGGCAAGTCATTTAATCTTTTGAAAGCGTAGTTAGTCGCTTTGATGTAGTTGACAATTTCTTCGGTTTCTTTTATTTTTTCGTTTTTCCTATCCTTTTGCAATACATCCACGAGTGAGGCCTGTGTTCCCTCTATTTGTGAGCTAATTACAGCTTCTTTCTGAACATACATGGATACGAAAAGGTCAATATCCGGAAGCGTAATCGCCATGCCGTCTAATCTTCCTAAAAGCCAATATGCTCTATATATCAATCTATTCATGTCATCATCAATATTTATTTTCAAATCTTTTAGATTATGAGGAATAAAGCACTCGTAGTCGCTCTGCATTCTCTTTAATATTCCGGCTCTATTATCTTCCAATTTCAAGATCATCACCTCGTAAGTTAAATCTATTTTACTTAAAGCAAGCATGCTTTTTCTAAGTAAAATTTTCAAGCGTTTATTTTACTTGCAAGTAAGATTTGACCTCTGAGTAAAATTTCTTTTCAAATAGTGATTGTGGCTTTTTGTTTTTTCTAATCGCCGTAAATGGTCTTGCCTTTTTAAGTGGTGGAATGCGTTTTACCATCTTAAAACTATATGTAGACCGTCACATGTTTGCTGTAAGATGTCTATTTAATAAAAGTCACCACAAGGCTTGCAATATAAATTAGATTATATATTCAAATTGACCAATTTTATTAATATGTTATGATGAGCTTGAACTTAGATTTTTCTAAGCTTATTACAGGAGGCATAGTTTATTAGGGAGCAGGCCATTATTATGACTAGAAAACTATTTTTCTTATTTGCAGCGTTTATAATGCTCTTAGCTTTATGTACCATGAGTGGTTGCAACTTGCTAGAAGAGATTGTTGTAGATTCCACAACAGCTCCTCCCGAATCATTAGAGACAACCATTCTTCCGCCTATCCCCGATGAAGATCAAGAAGTGGAAGCCCAAAATACGGATAGCGTAGTTATAGAAACTCTAATGCCAACGGGAGAGGATCAAAATGTAGAGGCTCCAACGAAAAAACCTAAAGATATACCGGTTCTGAAAAATGATGTAAAAGACCTGAGTCCGTATTTAAACTTAGAAAACCTATCTGAACTTGCTATCTTATTAACGACAAAGAATGGATTTTATGTTCGGCCAATATTTGCCTACGACAAAGATCGTGTAATTCTTTTCAGCTGGGATGGATCTACCGGCTATTCATCAGAACTTCTTCTTTACGACCTTCGAGATCAGTCTCTTGTCAGCATCTTCAAATGTCCTGACAAGTATGACAGTGTGTACTGTAGACAACCCCTTTTAAGTGACGTAGAGAAAGGCGAACTGCTCATCTTATATAAAATAGATTCCGGAAAGAAAGAGATCACCTATATCTATAATCTTAACAGTGGTAATTTGACAGAAGTTTCACTATCAGAAGCGGATAGGGAAATTCGCTACTTAAATATATTTAATACAACAGACAATGATTATGATTTCGTGGAAATAGAAGATGATAATATAGATTATCCATGGGAATTACGAAATACAAAGACTAAAGAGATAATTGGGAGTTTTACGAAAAGTGGTTATCTAAGTTATCTCGGTGAAGATTTGTTAGTACACATTTCTGGAGCAAATCACCATTACTACCTCTATCACGATGGGCAGTGGTATAAATTTCCACAAACTATAGAGGATTGGTACATCGTCGGTATTGATGCTTTGCCCGATGGTCACTTCTTTATCTATGTCGCCGATCATATAGGATATGATATTGGCAGAATACTTGCCATCAAATATGTTCTCCGTGGTCAATTGAACGATTAATTGTTCTATATTTTATTCAAGAGCCAGTCGCTATTAAGGTGACTGGCTCTTATTGTAAACCGCGTTCTCCGAATCCACCAGCTGAACTGAACCCCAAATGTTGGACACAAAATAGATTAAAATAGACGGTGGAGGTCCAACGATGGAACAACGGCTCATACTGCGGCGGAAGGGATGCTCTGCCGCAGCGGAATAAATAGCCGTTTTACCCATGATGGTCACCCACTCCCAACTTCACCTTCACTTTTCATTTTATGTTTTTAATTTTGTCTGTAAAATACTGCCATTTTGAGCATCAATTTTTACTTCATGCATATTTGAACCCTTCTCATCTGTAATTTCGACCTTCCACAAAGTGTTTCTTCTTTTTCTGTCCAGTTCCCATTGTACAGGAGTAGATACGGGAACGGCGTTTAGAGCAATATCATTAATCTGACTTAGAGGCAACATATTTTCAAGGTTTAGTTTTTTTGCTTCTCGTCTTGTAGGATTCTGGTCCTTGGGTTTGAGAGACTTGACCGTGTTTTTAATCACTTCTCCTGTCTGTGCGTTGAATTTCACAGAATGACGATTTATGCCGTCATTTCCTACAAAAGAATACTTATAGAATGGTCCCTTATGAGCCAGCTGAATTTTTGTTAAAATATCATCCGGATAATACTCGAAATACTTTTTAATGATATCACTGATAGAAATAATACCTAAATTCATCTCTAGATTACGTGTCATAACTCTCATCCTTTCTTTTTAATTAATTTGAGCAGAATAATTTTATTTGCACAGTAAAACAATTCCGCTTCTACCTCTACTCTTAAAAATCCTTAGAAATTTCTACTATCGATAACCGGGGAGTACTTTTTTCTTAGCCTTATTCTTTTGGACAAGATGATTATTTTCTGCGACTGTTTTTGCTGATTAAATATTTCTTAATACAATTATACCCTATTTCATTGCTTAAATCAGGACTTTTAAATATCATTTCACTTTACAACTCGCCAAATAGTAACGATAAATTAAGTGGAAATCGTGTTGTTGGACTTTTGCCGGAGCGATTTCCAGGCTAGCTTCCTGTTCAGTTACTCGGGAAGCGGCTAGCCATTTTCAATTATTCCGACAATATATAAGACTAAAACGTATTTAATATGAGAGACCGAAACAAGAGGTCACAAAATCGAACTCTCCTACGTTATATAAGTAGTAGGATACCGCTGTCTGCGGAATTAAATAAGGCGCGCAGAAAGTGAAAAGAGAAGATAGAAAAACATGAGGAGAAACAAGTCAATGAATAAGAGCAAAATCACCTTTTTTGTATTAATAAGCCTAGGCCTTTTAATTTTTGTACCGGCCAGCTTTGAGGCAGAGCAGCAAACTTTTGAGGTCTATCCTTTAGATAAGCAAGGTGGAGCCATTCCGCTATTTCAAGATTTTGGTGTTGAAGCGGTAGAAGAGGATTTATCCGAGTTTTGTGTGTCTGATCCTTTCGTCAATTATGCGGGCTTAGCTGGTGTAAAGCATTATTACTCTGTAACAAGTGAAGACTTATATAATGCCTATATTGCAGCGGGTTCCGGCTTTGTAATAGAGGATTATCTCAGTAACGAATAATAGAATGAATATATTCAGGGTGATCTCAATCACCCTCTTCCTCTCTTTTTTATTACTTTAATATATAGTAATATATAGTGAAATACAGTATGAAGAAAGTGGATAAACAAATGGAAGTATTAAAAAAAATCATTATTGTTGCTTTAGCTGTTGCCTCTATTATTTATCTTTTAAAGATTCTATTTTTCTTTCTGATTAAATTTGGATTTTCAGCACTTAGATAGTGGCCGTTAAATAGGGATGTGATTCTAGATCAAGAAACGGTGCCATTATCTGATGCGGGTTTGCATACGAACCGAGCAATAAGATTAAGGGGATTATGCTAGAACTGGGACATTTTTACAAGTTTATCTATTTTGTGTTGCTTTCTATTTTCATAATGAACAGATACCGACGCGAGAAGAGTGTTTGTTAAAACGGAGGTGAAATGCATCACGCTGAACGCAATGACATTGCTTCTTCTAAGCTAGATAATTTATGAAAAAAATCTTACTCATCTTTCTATTATTTTTTGCTTTGTCGTTTATTGTCTTCTCGGCTTCTCTCTCCGTCGATGTCTGCAACCGAGATGTTATTCTGGGCTTGATCAAAGATATGAATAGGCAGGGCAAAACCATTATTATGGTAAGCCACGACCCCTATGTGGCCAAATGCTGTGATCGGCAAATTTATTTATAGCCGGGTATCGAGCCGACTATAGGCGATAGTAATATAGAATCCGCAAATTCTTTTTTGCTTTCGTTTTCCTGCCGTGTATACTAGACCAATGAATATTGTTTTCCATAAGCATGCAGAACACGCTGCCCTAAGAGAAACTGTCCAACTCTTTTCTCAAAGCTACCGGAAGGAGTCTTTTGGCTATTCCTGTCTCCTACTGGGAGAAAAAAGAGGCACTTCCGATATCCACTTGACCGTCAGCCGGGCCTTGTCCCAGGAAGAGTGGCAAGGGAAGAAGCGAGGGCCAAAGCTCAGGGTTTACACAGAATATCCCAAAGGCCATTTGCTGGCCGAGCGAGAAGTGGAGAGTGTTGACGCCAGGCGGGAAATGAAGCGCCAGCTCTATATAGCCCTTGCCGAGGCTACAAAGATAGCCTGGCCCTGGGGGGCTTTGACCGGTATTCGCCCCACCCAGGTTGCCCTTAGAGTTCTGGAAGAAAGGCAAGGGGACAAGGAAAAAGCGGCTGACTTCCTGGAGGACTTCTTTTTACTCTCGAAGAATAAGGCCGATAAGGTGCTGGCTTGCGCTATAGAGGAAAAAAAGCTTTTGGACCGCCTGCCGGAGGATAAGGCCCTGGTCTATGTAGGGATTCCCTTTTGCCCCAGTCGCTGCCACTATTGTAGTTTTATTACCCGGGATGCCCTCCGCCACCAAGACCAGTTGAGCGATTATGTGAAGGCCCTCTGCCTGGAAATCAAGGAAACTTTTGCCCACTTAAAAGAAGACATCCCTTGCCTTTATATCGGTGGAGGTACGCCAACCAGCCTTTCTGAAAAAGACTTTGCCTTGCTCCTCGAGACCATCGGGACCTATCTGCCCCTGGCGGAGGATTGCGAGATAACGGTAGAGGCGGGCCGGCCGGATACCATTAGCACGAATAAGCTGTTGGCTATGAAGGCCCTGGGGGTCAACCGCCTTTGCATTAATCCTCAAAGCATGCAGGACCGGACCCTGGAAGCTGTAGGAAGAAAGCATAGTGTTGCTGATGTCCTTCGGGTCTTCGCTGAAGCCCGGGAAAGGGGCTTTGACAACATCAATATGGACTTAATCCTAGGCCTTCCGGGGGAAGGACCGGATGATGTCTTCACGTCTTGCAAAAGTCTCTTAGAGCTAGGTGTGGAAGGGATTACCATCCACAGCCTTGCCTTAAAGAGAAGCTCCTTTTTGCAAGAAAAGAGCCAAAGTGGAGATTTGCAAAAAACCTTACCTCAACCGATCTGGTTGGAGGCTTTGGATAGGATTGACAGCACCCTGCTGGCCCATGACTACCAGCCATATTATCTCTACCGGCAGAAGTATGTCTTTTCCGGCTTGGAAAATACGGGCTTTGCCAGGCCGGGTAAAGAATGCCTCTACAATGTGGGTATGATGTTCGATGCCCGCAAGGTGATTGGTCTGGGTAGCGGGTCATCCAGCAAGAGGCTGGTAGCTGGCAGGGCGGAAAAACTATATAACAGCAAGGATATCGGCCACTACACAAAAAATATCCAAGAGCTGGTAGAAAAGAAGGTCGCTTTCTTTCAGGAATAGTTCCTGTCCGCATGCAATATGGGTCTGATGTGACCTTGCCCGGAGGAGCATGGAAAAAAGCAAGCCTATGGGAATAGCCGGTCAGTAATAGAGGACACTGCTGAAATATCGATAAATATAGATGAATATAGATAATATTGACAGAGGTTTACATGAAAATGGTCTTACAAATTATTAGCAATAAGTATTTCCTTTTGTTTTTGGCTTTGGCGGCAATTTTTGTCGGTGTTTGCCTATTTTTTGGTTTTTTCATTGAAGTGAATTCTTTGACCCGGAATAAGATAAAAATAAAAAGCAAGGATATGCCGGAATTTTGGCGGGGCAAGAAAATCCTCTTCTTT
>JAMNZB010000026.1 GCA_023622515.1 Bacillota bacterium | reverse complement strand
AAGCAAAGACCCTCTTCCTCATAGACCTTGACCTCTTTCAGCTCTTCTGCAAAAGCCAGGTCCTCCCTTTTTAGACGGGGAATAGAAGCCAGGGCTTCCCGGGAATTTTCTTCAGTCTGCCAGCCATAAAAAGCGGCCAGCTCTTTTTCCCAACTTTCCCTGTCGAGGGCTTGGCTCTGCTCTTGGGCCAAGACCATTTCTTCCTGATATTCCCGGGCCTCCAGCTCCTCGGATGGGGTCAAAAGAATCCCTGTCCGCCAAGGGTTTTTTACCAGAAGTTCTTCGGCCATGGAAACAAAGTCACCTGACTCAATCCACTGCCCCACCCGGTCAAAGGCCTCTTTTTCTTTTAAGCGGACCAGGGTATCTTCCGGCTCGGCCTCAAGGTGGAAAAGAATCTCCTGACAGTATTTCCAGCCCCTAGGTTCCCCGGAATCCGGGTCTTGCAAGCTCTCTTGGTAGTGGGCCAAAAAGTCTAATAATTCCTCTTTCAAAGCCGGCAAGTCAATTTTAGCAAGAGCCTCTAAAAGGGTCGCTTCCAAGGCTTCGGGGGAGTCGCCTTCTACCCCGTAGAAGAAAAGATTGCCCAAAACAGGGGTTTTTGATGTATCTAATCCGGCATAGAGGTCATAGCAAAAGCCCTTCTGGATTAAGGCCTGGCGTAGGCTTGACGAGTCCCGGTTCCAGAGGACATGGAAGAGAACAGCCAGCAAGATGGCCTTGGCTTTATCCTTGCTCTCGCCCAGGACAAAATGCCAGGAAAAGATTTTATCCTCCCCGCCTCCATAGGGGCTTTGGCGATATCGGGGGCTAAAGCCTTCCACAGGCTCCATAGCCGGTGCATAGTAGATGGGCCCTGCTTCGGCCTTGGATAAATATTCCTTATCCAAGTAGGCCATAATTGCCTTGACATCAGCATCGCCATAGAGGAAAAAGCGGGCATTGGAAGGAGTATAGTAGCGCTTATAGGCCTCCAGCAAGTCCTCATAGCTCAAGCTTGCTATCTCCATGGGGCTGCCCCCGGAATCATAGCGGTAGAGCTTGTCAAAAAGACTTTGGTAGGCCAGGCTAATAGCCCGGCTCTCGGGCGAAGACCTGGCCCCCTTCATCTCATTAAAGACAATCCCGTTGAAATAGGGCTTGCCCTCCTCGTCCCATTCCAAACGGATGCCTTCCTGGTAAAAGGCATAGGGGCATTTAAGGACCAGGGGGCGGAAGACAGCGTCCAGGTAGACCCGGACCAGGTTCATAAAGTCCTTACTATTCTTGCTGGCCACCGCGTAGACCGTGCTATCCGCCAAAGTCATGGCATTTAAAAAGGTATTCATGGACCCCTTTAAAAGCTCCAAAAATAAGCCTTTGACGGGAAAACGCTCCGAACCCTGCAGGAGGCAGTGCTCCAGGACATGAAAAACACCCTTGTCCGATTCGGGATGGGTGGCAAAGCCGACCGCAAACATTTTATGCGTATCCGCATTAGGGATATGCCAGAATTTGGCCCCGCTTTTCTCATGCCGGTAAAGATAAATTTTTCCGGACAAATCTTCCAGATAGACACTTTTTAAAAGGCTAAAGCCATTTTTTTTCATAGTTACTCCTCTCAAAAGAGCCCAAAAGGATTCTCCCCGGGCCCTTCTTCTGCCTTCTTCTCCAAGCTAGAGTTTTATCCTGCTTACGCCGTTATTTAATAGAGGTAGGGGCCGGCAAGATCTAAAATTTCCTGGTCCGTCAGGGCACCAACTGCCCGCTCTTTTTCTTCCCCATCCACCATAAAGAGGAGGGTGGGGACGCCGGAAATGGTATATTCCTTGGCAAAGTCTCTGTTCCGGTGGGCGTTAATTTTGAGGAAGTTCAGGAAGGGATACTCCTCTTCCATGACGGCCAAGCGCTGGGCCAGGACTTCACAAGGGCTACAATTGTTGCCGAAAACATCCACGATGATAAAACCCTCTTTGGTGGCTTCTTTAAATTCTGCTTGATTAATTTCTCTCATTAGACTTCTCCTTGTTTTTCTGTCCTTTTACAGGTTTACATTTTATATTTTTACATTTTCTGCTTTTTCAGTTTTTTCAGTTTTTTCAGTTTTTTCAGTTTTACACTTTTTGCTTTACATTTACTTTTACATTTACGTTTTACACTTTTACATTTAACATTTTAATTTGCTAGAGCCTTTGATTCTCGCCATTTCATACTCTGACGGGCCACTGACTTTCGCTTTCGCTTTTACACTTTTTGCTTTACATTTACTTTTACATTTACATTTACTTTTACACTTTACGTTTTACGCTTTTACGATTTTCGCTTTTACTTTTACATATTGACATGCTAAAGGCCTTAGCTCTCGTCTTTTACATCTTGACTTGGCTCTTTGCCCGCTCTTTTTTGCCTATTAAGTTTTAACTTCTCGCCGGCAAGAGTTCCTGGTATTCACAGGCCAGGCGGTAGTAGTCCGACCCGCCTGCACACAGGCTGTCATGCTTGCCCCGGGCCTCAACACCCTCATGGCTAAGGACAATAATCTGGTCAGCCTCGCACACCGTCTTGAGCTGGTGGGCCACCATGATGACCGTTTTGCCTCGGAGGAGGTCTTTCAGCTCTTCGCCGATCTCCTTCATGGTGATACTATCCAAGCCGGACATGGCCTCGTCCAAGATCATGATCTCCGGTTCGGCAAAGAGGGCCCGAGCAATGGCGATCCGCTGGCGCTGGCCACCGGACAGATTGTAGCAGCCGGTCTGAATTTGGCTGTCATAGCCCTCTTCCAGGTCTTGGACAAAGTCATGGATCTTGAGTTTTTTCGCCAGGTCCAAAAATTCCTCCTCGCTAAACTCCCGTCTAGCCCCGTAGAGCATATTGTCCCGGATGGTCCCCTCAAGCAGGGGGCTGTTCTGTACGATGAAGCCGAACTTTTGCCGCCAGAGGGTCAGGTCAAAGTCCCCGGCCACCCGGCCATCATAGCTTATGCGGCCTTCTGCC
>JAMNZB010000072.1 GCA_023622515.1 Bacillota bacterium | reverse complement strand
GCTCGCTCTCCCGCCGGCCATAGTCTCTGCCGCAGCTTGTTGCTGCTTCTTGCGGGCGGCTTCCTCCTCTACGGTATCTTTACAGGACAGGCTGCAGCTGTCTTTCAAAAAGCCAGGATGATTTGCCTTGAGTGTATTGGTATAGGATAGCTATAGGGTAAGGGAGGTACATGGTGTATGAAGAAGAAGTCTACTTCGCCCATTTCTATAAGAATGCGTCAAAGTGAGAGGAAGAGACATCTCGTACAAGGGCTTTTTTCTCTAGGGACGAACGCCTATCTTCCGGGCTTTCTCAAGGGGAATATCTACCAGGGGAAAGTAAAGCATATTTGTCTTCCCGGCCTTAGCTGCTATTCCTGCCCCGGAGCGCTTGGGGCCTGCCCTATGGGTTCCTTGCAAGCGGGCCTCTACGACACCCGCCAGTTATTTCCCTTTTATGTCCTGGGTCTATTACTCTTCTTTGGTCTTCTTTTTGGCCGGCTTATTTGCGGGCTGCTCTGCCCCTTTGGTTTCTTGCAAGATCTCCTGGCAAAAATTCCCTGTAAAAAGTATCGGCCTGAGCTGTTAAGCCCAAAGCTTGATCAAAGGCTCCGTAAGTTGAAGTATCTCATCCTTATCTTTTTTGTCTTTCTTTTACCCTTTCTAGGTCGTTTCTTTCCAAAGCTGATGGCGCCTTGGTTTTGTAAATTCATTTGCCCCTCCGGCACGGTCATGGCCGGTTGGCCCATGCTTGCCTTAAATGAAAATTTAAGGAGGCTCTTAGGCTTTATTTTTTCTTGGAAAAGCTTTCTTGCCATAGGGATTCTTGTGGCTGCTGCTTTTATCCCCCGTATTTTTTGTCGCTATATTTGCCCCCTGGGTGCCTTCTATAGCCTCTTTCATAAGCTGGCCTTCTATCAATTGTCTTTCGACAAGGGAACCTGTATTGACTGTGGGGCTTGTAAAAGAGCCTGTCCGATGGGTGTAGATATGCCGGTAAGGTATCAAAGTCCGGAGTGTATCCATTGTTCGCGCTGTGTGGCTTCCTGCCCTAGGGGTTGTCTCCGGAGCGGTTTTCAAAAAAAGGTATCAAGGGTGACCGCAAGTTCAGAAAAAGACCTGTAAAATAAAGCTGCGATTAATTTGAAATTGAGCTGAAAGAGCCTTGACTATACCGGAGGCTTTTTCTTAAGGGAGGTATTTCATGCGCCAAGACAAACAACATTATAGTCCGCAAGCTAGCAGAAGGTCCGGTCGGCTGCAAAAGTCAAAAATTTGGTGGCAAAGAATTCCTGCAATGATTTTGCTCTTGCTTTTGTTGGCTGCCCCCCTCTTGCTGAGTGCCTGTAACAAGAGTCCCGTCTTAGCACCTGAAGAGGCAAAAGAAGAGACGACGGCAAAGAAAACCATTGCTGAAAAGGAAACCGAGGAAGAGGCGGAGGCAAAGGAGAAAGAGCAAGCTGAGGAAAGAAGAAAGACAAGGGAAGAAGAGCCGGCTAAAGCGACAAGTAAAGAAAGCAAAAAGCCTGTGGAAAACACAGAAACCAAGCCTTCTACAGCAGGAAGAGAGGCAAAAGAAGTGACCCCCTATCAAGTGGCTATAGTGGAGGGAGAGGAAGTTCACTATGAGGCGGTAGAAACAGACGATTTTATGGCTTGGCTAAAGGCGCAAGAAGAGCCGATATTTCTCGACTTCTGGGCCTCTTGGTGTCCACCCTGCCTAATGTCCTCTCCCTATGTGGATGAGCTTGCTGCAGCCTATCCGGAGAAAATAAAGGTTGTTAAGGTTAATGTTGACCTGATGGATAAAGACCTGACCAAGACCTTTAATGTTATGTCTATTCCGGCCTTTTACCTGCTTGATAAAGGGGAAGAGCTGGAAGCTTGGATTGGTTTTGCCCCGGGCTATGAAGAAATTTGGGCGGAGAAAATAGACGCCCTGCTCAAGTAGAATTGCTGCTTAGCCTGCTTAGGGTAAAAGTACAGTGAAATAAAAAGCCGCGATAGGACAAATAAAAGTATAAATCCGGAGTTTGAGCGTGAAATAAAAAGGGAGCGGAGACAAGTTAAGAGCCTCAGCTCCCTTTATTAACTCTTCTCTCATTTGGAGTTTCAGCCTAGGGTTTATAGCTCTCCCGCAAGGATTAGGGCTTATAACTCTCCCGCAAGGATACGGCTTGGTTGAAAACCGGTTTCTCATCCGTATCATCTACATTATCTGCGACAAAGTAACCTTGGCGCAAGAATTGCCAGGCGCCATCGTGGCGGTGCTCATAGAGCCAGGGTTCAAGCTTGCAATTCTCCAAGACTTGCAGTGAGTTAGGACTGAGTAGTTCGTGGTATTCACGCTCATCGGCATCCGGATTTTCAACGGCAAATAACTTGTCATAGAGGCGGACTTCGGCATCCTTGGCACTGGTGGAATCAACCCAATGTATGGTTCCCCTAACCTTGCGCCCATCGGCCGCTTTACCGCCCCGGCTATCCGCATCATATTCCGCGGTAACATACTCAATGTTGCCGGCTTCATCTTTGACACAACCGGTGCACTTGATGATATAGGCACCCCGCAAGCGAACTTCATTGCCGGGATAGAGCCGGTGGAATTTTTTGGGCGGATCTTCTTCAAAGTCGCTGCGCTCAATCCAGATTTCTCTGGAAAAGCTGATATCGTGGCGGCCTTGGTCCTCTTGCTGGGGATGGTTGGCAACCGAAAGGGTTTCCACTTGGCCCTCAGGGTAATTCGTAATCACAAGCTTAAGGGGGTCCAGGACGGCCATGCCGCGTAAGGCTGTTTCGTTTAAGTCTTCCCGGAGGCAGTATTCCAAGAAGTCGTAGCTGACCGAAGATTCTACCTTGGAGACCCCGATGCGGTCACAGAAATTGAAGATAGCCCTGGGGGTGTAGCCCCGCCTTCTCAAACCGGAAAGTGTCGGCATCCGTGGGTCATCCCAGCCGGAAACCAAACCCTCTTCAACCAGGATGCGAAGCTTGCGCTTACTCATAATCGTATAGTCAAGATTCAGGCGGGCAAATTCAATCTGACGGGGTTTACAGGGGCAGCTGATATTTTGTACGACCCAGTCATATAAGGGCCTGTGGTCTTCAAATTCCAGGGAACAAAGGGAGTGGGTGATGCCTTCGAGAGCGTCTTCGATGGGGTGGGCAAAGTCATACATGGGATAGATACACCATGCATCTCCGGTCCTATGGTGGTCCATATGGCTTATACGATAAAGGACAGGGTCGCGCATATTCATATTGCCCGAGGCCATATCGATTTTTGCCCGCAAGGTCATGCGGCCGTCAGGAAATTCACCGGCCTTCATCCGCTTGAATAAATCCAGACTTTCTTCTATAGGCCGGTTGCGATAAGGAGAATTCTTTCCGGGTTCTGTCAGGCTTCCGCGGTTTTCCCGGACTTCCTCGGTTGTTTCCTCACAGACGAAAGCCAAATCCTTTTCAATGAGTTCAACAGCGAATTGATACATCTCTTCAAAGTAATCTGAAGCATGGTAAAAACGGTCGCCCCAGTCATAGCCCAGCCAGTGCACGTCTTTTTTTATCATATCGACATAGTGCTCATCTTCCTTGGCCGGATTGGTATCATCCATGCGCAGGTTACAAAGACCGTCATATTTTAAAGCGGTCGTAAAATCGATATAGATAGCTTTGGCATGACCAATGTGCAAGTAACCGTTGGGCTCCGGCGGAAAGCGGGTATGAATCCGCTGGCCATAGCTGCGGTTGCCCTCCTGCAAATCCTCGTCTATAAAATCGTGGATAAAATTGTTCCTTGGCATCATGGCTTCCGGATTGGCAACAATTTGTTTTTCTTTTTCCTTCATAGCTTCTCCTTGTAGAATTCATTTATCTTGTTCATGTGGTGTATCGTAGCCGTTTCCTGTTCATCCGTTAACCGGCTAAGCACTCATCGGTGGGAAATGTAGCTAACTGTCCGAGTCCTTGACCTGTTTGCTTAGGCATTTAGGAGTTCCAAGGCTTTTTCCATACGGGTAAGGCTCTCTTCCTTGCCTAAAATGAGCATGATTTCTGTTGTGCCGCCCGGGGTAACATTTTGACCGGAAAGGGCAAGGCGGGGCGGGGTCATAACCTGACCGGTTTTCCAAGCGTATTCTTCACCGAGGGCTTTAAACATCGCACGTAGCGCCTCTTTGGAAAAGTCAGCCAGTGATTTCGTGGCTTCAAGCACTTTGCTTAAAATAAGGGCCGACAATTCCGGGTCGAGTTTCTGTTTTTTGTTGTAGAAGAGGTCTTTTGTATAGGCTGTTGTTTCCTTAAAGAAGGCCAGCATTTCCGGGAGCTCAGCCCTTGTTTGGATTCTTGACTGCAAGATATCGCAGAGGACAGAAAAGTCATAATCCTGCTCACCAAAGAAGGCGTCGCTAGCCGGCCTTAGATAGTTCTCAAAGTCCTCGCGGAGCATCTCTTTGATGTAGTGGGCATTATACCAGGCCAGCTTTTCATAATCAAAAACAGCGGGTGCCTTGCTGATTCTTCGTTCATCAAAGATTTCACGTAATTCCTCCAGGCTGAAAATCTCTCTGGTATCCTCGCCGGGAGACCAGCCGAGGAAGGCCATATAGTTGATAATGGCATCGACCAAGTAGCCCTCTGCCACTAAGTCTTGGAAGCTGGTGGCTCCGTGGCGTTTGGAAAGCTTTCTTCCATCTGTACCTAAAATAAGAGGCAGGTGGACATATTCCGGAATAGCAAAGCCGAGGGCTTCATATAGGAGGTTGTATTTGGGGGTTGAACTTAAATATTCAGAACCGCGTACCACATGAGTAATACCCATTTCATGGTCATCGATAACATTGGCAAAATTGTAGGTAGGGAAGCCGTCAGACTTCAAAAGTATTTGGTCCTCAAGTTCCGCATTATCGACAACAATTTCCCCATAAACAATATCGTGGAAGCCGGTTTTTCCCTCGAGAGGCATTTTTTGCCGGATGACATAGGGCTTCCCTTCCGCCAAGTTTTTCGCTATTTCTTCTTCCGAAAGATTGCGGCAATGGCGGTTGTAGCCAAAAAGGACCTGATCGGGCTCTTCTTCATCAAAGACCTCAGCGTCTTCTTTTGCACAAAAACAGCGGTAGGCCTTGCCCTCTTGAACCAGGCGTTCTGCATAGGGTTTGTACATAGCCAAGCGCTCGCTCTGTACATAGGGGCCGTAAGGGCCGCCAATATCCGGTCCCTCATCGTGCTGTAAGTGGCAGGCGGACAAGGTGTCATAGATAATTTGCACGGCACCTTCCACAATCCGCTCTTGGTCCGTATCTTCAATGCGCAAAATAAATTTGCCATCCTTACTTTTAGCAATCAACCAAGTGTAGAGGGCCGAACGCAAATTGCCTACATGCATGTAGCCTGTCGGACTGGGGGCAAAACGGGTTCTTCTTATTTTCTTCATACTTACGCTACTTCTCCTTCGTTGTTCAATCTTAGGCGGTGAAAAGAGGGCATGCTCTTTATGGAAAATTTCTTTTTTCAGAATTTTACTCTATCATAAGACAAAGTAAAGAAAAAATCCTAAAAAAGAATTCGTGCAAAGGAGTGGAGGGTGCTCGGATATATAAAGCCATGGCAGGATGAGCTGAGGGTGAAAGATTTGCGGCGCTACCGGGCCGTCTATTGTGGTGTCTGCAAGCAGATCGCAGCCCTGAACACGCAGTTTGAGCGGATGGCGGTAAGCTATGATACGACATTTTTAGCCATTTTTTTGCTGGCCTTTGCAGAAGATGAGCCGGAAAGCAAAAAGGAGGCTTGTTTTGCCAGGCCCTTACAAAAAAGAGAAACGGCTAAAGGCCACCCTGTCCTTGATTTTGCTGCCGGCATAACCTCCTTTTTAGTCTACGCCAAAGCTCATGATGACAGAAGAGATGGGCGCGAGGGCAGGGCTTTCTTCATTAAGCTCTTCTTCAAGTCCGGCGCAAAAAAGTTCTCTCAAAACTACCCCCTGCTTGAAGCAAAGCTCAAAAATCTTTTGGCGGCAGCCTGGCAAAGAGAGGAGAAAATCTTTCCTGAACTTGCAGATAATACGCCGGAAATTGCCGAAAAAACTGCCCGCGAACTTGCCGGTTACAGTGGGAAAATGCTGGCGGAAATCTTCCTTGAAGGAGCCAAAAAGACAAAGAGTTTTGTCTTTGATGACGAGCGTTATCGCCATACCCTGGGCCTCTTTGCTACTTACTTAGGGGAGTGGGTCTACCTTATTGATGCTTTTGACGATTGGGAAGAGGACCGAAAGAAAGGCAATTTCAATCCCTTTTTAAATTTGCCAAGAGAGGAAGCCTATCGGCTGGCGGAAGCCTTGCTGCAGGAAAAAATTCAGAGAATAGACCACACGGCCGCCCTCTTTCCCTATTACAAGGATGCGGAACTCCTGGAAAATATTTTACACCTCGGCTTACGTGCCCAAGTGCAGCAAGTAAAGAAAAAGAAAGAAAACTTTCTCTAGTCCGGCATTTTTCCGGCAGAATATTGTTGAAAAACAGGCCTGACTCCTGGTCGGATCAGGAAAAGCTTTTCGTGACAAGTTCCTGTAAAAATTATATGATAGCAAGAGAAACTTTGATTCTCTTTAAACAAGATTAGCCGGAGGAAAAAGTGTGGCCATAAAAGATCCCTACAAAGTCTTGGGTGTTGACCGCAATGCCAGCGAAGAAGAAATTAAAAAGGCCTATCGGGCTCTGGCCAAAAGATACCATCCCGACCGTCATGCCGACCCTGTGGCTAAGGAACTCGCCGAAGAAAAAATGGCTGAGATTAACCGAGCCTATGAGATGATTGAAAGCGGCCGGGCTGGCGGCTATCAACAAAGGCAAAGTCAGCAAAATCCCTACGGTAACCCCTGGCAGCACCAACAAGAATGGCATGACAGAAGGACCTATACGCAGCGGAAGGGGCCCTTTGGCGATATGGACATGTGTGATACCTTGTTCTGTATTTGCTGCGCCGACAGCTGTTGTGAATGTATGGGAGGCGATCTTGTTCCTTGCTGCTAAGCAAACTCAAGAAGAGGATAAGGCTACAAAGCGTGTCGATGAAGCACTCTATTACGAAGCCCGAAATAAGACCAAGCGCTTAGTGCGTAGCGGGCTTATGCTCTGCTTTATCTGGCTTGCCTTGATACTTGCCCGGCTTATCCCTAACGTGAGCCTGTCTTTCCGTATTCTGGCAGCTTTTGTGCTTATGGTTGCTGTTTTACACCAGGGGCTAAAACAAGCCCTTATCATCTTTTTTGCCTCCCTTCTCTTATCCGGCATCTACCCCGGCTTTCTTTTAAATTTGCCTTACAGCATTTATTTTGGCCCTTATGTTTTGTTTGCCTTTGCCCTTAACAAGCACTGGAAAAGCAAATTTGCTGTTGGGCTTCGCCTGCTGGTTGGAATTCTCCTCCTGCTTGTCTTAGCGCTTATTTATGGAGATAGCCTCTTACCTGCAGAACTGAAAAGCAAAATTAGCGACTTCTATTGGCCTCTGCTTATTTTAGTTGCTGCTGTCGGTACCGCTATTTTTGATTATTTGCTGGGCCTATTTTCTCTCATGTATGGGAAGTATCTTGCTCCGCAAATGGATAAATAGGGTAAGTATTTTTTTTGGACAACTTGACAGGGCGAGAGAATGCCTTGTATAATCACTAAGCTTATATTTCAAGCAATTAAAAAAATCCGAGAAAGGACTCGGGGAGGTGAGGAAAGATGAGCAAAAGAACATACCAACCTAAGAAACGTCAACGTTCCCGTGAGCATGGTTTCCGTAAAAGAATGAAAACCGCCTCCGGTCGCAAAATCTTAAAAAGACGTCGCAATAGGGGAAGAAAAGTTTTAAGCGCTTAAGACTACAAGCTTTGTGGTCTTTTTTATGAGAAATTATCGGATATTAAAAAATAATTACGAATTTGATCGCGTTTATAAAAGAGGGAAGCAATGCCATGGTGCCGAGCTTTCCTTATTTTTCTTCAAGCGAAAAGATAATGGCTTGAGTCGTTATGGTGTTACCGTATCAAAGGCGATTAAAGGAGCGGTAAAGAAAAATCGGGTGAAGCGCGTTTTAAGAGCCCTTTTCCGGGAGCATGCTCCTAGGATAAAGGACGGATATGATCTTATTTTGCACGGGAAAGTGTACCCGGAAAAAGGGATGTACCGACAGTTTGAGAAAACTTTTGTAGAAGTTTTAAAAAAGAGTACAATATATCCGGAGGCATCCGTTGACGACTTGCTCCCTTTTTACACCGATGACAATAATAGGGCCAAGGGTTCAGCTGAAAGTCATACTGCTGAGACCGGTATTAATGAAAGCCCGACTCCAACAAGCAAGGTTCGTTATCGAGATTTTTAGTAACCCATGAATATAGTACAAAAAGCTTTAACCCGCTGTATTCGTTTTTATCAAAGGAAGATTTCTCCTTTGCTCCCGGCCTCCTGTCGTTATTACCCTAGCTGCTCCAGCTATGCCATAGAAGCCATCCGGATCCATGGTGCCCTAAAGGGGACTGCCCTGGCCCTTTGGCGGATTTTACGCTGTAATCCTTTCAGTAAAGGAGGAGTAGACCCTGTGCCCGGTTCCCCTTTGGATTTGGAAAGAAAAAAACAAGGTAAATGATTTGGCAAATGCACAAATTAAAGAGGGGAATCCGAAGAAAATATAACAGATGCACGCGTAAAACTATAAATTCCGGAGAAAAAAGCATTTTCCCCGAAGATAAATTTTACAATGAAAAACCTTGTGCTGTCAATGCTTTTCGGGAAATTACTTGTATATAAAGATTGAATAAAGCAGGAATGTCCTGTAAACTATTCACTATTAGTTATGAATTTAGGCTTTTGCCAAATTCTTTTACTAAAATATTTTACAGATAGTGATGGAGAGATGATGGATCAGATATTGTTCTTTGTTTTTGCGTGTGGACTTTTTGCGCTAGGTTTTGCTGTGTACCGCGCCGCGTGGATTAAACGTCAAGAAGTTAAAAATCAAGACCTGCGGAGAATTGGCGGGTATATTCAGGAAGGGGCGATGGCTTTTATCAAGAGAGAGTATACCTTTCTATTCCCTTTCATAGCCCTGATAGCCCTTACTCTGGTTCTTGTAAATGATGGTTTTATGCGCTACCAAGGCTTAGCCTTTACACTTGGTGCTCTTGCCTCTTCCCTGGCAGGATTTTTTGGAATGAGAGTGGCTACAAATGCTAACTCCAGAACGACTCAGGCAGCAAGCGACCACGGCTTAAATGCCGCTTTAGGGGTTGCTTTCTCCGGTGGTAGTGTTATGGGCATGACTGTTGTCGGCCTTGCCCTTGTCGGCCTTTTCCTGGTCTTTTTCTTTGCTTTACGCCTGGTTCCCGACGTTACGGAAGAAGTTTTAAAAAGTTCCATTATGCCTATGGGTACCGCCTTTTCCCTGGGTGCTTCCTCCGTCGCTTTATTTGCCCGTGTTGGTGGTGGTATATATACAAAAGCGGCTGACGTTGCCGCCGACCTTGTCGGTAAAGTGGAAGCCGGTATTCCTGAAGACGACCCCCGTAACCCGGCGGTTATTGCTGATAACGTAGGTGACAACGTAGGGGACGTAGCCGGAATGGGTGCCGACCTCTTTGAATCCTATGTCGGTTCTATTGTAGGGGCCATGATTTTGGCCATTACAGCCCCCGGTGCAGATTTTGATTTAAAGATTAAGTTGCTGCTCTTGCCCTTAATCATTTCCGCCGTCGGTGTTGTTGCTTCTGCCATCGGCACCTTCTTCGTTCGTGTTGAAGAAGGTTCAGACCCTCAAAAAGCATTGAACAGAGGTAGCTTGACAGCCTCCCTTTTATCCATTCTCTTTGTTATTTTAGTCTTTTCCTTCTATATTGGTGGCGCTCGTTTTGGTGCAGATAACAACTTTGGTAAATGGCACCTTGTTGGTGCAACCGCTGTCGGTCTTGTAGCCGGTGTCATTATCGGTCAGGTTACAGAATACTTTACAGGTACGGGGACAAAACCCGTTGATTCTATTGTCAAGGCCAGTAAAACAGGTACCGCAACCAATATCATTACCGGTATCAGTGTCGGTATGACCAGCACTTTCCCTGTGGTTATTGTAATCGGCCTGGCTGTTTTAGGCAGCTACCTCATCTCCGGAATGTACGGTGTCGGTGTTGCCTCAACCGGTATGCTTGTTACCTTGGGAATCCAGCTTGCTGTTGATGCCTATGGCCCTATTGCCGACAATGCCGGCGGTCTTGCTGAAATGGCCCACTTCCCCGAAGATGTACGGGAAATTACCGACCAACTCGATGCTGTTGGTAATACAACGGCGGCTATCGGTAAAGGATTCGCTATCGGATCAGCAGCCTTAACGTCGATTATCTTGTTCTCCTCCTATAAAGAGGCGGCAGGAATCACAGTCGCTGAAATCACCAACCCCTACATTTTGGTAGCCATCTTCTTCGGTGCAGTAATTCCCTTCTTGTTCTCCGCCTTAACGATGAATGCGGTTGGTAAGTCAGCCTTTGAAATGATCAATGAAGTACGCCGTCAATTCCGTGAAATGCCCGGTATTCTTGAAGGTACGCAAGAGCCTGATCACGGCAGATGTATTGATATCAGCACAAAAGCAGCTTTAAAAGAGATGGTCCTTCCGGCTGTTCTTGCCCTCTTGGCTCCTGTTCTCACAGGCTTTATCGGTGGTAAAGAAATGCTCTTAGGGCTTCTTGCGGGAGCGACCTTCTCCGGTGTTACCCTCTCTATTTTTATGTCGAACGCCGGTGGTGCTTGGGATAATGCCAAGAAAACCATTGAAGGTGATGAGCAGTTGCATAATGATAAAGAAGCCTATGCAGCAGCTGTTGTCGGTGATACCGTAGGTGACCCCTTTAAGGATACCTCAGGTCCCTCCTTGAATATCTTGATTAAATTGATGTCCATGGTTGCCCTGGTTATCGCTCCTATGCTTTAGTATTATCTGATAAAATATAGACAGTAGAATTTGCCAAAGTCTCCATGGAGACTTTGGCAAATTTCTTGGGAGGTAGTTGTTATGTGGTTTCTTCCGGCCCTTCTTTGCCTTATTATGTGGAGCGGTTCGGACCTGTTTTCTAAAATAGGCTGTACAGATAAAAAAGACCGTTATGCCCCGCTGAAAATGATTATTACGGTTGGGGCGGTAATGGGACTGCATGCCTTTTACACTTTATTCATTGAAAAAATACCTTTTTCTTTGGATATTCTTGTCCGCTATCTTCCGGTCTCCTTTTTGTATATCATCTCCATGGCTATAGGTTACTTTGGTCTCCGCTATATTGAACTGTCAATTTCTTCGCCGATTTGCAATTCGTCCGGGGCTGTTGTACTCCTAATCTATTTATTTCGTGGAGAAATGCCAACAAGGGCTGAGTGGTTTGGTCTTATCCTTATTATATTCGGTGTAATCTATCTGGGTTTTGTCGAATACCGGGAAGATCCGGAGATCAGGAGGCTGCGGCAAGAGGCGGCAAACTGGCAATATGAAAAAAGCCTTCTTGCTATCCTTTTGCCTATTGTGTATATGCTGCTGGATGCCGCCGGGACCTATCTGGATAGTCTTGTCCTAAAAACTATGGATGAAAAGGCAGCAAATACGGCCTATGAACTGACCTTTTTCCTAGCGGCTTGCGGAGTCTTCGTTTATCTGCTTTATACAAAAAAATTAAAGCCGGAGAAAAAAGAAGATAGCGCAAAAGTACTTGCGGCCATCTTTGAGACTGCCGGACAATTTGCCTATGTTTTTGCCCTGGCGGCCAATCCCATGTATGCTGCTCCGATGATCTCCGCCTATTGCGTGCTGTCTGTAGTCTGGTCACGTGTCTTCTTGAAAGAAAAATTATCCGAAAGACACTATCTGGCTATTGGCGCAACGGTGATTGGTATTATCGTGCTGGGCATTCTGGAGGGGAGAGCAGAAGTCTAGGCCCTTGCTTTTACCGGTCCGACTTAGTTGGACCAGGGAGGAGAGAGCCGGCAAGTTTTTTGTAGCCTAATCCGGCTGATAAATAGACAAGGTCAGAATTATTTTACAAGGCAAATAGGAGAGTGTGCAGGAAAAACCTTGTTCATTTTCCTGACTTTTGCTAAAGTAATAGGACTGTCATACGCTGAACCGGCTTTGAGCTTCAATTCCGGAAGTTTAGTTGTGCGATTGATAATAAAAGAAGCTCTTATAAGAGCATGAGAGGAAAATTTTATATGCAATTACATCTTTTTTTGAGCATATTAAGTCCTTTACACCAGGCTTTCGGCTCAATAATGGGTTGGCTGTACGGCTGGCTGCAAAATTATGGCCTGGTCCTTATTGTTTTTAACTTTGCCATCAAAGTCTTTTTGATTCCGACTAATGTCCGGATGCAAAAAAATATGGCCCGTCAGGTTTTCCTGCAGGATGACATTAATGAGATTAAAAGGGTCTATGCCGATGACCCGCAAATGGCTCAGCAAGTGCAGATGGATTTGATGAAGAACGCAGGTGTTTCCATGACCGGAGGCTGTCTGCCGCAGATTATTCAATTTATGATTATTATTGCTATGTACGAGCCGATTCGCCGTCCGCTCCACTATATTGCCGGGGTAAGTCAGGAAAATTTAAACAATATTACCGGTCTGTTGATTAATCAGGGGCATTTGCCGGAAAATGCGATGAGACTCGCCGCAACGAATGACGTTAATATTCTCGCGGCCTTGCGTGAGAACGCATCCGCTCTTGCACAAAGTATTCAAAATGGCTGGATTGAACTGGGGCAAGTTTTGGATTTGAAGTTTCTCGGTATGGACCTGGGGAAGGTGCCCAGCTTTAACCCGAAAATTGTCTTTGGTGCGGAAACAAGGAGCACCTATTTGCCCTTATTGATTCTGGTTATTGTTATGATTATAACGATGTTTATTTCCAACAGATTGATCAAAATCAATCAAGTGAGTGCGAAATCAAAAGAAGAAATCGACCGGGACAAGAGAAACCCAGCAAAAGAAGGACAACAGGCTAATGATCAGGCTGCTGCCATGAACAAAAGCATGATGATCTTCATGCCGCTCATGATGCTTTGGTTGTCCTTTACCTTGCCTGCTGCTATGACCCTATATTGGATTATTTCCAACATGTTCGCTATTGTACAAACCATCCTTTCGAATATTTACTATGTACAGCCGGCAAGGGAAATTCTTGATGCCCGTCAAAAAGAAAAACAGATTCCAAGAAGGAGAAGAAAAAGTGAGTAAACAAGTAGAGAAGCTTGCTAAAACAGTAGATGACGCCGTTCGCGAAGCCCTGAAAGAATTGGGAGCAGATATTGAAGACGTCCTAATCGAAGTGCTTGATGAAGGTGACCAGGGTGGCTTATTAGGCTTTGGTCGCAGGCCGGCAAGGGTGCGAGTCAGCCTTGCGGAAGAAGACAAGAGTGAAGAACAGACTCCCGCTTATGCCGAGTTGAGGCCGGCCTTTATAGAGCTTGACGAAAATGCTGAAGATGATGACGACGAGTTCGCTGATGAATTTGAAGACGAAGACGACTACGACGAAGACTACGATGAAGAGTATGAAGAAGAGTATGTCGATGAGTACGATGAAGCAGAGGACCATGGGCGCGATTTCTTTACTGCCGAGGAGCAGGAGGATATTGAAGATAAGGCTGTAGAATTTGTTGCGACTATTCTTCAGAGCTTGGGGGCTCATGGTCGCATTTCCAGCTATTATGCGGACGATGGCAGCCTTCGTATTGATGTTAGCGGCGATGACTTGGGGAATGCCATTGGCCGTGCCGGTGAAACGCTTAATGCCATCCAGTATTTGACGACTTTGGCTGCTAACAAGGACAGTGGCCGTTATCAGCGTATTTTCGTAGATATCGATTTTTATAAAGACCGCCGTATGCGCCAGCTTCGCCAAAGGGCCCGCAGGTCAGCCGAGCGCGTCTTAAAAAGTCGCAGGCGTTATGTCATGAAGCCCATGAGTGCGGCAGAAAGAAGGCAAATCCATTTAGCTCTTGCTGATTTCCAAGGCATACAGACCTATAGTGAGGGTGAAGAACCTGATCGCTCGGTTGTTATCGATTTAGAAGCCTAAGTATGACGGATACGATTGCTGCAGTTTCAACAGCTCCCGGAATGGCTGCTTTGGGGATTATTCGTTTGTCCGGCCCGGAGGCCGCCGGAATCTGTGACAGGCTCTTCCTCCCCGGGAAGAGCTTTCCTCTCCCTTCACAAATGAAAGGCTATACCATGGCCTACGGAACTTGGTGCGACATCGGGGGAAAGGTCTTGGATAAGATTATTCTCTCTGCCTTTCGGGCCCCTCAATCCTATACCGGAGAAGATGTTTATGAAATTAATTTTCACGGAGGAGCCCAGGTCAAGCGGAGCATTTTAGAAAGTCTTTTCGCTGCCGGTGCCAGGCCGGCAGAGGCGGGCGAATTTAGCAAACGGGCTTTCTTAAATGGCAAGATGGACCTTATAGAGGCAGAAGCCGTTATGGATTTAATTGAGGCGGAATCCGCCCTTGAGCAGGAGTTGGCCTTGTCAGAGATGGCCGGAGGCCTTTCGCTTGCTGTTCGTAAGTTGCAGGATGATCTGCTTGCCTTGATGGCCGGGCTGGAAAATATTATAGAGTTTTCTGAAGAAGAAGCTGACGAAGGGGATTATGCGAGCCTGGAGAAGGGAATCCTGCTCCTCCGGCAGGAGATTGCGGAAGCCCTTGCCAGCTGGTCACAAGGTCGTATTATTAACGATTCCTTTCAAGTGGCTATCCTGGGTCTGCCTAATGCCGGAAAGTCCAGTCTTCTGAACGCCTTATCCGGCGAAGAAAGGGCGATTGTTAGCGATATTCACGGGACGACAAGAGATACTGTCCAGGTAAAACTCCAGTTTCGGGGCCTTCCTGTTACGATTACCGATACAGCCGGTCTCAGAGAAAGTGATGACAAAATCGAGCAAGAAGGTGTTTTGCGTGCCCGGCATGCGGCGGAAAGTGCGGATTTAATCTTTTGGCTCCATGATCCGGAGTTTTTTGACGAAGGCCTGGAGGCCTTGGCCTTATTGAAAGATAAGCTTTCTCGAAAAAAGAACTTTGTCCATATCTTGGGTAAGCAAGACCTTGTCCGGGATGAAGCCCAGTTACTTCGCTTGGAAGACCATTTCGGCAAGGAAAATATTGTCTCCTGGACGACAAAAGAAGCCGCTTTACTTGCTCCGATTAGGGAACAGGTTATCCTGGCCTATGAAGCTCTGGGGAGCGTCGGAGGGGGGCAAGTCTTGATTCATAATCTGCGCCACAAAGAACTTTTGGAAAGAGCGGCTGAGGCCCTTCAACTGGCACAAAACAGTTTGCAAGACCGGCAGGCTCTGGATATGACGGCGGCTATGTTACGTTCTGCAGAAGAAGCCCTTGCCGGTTTGAATGGCAGCCAGTTGTCCGATAAGTTGGTTGAGGAAATATTCTCCCGTTTTTGTGTTGGTAAGTAAGAAAAAGTAAGGTGATGAGTACTATGAACGAACAGCCCCTAGGCCATAGTTTAGCGGAAAGAATGGCGGCCGGATCCTTTTTCGGTGACCGCTTTGATGTGCTTGTTGTCGGTGCCGGCCATGCCGGTATAGAAGCGGCTTTGGCCACGGCCAAGATGGGTTTCCGTACGGCCTTGTTTACCCTGCATATTGACGCCCTGGCCAACATGCCCTGCAATCCTAATATAGGAGGAACAGCAAAAGGTCAGCTGGTGCGTGAAATTGATGCCCTGGGTGGGGTCATGGGTATCATGGCCGATAGAAATACCATTCAATTTCGCATGCTTAATCGTTCCAAGGGCCCTGCTGTTCTCTCGCCCAGAGCCCAGCAAGACCGCTGGAATTACCAAAAAGAGATGCGCCACTTGCTGGAGCGTACAGACAAGCTCTTTCTGATTCAAAATGAAATTACCGCCCTCCTTTGGCGGGAAGAAAATGGCCAAAAGATTATTGAAGGTGCGGTAAGCAAACTTGGTACTGTCTATGCGGCAAAAAAAATAATTTTAGCCACCGGCACCTTCTTGCGGTCCAAGATTATTATTGGTGAAGTTGCTTATGATGCCGGACCGGATGACTTACCGCCGGCCTGTGAGTTGAGTACTTCTTTAGAAGCGTTGGGTTTTGTCCTAAAACGTTTCAAAACCGGTACCCCCGGCCGTTTTCACAAGCGTAGCCTGGCCTATGAAAAAATGGACTTGCAAGAAGCGGATGAAAAAGCTCAGCCTTTTTCCCATGTCAATGAAGAAAATCCGGACTGGCAACCTTTAGCGGCCTTGCCCTGTCATGTGACCTATAGCACGCCGGCCAGCAAAAAGCTGATTGAAGAGAATATCCACCGGTCTCCCTTATATAGCGGTTTGGTTGAAGGTATCGGCCCCCGCTACTGCCCTTCCTTTGAGGATAAAATCGTTAAGTTTCCCCACCGGGAAAGACATCATGTTTTCCTTGAGCCTTGTGGCCTGGAAAGTGCGGAGTACTATGCCTCGGGCCTTTCCTCATCTATGCCGGAAGATGTGCAAAGAGCCTTGTTAAAAACAGTTCCCGGCCTTGAAGAGGCGGAGATTATACGTTTTGCCTATGCCATCGATTATGACCTTCTGGAATCAACTGACCTGCACTTGACTCTTGAGACAAAAGAAGTCAGCGGCCTCTACGCTGCAGGGCAAATTATCGGCTCTTCCGGCTATGAAGAGGCAGCCGGTATGGGCTTGGTAGCAGGAATTAATGCCGCCCTCTCCTTACAGGGCAAGGAGCCTTTCATTTTAGAACGGTCGGAAGCCTATATTGGTGTCCTCATTGATGACCTGGTCAGTAAAGGGACCTCTGAACCTTACCGGATGATGACCTCCCGGGCTGAATATAGGTTGGTCTTGCGCCAAGATAATGCTGACCGCAGACTGATGCCCTATGGCTATCAGTTCGGCCTGATTTCCGAAGAGCAATTTGCCGCATTTTTAGCTAAGCAAGAGCGAATTGAAAAGGAAATAGAGCGGTTGAAAAATACACGGGTAAGCCCTTCCCCTGAATTAAAAGAATTTCTAGAAGCCAACAATTCCTCCGTTCCCCAAGGCGGTATTAGTTTAGCCGAGTTACTCAGGCGGCCGGAATTTAGCTATGAAAAACTGGCTCCTATCGATCCCGCCAGGCCGCGTATTTGTTATCCAAAGGAAGCAGAAGCCGGGGAAGCCTTCCTCAGCCCTGTTGATATATACAATGCGGAAGTGGAAATAAAATACGAAGGCTACATCAAGATGGAGGAGGAAAGAATAGAGCGCTTCCAAAAAATGGAAAAACGCTATATTCCCAAGGATTTCTCTTATGACATAGCCGGTTTAAAATTAGAGGCCAGGCAAAAACTGCAAGCCTTCCGTCCCCGGTCTGTTGGCCAGGCTAGTCGTATTTCCGGAATTACGCCGGCAGATATCTCCGTCCTTCTCTTAGCCCTAAGCCAGTATGAGAAGAAAAGGCAAGAAGGTGCCCGGGATTAGAGGGAAGTATGAGCATGGCGGAGCAAAGAGTTTCTTTCAGAGAAGAGATGTATGAGGCCTTGAAAAGGGAATGGCAGGAACTTCTGGATGAAGAATTTTTCCTGCCGCTACTTTCCTTATCACCGGCCACAAGCCTGCAAAAAACAGCAGAACAAATTCTGGAGTTTTTGCTGCTTATGCTGGAACAAAACATCAGCATGAACCTTTCGGCCATCAAAGAGCCGCGTGATGTCATGCGCCTGCATATCCTTGACAGTTTTACCATCCTGCCCTTTCTCGATGCAGAGCTTGCAAAGGAGGCAGAGACCGGCTTTCGTTTCCTGGACCTTGGCACAGGCGCCGGTTTTCCGGGGGTGCCGATTAAGCTTGTCCGCCCCGGTCTCCATGTATATTTAGTGGATGCCCTGGCCAAAAGGCTTCACTTTATTGAGCGAAGTCTCAGGAAAATCGGAGCAGGCGACCCTTGGACCATCTATCATGCCCGAGCCGAGCAGATGGGACGGGAAAAGCAGCATAGGGAACAATATGATTTTGTTGCGGCTCGTGCTGTTGCCCGCCTGGCGACACTTCTTGAATACGCCTTGCCCTTGGTGCGTGTAGGCGGTGTTTTTTGTGCCATGAAAGGCAGGGTCGAAGAAGAGCAAAAAGAAGCTGAAAGGGCAGCAAAATTGCTCGGTGCAGAACTTGAAAAAGCAGACCGCTTTGTTTTACCCGGAACCGGCCAGGACAGAAGTCTATTAATTTATAGGAAGGTCGCCCCCAGTCCCCGGAAATATCCGCGCAGTAATGCGCAAATAAAAAAGAAGCCCTTATAGCCTATCGCTGCTTCTCCAATAGAAGCCTCTCTTTGCATATATAAAGTCTTCCTTCTGTCCTTCGTGCCGGGACAAGGAAGTAATTTATTCAGGACAGTCAGAAGTAATTTATTCAGGACATTATATGTTATAATTTATTATAATGTAAGAACGCTTTGTAATACCTTGCGTAGTTATTTATTTCTTTTAGAAAAAATGGGCGCTCAGAGGAGGGGCATGCCGATAAAAACCTGCCCGGTTAAAATGCCCTCTTACGCAAGGGAGAAACAGAAAAAGGATTAGATAGAAAGAGGACTTCATGGCCAAGGATCAGATTCAGCCCGGAGCTGAGAAAGATAGGTCGAAAATGACTGCCGCAGAATTGCAAAGAGAAAAAGAACGTGCGGTTGATGCGGCTTTTCAGAATCCGGACAACATTATTATTCCTGTTGACTTAGAGCATGAAATGAAGCAATCCTTCATTACCTATGCGATGAGTGTTATCACAGACCGTGCCTTGCCGGATATCAGGGACGGCTTAAAGCCTGTTCACCGGCGCATTCTCTATTCCATGTATACCCAGGGATTTACTGCGGACAAACCTTTTCGGAAGTGCGCGACAACTGTTGGTGATGTTCTGGGCCGCTTTCACCCGCATGGTGACGCATCGGTCTACGATGCCTTAGTACGTTTGGCGCAAGATTTCTCTATGCGCCATACTTTGGTTGAGGGTCATGGGAACTTTGGTTCACGCGACGGCGACCCGCCGGCTGCCTATCGTTACACTGAGGCCAGATTGACAAGATTGTCCCAGGAAATGATGAAGGACATCAATAAGGATACGGTTGACTTTCAGCCCAACTATGATGACCACGCTATGGAGCCTACGGTCCTTCCCGCCCCCTTTCCCAACCTCTTGGTTAACGGATCTTCGGGGATTGCTGTCGGTATGGCCACGAATATTCCCGCCCACAATCTCGGCGAATGTATTGATGGGGTAATTTATTTAATTGCTAATCCGGAGGCTACTATCGAGGAGCTGATGGAGATTATTCCGGGTCCTGACTTTCCCACCTACGGAAAAATTTTAGGCCGGTCCGGTATTCGTAAAGCCTACAAGACAGGCCGGGGCTCTATTGTTGTGCGTGCCCATTGTGATATTGAAGAAATGCGGGGCGGGCGTTATCGCATCATCGTTAAGGACCTCCCCTACATGGTCAATAAGGCCAGATTAATTGAACGCATTGCCAGCTTGGTAAAAGATAAGCGTATTGAAGGCATTTCTGATGTCCGTGATGAATCGGACAGGCATGACGAAATCCGGATTGTCATTGAATTGAAACGGGATGCCACCCCCAATATTGTGCTCAATCAGTTGTATAAGCACACGCAATTGCAAGATAATTTCAGCGCCAACATGCTGGCCTTGATCCCTGACGAAAAAGGCTTCCTGGTGCCAAAGCAATTCTCCTTAAAAGAAGCCCTTATGGCCTATCTGGAATTTTATCGCGAGGTCATTATCCGCCGTACCCGTTTTGATTTGGAGAAGGCGGAAGCGAGAAAACATATTGTTGAGGGTTTGCAAAAAGCGATTGATGAAATTGATGAAGTCATCAGCATCATCCGGGCGTCGGCTAGTGAAAGTCATGCGCGTGAAGCCCTGCGTGCTCGTTTCGGCTTCAGTGAAAAGCAGGCTCAACATGTTGTTGATATGCGCCTGGGACGGCTTTCCGGTCTGGAAAGAGAGAAGCTTGAAGAGGAAGCGAAGCAACTGGAGGAACGTATTGCAGAGTTCACCGGCATTATTCACGATCCTGAAAAAAGGGATGGAGTAATTATCGGAGAGATGGAAGATATTAAGCGTCGTTACAGTAATCCAAGGCGGACGGTTATCTCCAATGAAATTTTTGACCTTGATGATGAATCACTGATTGAGGACGAAGATGTTGTTATTACGCTTAGCGAGGCAGGCTATGTAAAGCGTGTGCCCAGCGATACCTATGAGGCGCAAAGGCGCGGAGGCAGGGGGATTAAGGCCATGCAAACCAAGGAGGAGGACCTGGTCAAAACGATATTTACTTCTTCCACAAAACAATGGCTTCTTGCCTTCAGTACCTATGGCAAGGTTTATAAGTTAAAGGGCTACGCAATTCCGGAGGCTTCGCGCCAAAGCAGGGGAACGCCCTTCGTCAACCTCTTGCCCTTAGCCGGTGATGAAAAAATTTATGGCCTCCTGCCGATGCCGGATAACTTTAAAGAAAACCCCTATTACCTGGTCATGGCTACAAAAAAGGGCCTTGTAAAGAAAACGGCCCTCAAGGAATACGCCAATATCCATAAGGGGGGGATTATCGCTATTCGCTTAGATGACGATGATGCGGTAATTTCAGTTTGTCTTACCGAGGGTAGGCAAGATATCTTCTTGACAACGAAAAAAGGCAAGGGAATTCGCTTTTCAGAAGATCAGGTGCGCAGTACAGGGCGATCAACCAGAGGGGTACGAGGTATTCGCCTGGGTAGGGGAGATGAAATTGTCAGCATGATTACTTTTCATGAGGATATTCTTATTGCTACGGTTACAGAGAAGGGTTTGGGTAAACGGACCCGGCTCTCTTCCTTCCGCAGGCAGTCCCGGGGCGGCAAGGGTCTGATTGCCCATAAGCTGACCAGGCGGACCGGCAACATTGTTCGGATGTGTTATGCAGGGGATGAGGTGGACCTCCTCCTTATGAATGATGACGGATTAGTCATTCGGGTTCATGCGGAAGAAATCCCCATCCTGGGCCGCAGTACCCAGGGAGTCAAGCTTATGAGGGCCCATGAGGCCGTTATCCGGGATGTCACCGTGGCTGAACGGGATGCGGAAGAAGAGGCTGAAAAGCCGGAAACGCTGGAGGAGGCGGAAGTAGAAAGTCCCGGCGCCAACCTGGAGGCAGATGACCCGGAAGAGGAAGGCGTTGATGAAGAAGACCTCTTTGCGGAGGAAGATGAAGACGTTGACGAAGAAGAAATAATATAAGGAAAAATATAAAATTAAAATATAAAGCAAATAAATTAGAAGTAGAGGATAAAGAGTAGAAATCATGATGACATTTGACGCAGAAAAACAGTATTTTATGGACAGCCCGCATGGTATAGAAAAGATGTGGGATAAGCTGACTAACCCTAGTGCAGAGGGCGCCGAACAGCTCTTAGCCAGGAGTGAAGTTCCGGAAATTTTGACTTGGGATTTGACCCCCTTGTTCGAGAGCGACGAGGCCTGGGAGGAATCTTTTCAGCAAGTCGATGCCTATATAGAGGCGATAGAGCCCTTCCGCGACAGCTTGACCGCCTCCGCTGATAATCTTCTCAGCTTTGGAAGAATGATTGAAAAGCAAGGACGAGAACTGGCAAAGTTGGCTGTTTATGCCTCTATGAAGAGCGATGAAGATACCGGCCTCTCTCACTATAGCGGTATGCTTACTCGTGTCCGCTCCTTTATGGCAGAATATGCTGCAGCCGTTTCTTTTGCTAATTCAGCCATCGCAGACCTTAGCGAAGAAACTATGGAAGAGTTTTACAAAGAGGAGCCGGAACTGGAATATTATCGCCGCTATTGCACAAGAATTCGTGCCTCAAAACCCCATATATTGTCTTTGCAAGAAGAAAGCTTACTTGCCGGTGCCAAAACTATTTTTGAGACAGGGGCAAGAGTCTTTTCTGTTTTAAATAATGCCGACCAAGGCTTTCCTACTATCCGAGATGAAGAGGGAAATGAAGTTGAGCTTACCCATGCCAGATATGGCAGCTTTATGGAAAGTAAGGATCGTAGTGTGCGCAAGGCGGCCTATGAAGGCTATTATGCGATATATGAGCAGTTCCGGAACACCTATGCGGCTACTTTAGCCTCAGAGGTGCACAAGAATAATTATTTAGCAAAGATACGAAATTTTACAAGTGCAAGAGAGGCGGCCCTTTTTGAAAATGAGATTCCGGAGCTCGTCTACGACCAACTCCTTGCGACAGTCCACAAGAAGCTGGATTTGCTGCATCGCTATGTAGCCTTGCGTAAGAAACTATTAGGCCTTGAAGAAATCCACAGCTATGACCTCCATGTCCCGCTTGGTAAAAATGTTGACCTGCATTACAGTATTGAAGAAGCCCGTGATGTTTTACTTGAAGCTCTGAAACCCTTAGGTGAGAACTACTGTCGAATTCTTGAAGAAGCTTTTGACAAACGCTGGATTGATTTTGCAGAAAATATTGGTAAACGCTCCGGGGCCTATTCCGGAGGTTGTTACGATTCCCCACCTTATATTTTAATGACCTGGAAGGGGAGCTTAAATAATTTATATACCCTGGCCCATGAACTTGGCCATAGTGTCCACAGCTATTTAAGTCGTAAGGCACAAGGCTTTACCTATGCCAAATACCCCATTTTCTTGGCGGAAATTGCTTCTACGGTAAATGAAAACTTGCTGACCAACTATTTGCTTGGAAGCATCAAAGATAAAGCCACCAGACAAGAAATTATTTTGAATTATTTGGATGGCTTTAAGGGTACTGTCTTCCGTCAAAGCCAATTTGCCGAATTTGAGCAAAAGATTCATAGGGCAGAGCAAGATGGGACGCCGCTAACGGCCGACTGGCTCACCGAAGAGTATGGGAATCTCAATGCGAAATATTATGGCGAAGAACTGGTAAGAACGCCGCAAATTGCCTTCGAGTGGGCAAGAATACCCCATTTTTACTATAATTTTTATGTATACCAATATTCGACAGGCTTTTCTGCAGCCAGCGCCTTTGCTAAGAGTATTATTGAGGGCGGCGAGGAAGAATTGAATGCCTATTTAGGCTTCCTTGCTTCCGGGAGCAAAGAAGAACCTATTGCGACACTAAAACGTGCCGGATTGGATATGACATCGGCAAAACCAATAGAAGATGCCATGTCCCGATTTGAACGATTCTTGGAAATACTGGAAAAAGACGAGGTATAAGTGTACAATAGCTAAAAAATTTTAGGTGGGTGTTATGGTGGACCAAGGGGATAACAGAAACAACAGAAGGCCTTCTTACGAAAGAAGGCCAGGTCCCTATCAGCAAGATGGTAGAGGGGGAAGGCCGCCGGAAGGAAGACCGGGGGGCAGGCCGACCAACAGGCCGGACCGCCGGAGTCCCGGTGGTGAGCGCCCTCTGCCGGGAAATAGGCCGAGAGTCAGACCTGGTGATTCCGGATATAGGCCGGGCAGTCAGGCCGGGCAGCAAGAGGCTTTCCGTCCCCCCGCCGGTGGCAGACCCGCCCTGGATCCTGAAGCAGCAAGAAGGGCTGCCCGGTCCTCCATGTATAGTCGCCCTGATTCCTATTCTTATCGAGATTCCTATACCCAAACGTCTATCTATGACCGGGAAGGCTATGAAGAAGTTCCTTCTAATGACTATATGGATGCCCTCTTTGAGGACAGCGAAGAAGAAGAGGGTTTACCTAAACCGGTTAAAATTGCTATTGCGGTTATTATCGCTTTAGTGGTTATCATTGCTTTCTTTCTAGTTATTCGCACGCTGGGGAAAAAGGGAAGTGATACTCGTCTGGAAAGAAGAACGGAAGAAAAGAGAGGGCCTGTTGAAACAACAGAGGAGGTAACCACGGCTCCGCGAGTGACCAAAAGCACTGAGGCGGAAGAAACCCTACCGCCTCTCGGGACAGATCCCTATCACAATCCCCCGGCTTGGATTCCGCCTACCCAGGCTCCAACAGAAGAAATGACCACCTCGCCGCCGCCCGTTGTTGTCCAACTGCCGCCCGCCGTAGTAGAAACAACGCTGGTAACTTCTCCTCCACCTATTACGGAAACGCCGGCCGAAACAAGCTGGTATATAGAGGAAACAGCAGCAGGCCCGACTTCTCCGCCACCCCTTGACCCGGCTGCTTCGGGAGATAGCGGAGAGACCGCCGGCCCGACCTCCCCTCCGCCCATAGGCAGTGAAGGTGGAGCCGGCCAGTCCAGCTTAGCCGGTGAAAGTTCAGAGATTAACTTACCTGCTCCGGCTGTCTGGGAAGACGTTCGCCTGCCTGATCCGGTAAGCGGAACAATCATAGAAGGGGCCAGCAGTTTCTGGTTCTTGAGGCAGGACGCCGGAGGACAATATCAGTTGACCAAAGGCGAGGGCTCTTATGCTGAAATTTACAGCTCGCCTGATAATCAACATATTATTGCCCGGACAGAAGACGGCCGGTATTTGCTTTTTGACAGCTTAAATGACGGCACTCTGCTACAAAGTGCCCCCAGCCAGGGCTTGCAAAATCTTGTCGGCAATGAGGGTTTTGCCTATATTTCAAGTGGCCAACTGTATTATTGTGACTTTGCGACAATGACGCTTCGCGTCCTTTCCCCTGATGTTTCCTCGGCCATGATTGCTGCTGATAGCAATCAATTCCTTGTTATGCGTGGCGGAGAGATTGGCCTGCTTGATGTGAACGGAAACTTTACCGGCCTCTTGGAGGCCTATAGCCCCACACAATTAAATTATTTTGATGATGTGGGCAGGATCGCCATATTCCAGGATGATATGAATGTCTATGCCTTCAACCCCATGCTTTACGGGCCGCAGGCCTTACGCCTGGGCAAGGTGCTTCCGGGACAAAGGGCCAAGATTCAAGTTACCCCGGAGGGCAATGAACTTGTTATCTACCAAGAGCAGGCTAATTCCATAACCAGGGTAACCCGCACAGGGGTCGAGCAGAGAATCAGTAATCCTAATCTTGTGATTGACCAATACAGCCATGTTTTAGGGGCAGGGCCGGACAGCCTTGGCGCCTACTCTTCTCTTGTAATTTACAGCCAAGGCAATCTTTATCTCAGTAATCAAAATTCCCTCAATGATGGGGTCAATTTCCAGGCAACTCAAATCGCGAGCGGTGTGAAAGAGTATGTAACCAGCGGAAACAGCATTTTCTTTGTTGATAACGAAAAGAATCTTATGATGATTAGCAGCAGTGCCGACCTCCAATCGGCAGAGATACCGATTAGCATCCTCAGCTACGGGGGTGTTCAGCAGGTCAATGCAACGATGGATGGATCCGGTGTGCTTTACCTTAAAGATGGCGCTCTTTGGAGAAGGTCCACAAGCGGTATGGCTGAAAAAATCAGTGATGGTGTAAAGAGCTACCTCATGAATCCCGATGCCAGTCAGATTTATTTTGTCTCAGCGGATAACGCACTCTATAAGTATAGCGGGGGAATCAGCGCACAATTGGCCGCTCCCGGTAGTGTTGATGACAACAGTTTTTCTATCAATCCGACTTCGGTAAGAGGTGGAAACGTTTGGTTGAATACGCCTCGCCTTGCCTGGCTTGGAACAGACAATTTAATTTACTTAGAATAAGGGGTTGGGAGAAAAACGCGATGATTTGGTATACTGAGACAGACGTATTGGGAGGTATAGTATGGCAATAAATGTTGATAAGTTCGATTTACAAATTCTTGAAGCACTATTGGCCGATGGACGGATGAGTCATGAAAAGATTGCTTCGGGCTTAGAGCTTTCCAGGCCGACGGTACATAACCGCGTAAAGGAACTACAGAGAAACGGTATTATTAAAAATTATACGACTGTTATTGATTGGGAAAAACTAGGTTATGGCATTGACGCTTTTATCTTGTTGCGTCTTGAAACAACTGATTTTAACGAGACTATCAGAAAGATTTTAGCTATGTCTACCAGCGACTTTGTCATTGAAAAAGTCTATCGGGTAACCGGCGAAAATTGCATTATGCTACGGATTAAAGCCCATAACACCTCTGAAATTCGTGTCTTCCACGATGCTTTATTGCAAAAAGAAGGGGTTATTGAAACAAATACCATGTTTATCTTGCAAGAAGAAGGGCAGTTGCCAAGTTTTTAGGATTCGGGCTAAAAAGTGTCTAAATGCCGGAGGGCGCTCTTGCTAATAGGCAGGGGGCCTCTTTACAATCCCCGCTCTTAGGGGGGATTTTTAATAATAAAAATAAAAGTTGCCAAAAGGCTACTATTTGTATAGTTCATTTTGCACAAAAGCTCTAAAATCTTCAAAAAAGATGCCTTTTCGATATTTTTCTTGCGAATGTGTAAAAATATTTGACTAATTATGAATATTCGTCATACAATATAAATCGATATGCAGGATGAATAAAAGTTTCAAGAAAATGGAAGGGGTTAATTATTGAAAATCTCAAATTTTCATACTTTTATTGTCTTGTGTTCAATCCGGAAAGGTTAGTCCGCCGGATTTTCGATGGTGAAGTGTACAAGCCACAATATTCAAAAAAGAGAAGGAGAATTTTATGAAAAAAAAGTTGAGCGTTTTACTAGTGCTTACAATGTTATTTACATTATTTCTTACAGCTTGTGGAAATGATAAAAAAGACGAAGGAAAAGCAGAGAAAGAAGAAACTGTTACCGAAGCTAAGGTAGACGAAGAAAAAGAAGCTGAAAAGGCCGATGATAAAGAAGAACCCGAAGAAGAGGCCGATGATAAAGAGGAAAGTGCCAAGGTAAAGGATTCTTTAATTTATGCGGTTAATGGCGAACCGTCTAACCTTGACCCCACAAGATCCTCAGACAACATTGCCTCGCAAGTTTTCAGACAAATTTTTGATACGATTATCCGCATGGAGGCTGACGGTACCTTGAACCCCGGACTAGCTACTGAATTTGAAGTTGTGGATGATGGTAATGCCGTTATTTACACCATTAAAGAAGGAGTAACCTTCCATAATGGTGACGAGATGACCGTAGAAGATGTTGCTTTCTCTTTAAACCGCGCTATCGAGTCTGAGTTTACATCAGAATATACTTCGATGATGGAGTCAGCGGAAGTTGTTGAAGGCGAAAACAAGGTTCGTCTGAATTTAAAATATCCCTTTGCCGGGGTTAACTCCTGCGTAGCTAAGATTTGTGTCTTGAGTGAAGCTGTTGTGAAAGAATTGGGTGACGACCATGGTATGAACCCGGTTGGAACAGGTCCTTATGAATTTGTTGAATTCAAAAAAGGTGACCAAATCAAACTGAAAGCCTACGAAGGATACCACCGTGGGGTTGCCGAAATTAAGGACCTCACCTTTAAAATTATTACCGAACCCAGTACCGCCGTTGTTGCCCTGGAAACCGGTGATATCGACTTTTTAGTCAACCCTGCAAGAGTAGAGAGACAGCGTCTTATTGATAGTGATAAGCTCCAATACCACGAAACCGAGGTCAGTGGAAATAACTATATCGCCTTCAATAATTCAGATGGTCCCTTTGCCAATAAAACTTTGCGCCAAGCAATCTCCTATGCTATTGACAAAGAAAGTGTCATGATCGGTGCACTGGAAGGTGCCGGCCTGGTTATCGAAAATCCGATTCCCCGAGCCCATTTTGGTTACTCTGAAGATGTAAAAGCCAATCCCTATGATCCGGAAAAAGCTAAGGAACTGTTAGCGGAAGCCGGCTATAAGGAAGGCGAACTCAGCATTACCTTAAAATCAATGGAATCTGAGTTATACAGAAAGCCTACAGAAATAATTCAAGACCAATTAACCCAAATCGGTATTAACGCTGAAGTAGAAGTTATGGAACGCGGAGCCGCATTAGAGGACATTTATGAGAATTCACGTTACGGTATGGCCGTATGGTCCATGATTTATGAATATCCTGATGCCGACTCCCTATACCCCTTCTTCCACAGCAAGGGCGGCCTAAACTTCCTCCAAGCCAAATATCCTGAATTGGATAAGTTGTTTGACGATGCTCGTCTGGAATTGGATGATGAAAAACGGGCAAAAATCTATGAAGATGTGGCCAACTTCATCAATGAAGAAGTTGTCATCGTTCCTCTATTCACCTATTATACTGCTGTTGCAGCCGATGCAAACTTGCAAGGTGTTGAACCTTCAGTCTACACAATTTACGAAGTATACAATATGTCTTGGGCTAAATAATTTAATAAAAGCTTAGAATAGCAAGGACTTTACAAGCGTAAAGTCCTTGCTTTCTCTTACCACCCAAGTGCAGGAGGAAATATGCTTAGATATATAATGAAACGGTTGTTAATGATTATTCCTGTAATTCTGGGAATTTCATTTATCATCTTTACTGTAATGAACTTCACTCCTGGTAATCCGGCAAGACTGATCCTAGGTGAGAGTGCGACGACGGAAGATGTTATGGCACTTGAAGAAAGAATGGGCCTTAATGACCCGTTTTTAAAGCGATATTTTGATTTTGTAACCAAGGCTGCCCGGGGTGATTTTGGCTTATCCTATCGTAGCCAGCAGCCCGTTATGGATGAGATTTTAGCCAGATTTCCGGCAACCTTAAACCTGGCCTTCTGGTCTTCTGTGATTATGGTAATCATAGCTATTCCTGTGGGAATTGTTTCTGCAGTAAGGCAATACTCCATATTGGACTATATTGTCACGGTTATTAGCTATATTCTAACTTCTATGCCCTCTTTTTGGCTCGGTCTGATTTTAATCCTGGCCTTCTCTTTGCATTTAGGCTGGCTGCCTGCAACCGGTGTTGAAACTTGGAAACACTATGTTCTTCCTTGCATAACCCTGGCCGCTGCCTTAATTGCTTCGACCATCCGCATGACGAGGTCCAGTATGCTGGAAGTAATCCGTTCAGATTATATTAGAACTGCCCGTTCAAAAGGAATTTCTGAAGGAAAAGTCATTTTCAAACATGCCCTGCGGAATGCCTTGCTGCCAATTATTACTTTGGTAGGAATGAACTTCGCAACCATGCTAGGGGGAACGATGATTATCGAAAGTGTTTTTGCTATGCCGGGACTGGGGCAGATGACGATTATAGCCATCCGCATGAAAGATACCCCGCTAGTTATCGCTTCGGTTGTTTTTGTTGCTATCCTCATCAGTATTGTTAACTTAATTATTGATATTTTGTATACCTATATTGATCCCAGATTGCGGACAGAATATTCTTCTCTGGCGAAAAGAAAAAAAGCAGAAGCAAACGGGTAAGGAGTGAATTATGTCGAGTTATCAAAATACAATGAACACAGCATCAAAGGCTAACCCGCAAGTGAAAAAGAGAAGCCAGCTTCGTGCCGTTCTTTTTCGTTTTAAAAAGAATAAGGCGGCCATGTTCGGGGCAATACTTTTAGTATTGATATTGCTTCTCTGCTTTGGTGCCCCTTTATTAGTTTCCTACCAGGATGCCGTTACACAAAAAATGAGTGAACGTCTGCTAAGCCCCAGTAAAGAACATATTTTCGGCACAGATAGGTATGGCAGAGACTTATTTGCCAGAGTTCTTTATGGTGGCAGGATTTCAATCTCGGTAGCTTTTGCCACAATTGTCTTATCTCTTTCAGTCGGGATTATTTTAGGGGCGGTTGCCGGTTACTATGGTGGTATGGTTGATAATATCATCATGCGTGTATGCGATGTTTTCTTAGCTATTCCGCAAATGCTCATGGCCATCTCCATTGTTGCGGCAATGGGTCCCGGTTTATTCAACCTCTTATTGGCAATGAGCATTTCTTTAGTACCAAGATTTGCCCGTATCGTTAAGTCTTCGATACTGGGGATTAAAGACAGCGAGTTCGTTGATGCAGCCATTACCTATGGTTCCAGTAATGTCTATATCATTCGTAAGCACATTATTCCTAATGCTATCGGGCCTATCATTGTTCAAGCTACCCTGAATATTGCAGAAACGATAATTAGTATTTCCGGCCTGAGTTTCCTGGGTTTGGGTGTTAAGGCACCCATGCCGGAGTGGGGGGCCCTGCTCTCGGAGGGAAGAGAATTTATGCGCGGAAATGCTTACCTGGTCCTTATTCCGGGAATTGCGATTGTCCTGACGGTTATGGCCTTTAACTTAATGGGTGATGGTCTTAGAGACGCACTTGACCCCAAGATGAAGAATTAGTGTAGGAGTTTCTTATGCAGGAGAATATTTTAACCATTAAAGATTTGTATGTTGTCTACGAAACAGATGAAGCGACTGTCTACGCTGTCAATGGGCTTGACCTGGAAATTAAGCAAGGGGAAACGCTAGGCCTTGTTGGTGAAACCGGTGCCGGGAAAACGACCACCGCCCTGAGTATTATGAAACTCTTGCCTGAGAAAATCGGATTTGTAAAAAAGGGCACGATTGATATAGCCGGTGTCGATCCGATTAATCTTGCCGAGCGAGGTATGCGTGAAGTACGCGGCAGTGTAGTCTCCATGATATTTCAAGATCCTATGACCAGCTTGAATCCTACCATAACGGTTGGTGAGCAAATTTCAGAAGTTATTGCCGAGCATAATCCGGACTATTCTGATATTGATATAGCCGACAGGACGAATGAGATTATGGAAATGGTTGGCTTGGCCCCGGAGAGAAAAAAGGAATACCCCCACCAATTTTCCGGCGGTATGAGGCAACGGGTTGTTATTGCGATGGCTCTGGCCTGTGAACCAAGTCTCATTTTAGCTGACGAGCCGACGACGGCACTTGACGTTACCATTCAAGCTCAGGTCTTGGATATGATGAAGAGTTTAAAGGACAAATTAAACACCTCTATTTTGCTCATCACTCATGACTTGGGTGTTGTTGCGGATATTTGTGATCATGTTGCTATTATGTATTCCGGGAGAGTCGTAGAGTACGGTACCTTGGAAGATATTTATACCGGCGATAAGCATCACCCCTATACAGAGGGTTTATTTGGTTCTATCCCTAAACTTAATGAAGAAACTGATCGTCTGACACCGATTAAAGGCCTGATGCCTGATCCGACAAATTTACCGAAGGGCTGCCCCTTCCATCCAAGATGCCAGTACTGCCTGGATATATGTTCGGAAATTGAGCCGGAAGCTTTTTATGTAAGCGGAGAAGATCTGAGTGGAAAAGGGGAAAATCACATGATCCGCTGCCACTTATTTGATGAAAATCTTGAGGCAAAAGTAAGGCAAGACGCAGAGAAAGAAAGTCATCCGCAATCATGATTGCTTAATCATAATTTAGGAACAATAAAAGGAAAGAAAGTAGATAGATTATGGAAAAAAATACGATAAGCAGAAGTGAGCACAGGACGAAAATAGATGAGCCGCTTATTAAAGTACGAAACCTGAAGAAATACTTTCATACACCTGGCGGGCAATTGCATGCTGTCGATGATGTTTCTTTTGATGTTTTTCCGGGAACAACTCTGGGTGTTGTCGGGGAATCAGGCTGCGGAAAATCCACTTTAGGCAGGACCCTGATCCGCTTGACAGAGGCAACAGCAGGTGAAGTTTTCTTTAGGGGGCAAAGTGTTGTAAAGGCCGAAAAGGATGAGCTGAAACAAATGCGTCGCAAGATGCAAATTATTTTCCAGGATCCTTATGCCTCCTTAAATCCACGTCTGACCATCAGTGAGATTATTTCCGACCCCCTCAAGGTCAATAAAGTATATAGTGACAAGAATATGCTCCAGGCAGAGGTGGAAAAATTGATGGATACGGTTGGCTTGGCAAGAAGGCTAATCAACAGTTACCCGCATGAGCTTGACGGGGGAAGACGTCAACGAGTAGGGATTGCCCGTGCACTTGCCTTGCAGCCTGATTTTATTGTCTGTGATGAACCGGTTTCCGCACTTGATGTGTCTATCCAAGCCCAGATTTTGAACTTGCTCATGGACCTTCAAGACCAGCAAGATCTGACCTTCCTTTTTATTACCCACGACCTCAGTGTTGTTAAACATATCAGTGATGAAATTATTGTCATGTATCTTGGTCAATGTGTGGAGCGGGCAAAATCGAGAGAACTTTTTGCCAATCCGAAACACCCTTATACGCAAGGTCTCCTAGCTGCTATCCCCATTCCCAGTATTGAACAGCGGAATAGGCAGGTTCAGCTTTTAGAAGGCGAGTTGAGCAGTCCGATTAATCCGAAGCCGGGATGTCGCTTTGCTTCGCGTTGTCCTCATTTCCGGGCGGAGTGTATGGGGCAAGACATTGAAGAAATTTCAATGTCTGATACGCACAAAGTATCTTGTGTCCTGTATCGATAGGGTAAAAGGCAAAATATATGCCGCTATCTATGTGCTGATGCTTGTCCGGTCTGTACGCCCGGCCGGTCAGGAATGCGCTTGTCATCTTTTGGCTATATAGCAACAATATAAGCTATATAATTAGAATGATAAAATAATAGAAAAGATTTTAAAAGAAGGAGGGCTCTTTTAAAGAGCGAATAAACAATGGCAATAAAAGAAAGAATCGAAAGTCTGAGAGCCTTAATGAAGCGCGAGGGAGTTAGCGCCTATTATGTGGGTTTGGGTGATCCCCACGGCTCGGAATATATCAGTGAGCATTATAAGTCGCTGCATTGGATTTCCGGATTTACAGGCTCTGCCGGTTATCTGCTCGTTGGCCTTGAAGAAGCATTGCTTTGGGTAGATGGTCGCTATTTTATTCAAGCAGCCAGACAACTCGAGGGCAGCGGAATTCAGATGATGAAGCTGGATACTTCAGGCTATCCCGATATTTTTGAGTGGATTAGCAGCAATATTCCTGCAGATGAAAAGGTTGGTGTATGTGGCCGTTTGGTAACCCAAGATTTCTTTGAAAAATTGAAGAAAAAAGTGGAACATGACGTGCTTATTATGCCCGATTTGATTGATGAAATCTGGGAAAAAAGACCGGCATTACCGGAAACACCCATCTGGCTGCATGCTCTTGAGTACACCGGAAAAACCGCTTCAGAAAAAATTCAAGATGTACGAGAACTTATGAGGAAGGATAGGGTTGACGCTTTTGTCCTGTCCGGCCTGGATGATATTGCCTGGTTATTTAATATTCGGGGCAATGATGTTCCTTTTAACCCGGTGGTACTATCTTTTGCCTTTATTACAAAAGATGAAGTGAAGTTTTTCCTGGACAAGAACAAGGTCGGGAAAGCGGTAGAGGAAGAGTTGGAGGCGCAAGGGATTCAGATTTTTGCTTATGAAGAGGTTTATTCATATTTGAAAACAGCGTCCTATCAACGTGTTGCAGCAAACAAGGAAAAAGTTAATGCGGAGTTGTTTGCCGCGCTTAATGAAGAGGCAGAAGTATGTGAACTGGAAACAGACTATACAACAGTTCTCAAAACGGTGTTAAATGAGACAGAATTGGCCTGTACAAAAAATGCCGCCCTAAAGGATAGTGTTGCCTTTACCAAGTTTATTTGTTGGCTAAAACAAGCCATTCAAAAGGAAGCCCACGATGAACTAAGCGTGGAGAAAAAACTCCATGAGTTTAGAAAAGAGCAGGACCTCTTCTTAGATGACAGTTTTGCTAGCATTTCTGCCTATGGACCAAATGCGGCGATGATGCACTACAAGGCAACGGAAAAAGCCTACGCCGAGCTGGAAGCCAAAGGCTTTTACTTAAACGATAGCGGCGGCCACTATCTTGATGGAACAACAGACGTGACCAGGACGATTGCCCTCGGTGAGCTGTCGGAAAGAGAAATTCGGGACTATACCCTAACGGTAAAATCACATATCGGACTGGCTGATACCGTCTTCCTGGAAGGCACGAGCGGTATTGCTTTAGACATTAAGGCAAGGCAGCCCATGTGGGATGCGGGCTTGGACTATAAGTGCGGTACCGGCCACTCTGTCGGTTATCTTTTAGGGGTCCATGAAGGACCGATCCGCTTTGCCAAGGATAAGACCAAATATGTGCTTAAAGAAAATATGTATGTGACGATAGAGCCCGGTGTTTACATAGAGGGCGAATACGGCATCCGCGTAGAAAATGACTATGTGGTTGTTCATAAAGAAACGATTGACAGCGATATTTTCTTAGCCTTTGAGAGCCTTACCTTTGTACCCCTTGAGCGAGAAGCCATCGATGTATCCTTGCTGACGGAAAAAGAACTTGCCTGGGTCAATAGTTACCAGCAAGAGGTCTATGCCAAATGCAGTCCTTTCCTCAACGAGGAAGAGCGGACCTGGCTTGCGGCCGTCACAGAGCCCTTTACAGTCTAAGGCTTAAAGCGGAGCAAAGGTCATTGCCGGCAAGGGTAAGCTAATGCAGACTGCTCCCCGGCGGATGAACAAGACATAATCAATGGCTATAAAAAACCTAAGCTGGTAGGACTAGTAGATAAATTGGCGCATACATGCTCCGATGGACGAAAGTCCACTCCTAACCATGCTTAGGTTTTTTGCATAAAAATAATTATTTAAAAGCATACTAGAGACGCCTCCTTGTGGCATTTTGTCAAAGATGTAAAAAAAATGGGAGAAAAAGTTTATTTTTCTTGACGAAAAAGAAAAAAATCGGTTAAAATATAAACTAATTGTATGCGTGCTGAAACAATCGGCAGGCTGCATTTGTTTTTCAGAGTAGATTATATTAGTAATTAAAAAATGCTGCTGTATAATTAAATGGAAAACAAGACTTGAGAAGCTTTATCCTTCTCAGTCGAATGCAAACGTATGCACCGCACAAGCTGAAAAGCTGTAAAAGAAGTGGGAGGAAGTATGCTTAGGTTTTTGGTAAAAAGAACGCTAATTGGCGTTGTTACCCTGTTTATCATCATCACACTAACCTTTTTTCTTATTGCGGGCGCCCCTGGCGATCCAATTGCAACGAAAGTTGGTCAAATGCCGGCCCAAGCCCGCGCTGTTATTGAGGAACACTATGGACTAAATGATCCTTTGCTCTTGCGCTACGGAAGATATATCGCTAACTTATTTCTACGTGGTGACTTTGGAGAGTCCATTGTTTATACAGGAAGAAGTGTTAACGATATTATTAAGAAAAATGCCCCGGTATCCGTTACCTATGCCGTCCCGGCAATTATTTTGCAACTCTTTTTCGGGATTGCCATAGGTCTATATTCGGGTCTTAACCGCGGTTCGATTTCTGACCAGGTAATTAGGGTCTTAATTGTATTATCGATTTGCGTCCCGGGCTTTGTTTTTGCAGCCCTCTTGCAATATTTCTTAGCCTTTAGATGGAAATTGGTTCCGATCTTTGGTTGGGGGAGACCGATAAATATTGTCTTACCCTTACTTGTTTCAACGATTGGCGGTATCGGATCATATGCTAAGTACATGAGACAGAGCACAATAACCACATTAAGTGAAGATTATGTTCTCATGGCCAGAGCGAAAGGCTGTAAGAGAGGCCGTGTTTTACGTAAACACGTCTTTAGAAATTCGGTTCTCCCTATCGTCACTTTCATCGGTCCCGCCGTTGCCGGAATTTTCTCAGGCTCCTTTATCATTGAAAATATTTTTGCCATTCCGGGGCTTGGTAAATACTACACACAAGCCGTTTCCGATATGGATTATACTATGATTTTGGGCTTGACCATTTTCTACGCCATCTTGTACGTGGCCTCTTTGATTGTTACTGACGTTCTCTACGGTATTGTTGATCCTCGGATCAAAATAGGAAAGGCTGAGGCATAAGGAGTAGGTGTATGAGTAAAGAATTAGATATGAAAAAAGATTATAAAGGCATGCCGGAAGATGCTTTTGTCCGTGTAGGGATTGACCGCTCGCGAACAGAAGAGTTAGGGGCTCCCGACTTAACCTATTGGGCTGATGTCTGGCGTAAATTCCGGGGCAACCGCTTGGCCTTACTTGGCCTGATTTTGCTCTTGCTTGTCGTATTCTTTGTTATTTTCGGGCCATTGCTTACAGGCTACGATTATCAGTTTATGGATTACAGTATTAAGAATAAGCCTCCGAGTGCGGAACATTGGTTCGGCACAGACCAGTCCGGGCGTGATCTTTTCACCAGGACCTGTGTCGGGGGAAGAATTTCTATTATTATCGGTATTGTCTGTACCATTGTCATGTTTGTTATTGGTGCAGGCTTAGGCTCTCTTGCCGGATTGAAGGGGGGCCTGGTGGATACGCTTATCATGCGGGCAACAGAAATCATCGGTAACCTTCCCTACTTGATTATTGTTGTTACCTTGTCCGTTGTTTTAGGCCGTAGTATGTTCGCGCTTGTTTTTGCCATGAGTATTACCTCCTGGACGGGAACTTGCCGCCTTGTCCGCGGTCAGATTTTGCAAATTAAAGAGTCAGACTATGTTCAAGCGGCGCGTGCTTTGGGGGCTCCAACCTTTTGGGTCATCCGCAAGCATCTCTTGCCGAACATTTTAGGGATTATCATGGTTTCTATCACCATGTCCGTGCCGGGCTTTATCTTTGGTGAATCTTTCTTGAGCTACATCGGTCTTGGAGTAAGACCGCCGGCAACAAGCTGGGGTGCTCTTGCCTCTGCGGGCCAACAGCAGCTCATGTTTTATCCTTACCAACTGGCCTTCCCAAGCATTATGATTGTTGTCACCATCCTATCGTTCCACTTGATTGGTGACGGCCTGTCCGATGCTTTAGACCCCAAACTAGGAGATTAATTATGGATAAAAAACCTATTTTACAAGTGAATCAATTGGAAATTCAGTTTAAATCACATAGAAGTCCGGTTTATGCTGTTCGGGGTATTGACTTTGATTTATATCAAGGGGAAACCTTGGCTGTGGTTGGAGAATCCGGTTGTGGTAAATCGGTTACCGTAAAAAGTTTGCTTGGCCTTTTACCAAGAAAGAATGTCGTAATCGACAGCAATAAGAGCAGCGCCATCTTTGAGGACAAAAACCTTCTTGCTATGAGCGAAGATGAGCTGTCTGAAGTTCGTGGCGATGATATTTCTATGATTTTCCAAGACCCCATGACTTCTCTTAACCCTACGATGAAAGTAGGCAAGCAAATTGCCGAGCCACTTGTCATTCACAAGGGCATGAGTCAGGCGGATGCGGAAAAGAGAGCGCTTGAACTCTTGGAGCTGGTTCGTATCCCTGAGCCGAAGGTGCGGATTAATCAGTATCCTTTTGAGTTTTCCGGTGGTATGAGACAGCGGGTTGTCATTGCTATTGCCCTAGCCAATACGCCGAAGATTTTAATCGCTGATGAACCGACAACAGCCCTCGACGTTACCATTCAGGCGCAAATCCTCCACCTCATTTCAGATATCCAAAAAGAACTGAATATGAGTGTCATTCTGGTTACCCACGACCTCGGGATTGTCGCCTCTGTGGCGGACCGGATCCAGGTTATGTATGCCGGAAAGATTCTCGAGCGTGGGGATGCGGACGATATTTTCTATGAGGCTAAGCACCCTTATACCAGAGCCTTGCTTGAGTCTGTGCCCACTGTAAAAAGTGAACGTAAATCGAAACTGTATTCTTTAGAGGGCAAACCGCCCGATTTAACCTTAAAGGGTGCAGCATGCCCCTTTGCCCCAAGATGTGAATTTGCCATGAACATCTGTAACAAGCAGAAGCCGCCGGAATTTGTTTTCAATGAGAAACACAGGGCCTCTTGTTGGTTGCATGATGCTCGCGCAGATAAGAGTGGCTTGCCGCAAAGCTTTTTGGTAGGAGGAGCTCCTGTATGCAAAAACTAGTAGAAGTAAAAAATCTAAAAAAATATTTCAGAGTTGGCCGCCATAAATATTTAACGGCCGTCGATGATGTCAGCTTTGACATCTATAAGGGGGAGACTCTAGGCCTTGTTGGTGAGTCCGGTTGTGGAAAGACAACCTGCGGTAAAACAATCATGGGGCTGATTTCCCCGACGGATGGAGAAGTTCTCTATAAAGGGAGTGATATTTTTAAACAGAGCAGCCGCGAGCGCTTTGAACATACAAGAAGCGCACAGATTATCTTCCAAGACCCCTATGCTTCTCTGAATCCCAGAATGACGGTAGCGGATATTGTCGGTGAAGGCTTGCAGATTCATGGCCTCCACGAGGGGGACCGGGAGTTGGAAGAACGGGTGCGCTACTATTTGGACCTTGTTGGTCTTAATAAGGAACACGCTTCGCGTTTCCCCCATGAATTCTCCGGTGGCCAAAGGCAACGGATTGGTATTGCCAGGGCACTTGTTCTGGATCCGGACTTTATCGTGCTGGATGAACCGGTTTCTGCCCTTGACGTATCTATTCAGGCGCAAATCGTTAACTTGCTGATTGAACTGCAAGAAAGCAGACATTTAACCTACCTCTTCATTGCCCATGACCTGTCTATGGTTCGTCATATTTCTGACCGGGTAGGGGTTATGTACCTTGGCCAATTGGTTGAATTAGCCGGCAGTGAAGAACTCTATGCTTCGCCGAAGCATCCTTATACCCAGGCCCTCCTTTCAGCGATTCCGGAAGCGGATCCTGAAATTGAAAGAAATAAAAAATACCAAATTCTTGAAGGAGAGGTATCCAGTCCCATCAACCCGAGTCCCGGTTGTCGTTTTGCTCCGAGATGCAAATATGTGGAAGATATTTGCAGGCAAAAAACACCGGAATTCATTGAAGTAACTAAAGACCACTATTGTGCTTGTCATTTAGTTCCCCAAGCGTAACGTAACACGCAAACAACAATCAGAAGGAGATTTAAAGAAAAAATGAGAAATCTGAAGAAACTATTTATTGCTCTTTTAGTTTTTGCCTTGTTGCCCCTTTCTTTTGTTTATGCAGAAGAAGAGCGCGACCTTGCCCCGCCCGAGGAGCAAATCTACCGGGCAAGTACCAGATCTGCCGTTATCGGTTTCAACCCCTTGATTAACACAACCGCTCCGGACAATGGTGCCCAGAACTTGGTTTTAGAGACTCTGGTAAAAGAAGTGCCTCTGGAAGATGCCGCTACAGGTATTGAGCCCGGTATTGCTGAATCCTGGGATATCAGCGAAGATGGCTTGACCTATACCTTCCATCTCAGAGAAGGCCTTGTCTGGAATGATGGTGTTCCCAATACGGCACATGACTTTGAGTATACCTATAAAAAGATGGCTGATCCGGCAACCGGTTCGACCAATGCCTGGTTGTTTGATGGGGTTATCGTCAATTTTAAAGAAAGCTTATACAATGACGGGGAAAGCGAAGAATACACCGCCTTGCCTGATGACATCGGCGTAAAAGCACTTGATGACCACACCCTGGAAATCCAACTGGAAAAACCCTACAGCTACTTCTTAGAACTCCTTTCCGGAATTAAGCCGGTTCGTGAAGACGTCTACGAAGAATTGGGCGATGAGTATGGTTCCAGCATTGATAAAGCCGTTTATAATGGCCCCTTTGTTCCTGAAGTCTGGGAAACCAATACACATAACCACTACGTCAAAAATGAGAACTACTGGAATGCCGAAAATGTTGCCCTCCAACGTATAGAGATGAGCATTATCAGTGAAACACAAACAGCAGTACAGGCCTTACTGTCCGGCCAAATTGACGTTGTCGGAACATCCGATCCTAACTGGCAAGAATTGATTGAGGCAGAAGGCAGATTTGAAAAATGGAATATCCCTGCCTCCGCTCCGGAATTCTACAGCTTCAACGCAAGCAATGAATACTTCAAGCATCCTAAGATTCGTATGGCTTTCATGATTGGTTATGATCGTGACCGTATGGTTGAAGAGGTCTTGAATGGTCTTGGCTTCCCGCTGGCCAGTATGATTCCTGATGTAATGAACGTTGGTACCACCTCCTATACAGAACTTGTTGAGGGGAAAAACCACTTTGTAACACAATTAAAAGAAGAATATCCTGATCCCAAAGCCCTCCTTATTGAAGGCCTTGAAGAAGCAGGACTTGATCCCGACCCCGCAAATGTTGATGTAACACTCTCCAGCCGCGGTACAGCTGAGTTCTCAAAAACCCTCGCCGAATGGATGGTCCAAGAGTGGAGAACCAATTTAGGGGTAGAAGTCAAAATTGACATGCTTGAATGGAACATCATGTGGGATAAAGTCGATGAGGGTGATTACGATATCGTCACATCCGGCTGGGGTCCATACTACAATGATCCTAACGGTCTGCTTAGTATTTTCCACCCCACAGATGGTTACTTTGATTCTCCCAAGTCCGGTTGGACCGGGGAAGATGCCGACAGGTTTGCTGAAATCTTAGAAGAAGCAAGCCTCATCGCTGATCCTCAGGAAAAAGCTTTGGCCTATCTTGAGGCAGAAAGTCTCCTCGTTGGTACCGGTATTATTTCTCCGAGCTACATCGGAATGTCAAACTTCTATGTTGCTGACTATATTGGTGGATACAACTCCAGCACCTTTGCCAGCACAGACTTCACAAAAGTTTATATTAAAGCAAGATAGCTGATAAGCTAAATCCGGGTAGCAGGCCTTGCCTGCTACCCAAGCCTTTTTGGAGGAATCTTAACGTTTTTGAGCGTTAAGAGGACTTGTGTTGTTTGGAGCAAAGAATAATCAAATACAAAACGAAAATAGCCCCTAAGCTATCCCTGTGTTCCACCAAGAAAAAGAATACAGTCAGTTGAAGTAAAAATATATTGATAATACGAGGTCAATACAAAAAGTGAGTATGATCATTCAAAATGCCATGATTCATGTTGGGAACGGTCGGGAGCCTTTTGTGGGTTCTGTTCTTGTTAAACATGGTATCATCGAGCGGGTTGTTGAGGGGAGTTTGCCGGGCGAAAAAGGGGAAGTTTTCGAGGCTGAAGGCAAACATTTATATCCCGGTTTTATTCAACCCTGTACAGTTCTAGGTAGCCAAAATGTCACCTTCAGACAGCCGGATACCGATGAAAGTTCCTACCCTTTAACACCGCTTTCGGATGTCTATTATGCCTTTAACCCTAGTGAGCTTGCCATGGAAAACATACCTAGTGTCGGTGTTACAGCTCTGGGTTCGGCTCCCGGATCGGCCAATATACTGGGCGGCCGGATGGCTGCCTTTCATACGTCCGGAACAAATCCCCGCAAGATGCTTATTTCGCGAGATATTGGTATTCGTGGGGCGGTTGGCCGTTCCGTAAACGAGGTCTACGGGACGAAGAATGAAAAACCGATGACCAGGATGGGGATTTTTGCTTTACTTAAAGCCTATTTTGAGCAGGAACACACTATCGAGCCCGAAGAGGCTGTGCGTCAGAGCATTTTATCCGGCAAGACTCCTTTGTTTCTGGATACAAGAAAGTATCAGGATATGGCTTCTGCACTGGCCTTCTTTGAAAATTACCCGAAAGTCAGACTGGTTTTTGTGGGCTGTTTTGAATTTGCCCATATGATTGATGAACTGGTTGAAAAGCGGATTCCGCTTATTTTCGCAGACCAGATTTATTTGTCCCATGCCTCTTATGCCGATATTAACTTAGCCCTGGTTGAAAAACTCCTGCGAGCCGATATCCCCGTAAGCTTTACAAGTGATTCACCGCGTGGGGCAAGTGGCCGTGTCCATTATTTTTGGAATCTTGCCCGTTTCTTAGAAGCCGGCCTGGCTAAGGAAGATGTGTTAAAAATCATGACCCTTAATCCGGCGAAAATTTTAGGTCTGGAAGACCGTATCGGTTCTATTGAAGAGGGAAAATGGGCTGACTTGGTTCTTACAAATGAAGACTATCTCGCCTATTATTCCGCACAAATTGAATGGACCATGATTAAAGGAGATATCGTTTATCGAGGTGAAGAGAAAGAGGCCGCTTATGCTTATTAAAAACGCCCATATTTTTATCGGAAACGGCGAGGAACTCAATCCCGGTTCTGTGCGGGTAGAGGATGGTTTTATTTGCGAGATTGCAGAGAGTCTTGTGGCAAAACCGGGGGAAGAAGTAGTTGATGCAAGGGGGAAAGTACTTCTTCCGGGTTTGATTGATGCCCATTCTCATATTGGCGGTATGGATTTTTCCTATGACCGGGAGCTCGATGACCTAAATGAAATGACCAATCCCATGAGTGCGGCCCCGATAGCTTTTTATTCGATTAATCCCCTTTCCAAAGATTTTGACAGCTGCCGGAGGATGGGGATTACGACCCTGATGGTTTGCCCGGGTAGCGGAAGTCTTTTTAATGGTATTGCTTCTATAGTTAAAACTTCAGGGGATAATTTAGCCGAGATGCTGGTCAGAGAAAAGGCGGCCTGCAAAATAGCCCTGGGTGGGAATCCTATTTTAACCTATGGCAGCCGGTCACAAGCCCCTTCTACCAGAATGAGTATTCCCCCCATGGCTAAGGCTTTCTTTAGCAAAGCCAGAGACTATTATGAGAAAAAAGAGAAGGGGGAAAAAGTTGACTATAATGTGGATTTTGAAGCTACTCTGCCCGTCTTTCGGGGAGAAATGCCGCTTAAAATACATTGTACCCAATATGATATTCCCACAGCGATTGAACTGGCCAAATTTGTGGGGGCTGCTTTTTCTTTAGAACACGTGTGGGGAGCCAGCGACTACCTTGAGGATATTATTGAGGCCAAACCCTATGTTTGCTTTGGCCCTATGGGGTCTCTGACTACTCCGGGTGAAGCAAGAAAAATTGACCCGGAAGCTCTTGTTGCCTTAGATCAAGCCGGTGTCTGCTGTTCAATCATTTCCGATTCACCGATTATTGCGGTCGATTCCTTAATCCAACATGCCGGCGAAGCGGTTCGCCAAGGCTTGGATTATAGGCGGGCCATAGTCATGCTGACCCTGAATCCTGCCATTATTTTGGGTATTGATGACTATGTGGGCTCTATTGAAGTAGGAAAAGAAGCTGACCTGGCTTTGTTTTCCGGTATTCCCTGCTTGGAGGTAGCGGCAAGGGTAGAAAAAACATGGCAGAAAGGAAAACTTGTTTACGAAGCATAAAAATTTGTAAAGAGGTTAGGTGAATAAGAAGATATGCGCGGAACGATATTTAGCATCCAACATTTTTCCATCCATGACGGTCCCGGGGTGAGAACCACTGTTTTCCTCAAGGGCTGCCCCTTGCGTTGTGTCTGGTGCCACAACCCCGAAGGTCTTTGGTATGAAAAAGAAATCATGTGGGATGCAAAAAACTGTGTGTCCTGCAAGAATTGTGTTGCGGCATGTCCCGAGGGAGCCATTGAATTTGTCACAGATGATACCTCTGACAAGGGCGAGAAGCTTGTATACTACAAAGAGAAGTGTATACACTGTTTTGCCTGCATTAATGCCTGTTACTTTTCTGCCTTGCAAGAAAAGGGAGAAGATTGGAGTCCTGAAGAGTTAGCTGGAGAGTTGCTCAAGGATAAGATTTTCTTCGAGGAAAGTGGAGGTGGGGTGACTTTTTCAGGCGGGGAACCCTTAGGTCAAGCCGATTTTGTTGCGGCAGTTGCTAAGATCCTCAAGGAGCGTGATATCCATGTTGCCCTGGATACATCAGGGCAAGCAAGTTTTTCTTCCTTGGAAAAGGTCCTGCCCTACACGGATCTCATTCTCTATGACTGGAAACACAATGATCCGAAACTTTTATATGAATACACAAAAGCCGATTACAATCTGATTGAGGGAAACCTAAAAAAACTTTCTGCAAAAGGCGCCCTAATCGATTTAAGAATACCGGTTATCGGGGGATACAATCTTACCGAACAGTTTGTAAGCAAGACGCGAGCCTTGTTAAGCGAGGTGAAGGTCCGCAATATACACCTCTTGCCATACCATAGTCATGGCAAGCACAAATACGAAAAATTGTGGAAAGACTTAAAGAGTGCCGATTTCTATACACCCTCAGAAGAGGAGCTGGCAGAGATGGAAAAAGAGTTAAGGAACTACGGAAATGTACTTATCGGTGGATAAGGCCAAGAAAGGAGCAAGAATGAAAACAAAAAGAGTTGAAAAATTAAGAGAGCAAAGCGTAAATACAGCCCCCTATATCTCGATGGAAAGAGCCCAGGCTGTAACAAGGGTTTATAAGGAATATTTAGGTTCTGTTTCTTATCCGGTGCTTAGAGCCCTCGCCTTCAAAGAAATTATGGAAACGAAAACGATCTGTATCAATGAAGGTGAATTAATCGTCGGAGAGCGCTGCGAGGGTCCGCAAGCCACGCCGACCTTCCCCGAGCTATGCTGCCATACTCTGGAAGACTTTGACATCATGGATTCCCGGGATCAAATTTCCTTCAAGGTCTCCGATGAAGCAAGAAGAATACAAGAAGAAGAAATTATTCCTTTCTGGAAGAATCGTTCAACCCGCCACATGCTCTTGGAGAGGGTTGATGACGAGTGGAGAGAGGCCTATGCTGCCGGAATCTTTACTGAGTTTATGGAGCAACGGGGCCCCGGCCATACAGCCGGTGACGGAAAAATCTACAAATATGGTTTCCTGGACTTTAAAGAAAAAATTGCTAAAGCTATAGCCGACCTTGATTTCTTTACGGATCCTGAGGCTCCCAAAAAGAAGGAACACCTGAAGGCTATGGATATTGCCTGCGATGCCCTGATTATTCAAGCTGATCGCTATGCCGATGAAGCAGAAAAACTGGCTGCGGCCTGTACAGACCCTGTGCGTAAGGCGGAGCTGGAGAAGATTGTCGAAACCTGTCGTCGCGTCCCCCGCTATGCCCCCAGAACTTTTACGGAAGCCATTCAAATGTACTGGTTTGTCCACCTTGGGGTCGTTACGGAGCTGAACCCCTGGGACTCCTACAACCCCGGTCGTATTGACCAACACCTCTACCCCTTCTACGCAAGAGAACTTGCCGATGGCAGCATGACCAAGGAAGAAGCCGAAGAAATTCTCCAATGCTTCTGGATTAAGTTTAACAATCAACCGGCCCCCCCTAAGGTAGGTATTACTTTAAAAGAAAGCAGCACCTATTTTGACTTCTGTACCATTAATGTCGGCGGCTTGAACGATGAGGGTGAAGATGGTGTTAACGAATTAAGCTATCTTGTTCTTGATGTCATTCGTGAGATGAGAATGCTCCAACCCGGCTCCAATGTTCAAATCAGCCACAAGACACCGGATGCATTCCTAAAGAAAGCGATTGATATTACCAGAACGGGCTATGGGCAACCTTCTATCTTCAACTGTGATATGGTCATCAAAGAGCTGGTCAACCAGGGTAAGGACCTTATTGATGCCAGACAAGGCGGCACAAGCGGTTGTGTAGAAGCAGGAGCCTTCGGAAAAGAGGCCTATATCCTGACCGGTTATTTCAACCTGCCTAAGATTCTGGAATTAACCTTGCATAACGGGATTGACCCGCAAAGTGGTAAGCAGCTTGGTCTGAAGACAGGTGAGGTTACCGACTTTACCAGTTATGAAGAATTGCTTGAGGCCTATACCAAACAGTTAAAACATTTTATCGATATTAAAGTCCGTGGCAACATGATTATCGGTGATATCTTCTCCGAGGTCATGCAGGTCCCCTTCCTATCCGTGGTTACTGATGACTGTATAAGCAAAGGCTTAGACTACAACTCCGGCGGAGCAAGATATAACACAAGCTATATTCAAGGTGTTGGTATTGCCAACTTAACGGATAGCTTTTCCGCTATAAAATATAATATTTTTGACCAGCAAAACTTTAGCTGGGAAGAACTCGTGCAAGCCCTGAAAGATAATTTTGCAGGGCATGACAAGTTGCACGACTACGTTTATAATCGCACCCCCAAGTACGGAAATAATGATGATTATGCCGATGCCATCCTGGTCGAGCAATTTGACCTCTACCATAGTATGGTTGACGGCCGGCTTGCCCCGCGTGGCGGTGTCCACCATGTTGATATGCTGCCCACAACCTGCCATGTCTATTTTGGCTCTGTCATTTCCGCCTTGCCGGAAGGCAGAAAGAGCGGTTTACCACTTGCGGATGGTATTTCACCCTCCAAGGGAGCAGACCGAATCGGCCCTACAGGGGTTGTTGCATCAGCAGCAAAGATGGACCACAGCAAGACGGGTGGCACCCTCCTGAATCAAAAGTTTACCCCCGGCATCGTTGCGGGAGAGAAGGGTCTAAGCGGGATGGCGGCGCTGGTTCGTGCCTACTTCCGCATGGGCGGCCACCATATTCAGTTCAATGTTGTTTCGCGGGAAACTCTCATTGATGCACAAAACAACCCTCAAGAGTACGAAAACTTAATTGTTCGCGTTGCAGGATATAGTGACTATTTCAAGAATTTGGATAAGGTCCTGCAAGATGAAATCATTGCCAGAACAGAGCAAGTGATTTAAAAATAGGAAAGCAAAACAAAAGCATAGGGGATAGTTTGGCAGGCAGTTTTACTGCCTGCCCCCCAAGGCCTCGCTATTAGGCTTATGTTCTAATAGCTCAGAAAAAACAGAAAGTAAAGTTGAAAGAAGAAAGGTGAGAAAATGTATAATTCGTATTGTCCAATTCCTAAAGCAGTAAATGAGCCGGTCTTGTCTTATGCGCCGGGAAGTGCGGAAAAAGCAAGCTTGAAGGCAGAACTAGAGAAGCAAAGTGCAGAAGTTGTCCAGATTCCCTTGATTATTGGGGGAAAAGAAGTCTATACGGAGAAAAAGGGTAAGGTTGTCATGCCTCATGACCACGGCCATGTCCTTGCCGAATATAGCCTAGCCGGTGAAAAAGAATTGAAAATGGCTGTTGATGCAGCAATGGAAGCAAAGGCAGAATGGGAAGCCATGCCTTTTACCCACCGGGCAGCCATCTTTTTGAAGGCCGCAGACCTCCTCTCCGGTCCCTGGCGTGACAAAATTAATGCCTCGACGATGCTAGGCCAGTCCAAAACTTGCTATCAGGCAGAAATCGATGCCGCTGCAGAACTTTGTGACTTCTTACGTTTTGACGTTCAATTTGCTGCCGAACTTTATAAGGAACAGCCCTTAAGTGTTAAAAATATATGGAACAGAACAGAATATAGGGCGCTCGATGGCTTTATTATGGCAATTTCTCCCTTTAACTTCAGCTCTATTGGTGGCAACCTTGCTATTGCCCCGGCTATCATGGGGAATGTCGTTGTTTGGAAACCGGCAAGAACAGCCGCCTTATCCAACTACTATATTTACTTGCTCTTAAAAGAAGCAGGCTTGCCGGATGGCGTCATAAACTTTGTTCCTTGTAGTGGAAGAGATGCTTCAGACTATGTCCTTTCTGACCCTCGTCTCGGTGGTTTTCACTTTACAGGCTCAAGCAATACCTTCAATACAATTTGGGCAGATATCGGTAAAAATATTGCCAACTATGAGCAGTATCCACGCCTTGTTGGCGAAACAGGCGGTAAAGACTTTATCTTTGCCCACCCCAGCGCCAATAAAGATATCCTGGTTCCGGCCATGATCCGGGGAGCCTTCGAATATCAGGGACAAAAATGTTCCGCGGCTTCTCGTGCCTATATCCCCAGGTCTATTTGGCAAGACATAAAAAAGCCTTTAGTCGATAAGACCGAAGCTATTCGCATGGGCGATCCCAGAGACTTCAGAAACTTCATGACCGCTGTCATTGATGAAAGTGCCTTCGACAGCATTGCCTCCTACATTGATTATGCTCGGGAAAGTGGCGATGCAGAAGTCCTTTGCGGTTCCTATGACAAATCAAAGGGCTACTTTATCAGACCAACCATTATCGAAACAAAAGACCCCCATTTCAAAACAATGGAAGAAGAAATCTTCGGCCCGGTATTAACGGTCTATGTGTATGAAGATGATGAATTAGAAGAAGCGGTTGCCCTCTGTGAAAGCACAAGCCCTTACGCCTTAACGGGTGCCATTTTTGCCCAGGACAGGGAGGCTATTATTCAGCTTGAGAAAGCCTTTAGGCATGCGGCCGGAAACTTCTATATCAACGACAAACCGACAGGTGCTGTTGTTGGTCAGCAACCCTTTGGCGGTGCCAGAGCTTCGGGAACCAATGATAAAGCAGGTAGTATCTTTAATATGGTACGCTGGACAAGCCCCAGGGTCATTAAGGAAAACTTTGTGCCGGATACCCTGGTTGAGTATCCCTTTATGGAAGAAGAATAAAGCTCCGCTACAAGAGGGACTATTCGCTCAGGACAAGAAGTGCCCATGAGCGGATAAGTCTTCCGAAAAAAGAATAAGATTCTGCACACAGAATGTGTCCGTCTCCATAGAGAAATGCCTCCGCCGGTTTTTGCGGAGGCATTTCTCATATAGGAACAAGTTAACAAAAGTGCCAAAAGCGGATGCAACTCCTCTGGAATTTGACGAAAGGAGCGAATATTGCTAATCTAACAATACGAAAAGATTCAAGATCTTTCTTTGTCCCGGTTTAGCCGAAGTTAAGTTGAATCTTAGAAGCGCTAAAATATATAGGAAATATTTGTGGAGGGAAATTATGCCACGCTTAGATGATATAGACTTAAAAATCGTCCAACTCCTTAGAAAGGATGGGCGTATGACCCATGAGGCCATTTCCAAAGAACTTGGTATGACCAGGCCGGCTATACATAAACGCGTACAGAAACTGACTGATTCAGGTGTCATAAAGTCCTATACAGCAGAGTTAAATTGGGATAAGCTCGGTCTTCCCATTCACGCCATGATTAATTTGTGGGTCGATACACAAAATTTCACAAACCTCATTGAGGAAATCATGGAGCTGTCAAATTCCAATCACTATATTTTGTCTTGTGAGCGGATTACAGGGCAGTATAGCCTGATGCTCCGGGTTCGGGCCGGGTCAACAAATGATTTAACCATGTTGCATGATAAATTATTGGCTACCAACCATATCAAAGAGACCATGACATCTATGATCCTAGAAAAAGTAGAGCCGGATACTCAGTCTCGTTTTGGTTAGAAGCACCGACTGTTTTTTGCTTTATAGCTAAGCGAGCTTCATTGAATAGAATCCGTGGGAGCTTACCGGCCGCTGAGGCTATGTGCTTTGACTAGGTTAAGCCAGCATTAAAGGTCTGCTAAAAAGAGCAAATAGCCAAACAAATAGACAAAGGTAAAAAAGAGAAAACTTTAAAAATAGACAAATTCAACAAATCGAAAAAAGTATTTGACAGACTTAGTAAGTTTTTGCTAGTATTGTCAAGCGCTCAAAAGAGCGGTCGAGAGAATGGACTTTGAAAATTGAATAGCAGACGAAACACAAACGAGCCCTTGAAAAGACTTTTGAGGAAGTAATTTTA